>NZ_AQXE01000015.1 GCF_000375485.1 Desulfovibrio oxyclinae DSM 11498 | reverse complement strand
GGGATGCTTATCGCGTTAACTACGGCACCGAACCCAACGGCCCGACACCTAGCATCCATCGTTTACGGCGTGGACTACCAGGGTATCTAATCCTGTTTGCTACCCACGCTTTCGTACCTCAGCGTCAGAACTTGTCCAGCAGGCCGCCTTCGCCACCGGTGTTCCTCCAGATATCTACGGATTTCACTCCTACACCTGGAATTCCGCCTGCCTCTCCAAGCCTCAAGCACAGCAGTATCAGAGGCAATTCCTCGGTTGAGCCGAGGGCTTTCACCCCTGACTTACTGCGCCGCCTACGCACGCTTTACGCCCAGTGATTCCGATTAACGCTTGCACCCTCCGTATTACCGCGGCTGCTGGCACGGAGTTAGCCGGTGCTTCCTCTGGAGGTACCGTCAGCAAAAGAGCCTATTCGACTCTAATGGTTTCTTCCCTCCTGACAGCGGTTTACGACCCGAAGGCCTTCTTCCCGCACACGGCGTCGCTGCGTCAGGGTTTCCCCCATTGCGCAATATTCCCCACTGCTGCCTCCCGTAGGAGTCTGGGCCGTGTTTCAGTCCCAGTGTGGCTGATCATCCTCTCAAACCAGCTACTCATCGTTGCCTTGGTAGGCCATTACCCCACCAACAAGCTAATGAGACGCGGGCCCATCCGACAGTGGTAGCTTACATGTAGAGGCCACCTTTCCCCCGTAAAGTTAAATACGAAGCGTATCCGGTATTAGCAGGCGTTTCCGCCTGTTATCCCGATCTGTCGGGTAGATTACCCACGCGTTACTCACCCGTGCGCCGCTCTACTCATCTCCCGAAGGAAACTTTCTCGCACGACTTGCATGTGTTAAGCACGCCGCCAGCGTTCAATCTGAGCCAGGATCAAACTCTCCAGTTGTATAACTTGGAGTATTAGTTTGATCACTCTCGTCACAAGCTGACCCTTACGGGTCATGTGATTAAGCGATCTTTCGCTCAACTCGCTATTTAATTGTCAAAGACCGAAGTTCCGTTTCTCGGAACGCCTTGCCGAAGCAAGGAAGGGCAAACTATGTTTTTGTGTCGCCCCTGTCAACCGTTTTTTTAACTTTTTTTCGGGCGCCCCGTTTGGGACATTCCGAAAAGCCGCTCCGGCTAACCGCTCGATATATTTGGAAAGAACAAGTCGCTCTGTTTGGCCCGTGTGGGCTGCCCCGTCGCGACGAAGAGAGGTTCTACGGAAACACCCTTCACAGGTCAAGCGCTTTTTTCGAAAAAATGAGCCTTTCTTTCACTTCTTTTGCAATATGCTGTTTTTATTGATGTATTTTTAGACCCTTTTTGGGGCCTCACGCTTGGCCCCGGCATCCGCCGCCAACTCACCCTGCGATACTCGCAGGCCTCCGCCCTATATTCTTCGCTTTCCGCATTTTCAAACAGTCCATTTTCGCGATGCGAACGCCGATTCAGTAGATCAACGGCAGCACGAATCCGAGCCAGGAGGCCATCAGGATCGCACCAATGACATTGAGTACGGCCCCCAGAAGCAGCATCCGGCCAAGCGACGCGCCGCGCATTTCTCCGAAGGCCAGCGCGTTGGCCGGTGTTGCAACCGGCGTCATGAACGCACAGGTGGATGCCACTGATACTGCCAGCATGACCGGCAGCGGATCGAAGCCTTGTCCCTGCGCCGCCATGTGGACCACGGTGAAGAAGCCCGCCACCACGACCGTGTTGCTCAGGATCTCGGTCATGAATATCACCCCGAGCACCGCAAGGAACATGAACCACCACGGCGAAAGCGGAAGCACCAGCCCCTGCCCCAGCCATTCCGAGATCTTCCCGTCGAGTCCGGTCATTCTCGCCACGGCAAAGACCGCCGCCAGCAGGAGCAGAAAGGCAATCCCCCGGCGCGGAACGCCGCTGGTCATGTCGAGCGCGCGCAAAAGCGGTCGGCCCTCGCTCTTATATATGAATATGAGATACGCATATGCCGCCGAGAAGCCGAGCGCCAGATATGGTGCATACCTCCCGAAGCCCTGTACGAGCTGCCCGGCCACCGCCTCCAGCGTCCAGAACAGGAGGAATACCGCAAAGGCCTTCACGCCAAAACGCTGCCTTGGCGTCAACGCGCCCGGTGCGGAACAGGCCATGGCGATTCTCCCGGAACGCAGCTTCCGGTCCAGCCCCAGCCCTGCCGCCACAAACCACGCTGCCAGGCAGAATACCGCCACGAGCGGCACGGACCACAGGAACCAGTTGAAGAACGTCACCGACTCACGCCCCGGGACAGAGAGCAGATCAAGCGCGACAAGCAGCACCGCATTGGCCGGCGTGCCTATCATGGAACCCATCCCGCCGATCCCGGCACCATAGATTGCGGCCAGCATCAGCGGGGTGGTCATGGTCTCCACACCCGCCTGGCGAAAGTCCTCGTCCAGCGTCTTGAGTATGGGAATGAGCGTCAGCACGGTGACTGCGTTGGGGATGAACGCGGACAGAATCGCGGACGCAACCACTATATATAGTATTAGGCGCGAGGCCCGCCCTCCGCTTCTGACAACGGCGGCCCGGACGAACGCTTCGGTAAGACCGTTCACCGCAAGCATCCGGTAGACAACGTACGCGCCGCCGAAAAGCAGCATCAGCGGCAGTCGTTCCCATATGGCGATGAGCGGTTCGTTCATTACTATATATATCCCGATGCGAAATATCCGGACGCAATCGCCCGATGGTTCGAGGCTCAAGAACCTTAGCCGCAAAAGCCATGCGATGACAACACGATGTCTCCACGAGGGCCCGCGGACGCGCACCCCGGTCCGCACACCCTGCCCGCTTCCGTATCCAGACCTTTTCGGATACACTGCCGCTTCCGCAAACAAAGCCTTCAGGGAGCGAAACATATACATGGCCGAATTCGTCCATCTTCACGTCCATACGGAGTTCAGTCTCCTCGACGGAGCCATCCGCATCAACGACCTTTGCCAGCAGGCCAAGGACTTCGGCATGCCCGCCGTGGCCATCACGGACCACGGTTCCATGTTCGGTGCCGTCACCTTTTATACCACAGCGCTGGACATGGGGCTCAAGCCCATCATCGGTTGCGAAGTTTACGTGGCACCCGGCGACGTGGATGACGCCGAAGCCCACAACCGCAAGGACAAGCCCGGCGGCTACCATCTGGTGCTGCTTGCCAAGAACAACAAGGGCTACAAAAACCTCATCAAGCTCGTTTCCTGGGGCTACCTGCACGGATTCCATTACAAGCCGCGCGTCACCAAGCACTGGCTGAACCAGCACTCCGAAGGACTCATCGCCCTGTCCGCCTGCCTCGCGGGCGAAGTTCCGCGCAAGCTCATGAACGAGGGGCTCGAAGCGGGCGCGGCCATGGCCAAAGAATACGAGGCCATTTTCCCGGGAAACTTCTACCTTGAATTGCAGGACAACGGCATCGGCGACCAGACGCGGTTGAACGACCTGCTCATCCAGTGCAGCGAAAAAACCGGCCTGCCGCTGGTGGCCACCAACGACTGCCACTACCTCACCGCCGAGGACTACGAGGCGCACGACACCCTGCTGTGCATCCAGACCCAGAAAACCGTGGACGACGAGAAGCGGTTCCGGATGGACACCAACCAGCTGTATTTCAAGTCTCCCGAGGAGATGGAGCGCGCCTTCGCCCACGTGCCCGAGGCCATCAAGAACTCCCAGCGCATCGCGGAACGCTGCAACCTGACCATCGAGCTGGGCAACTACTCCTTTCCGGTCTACGAGCTGCCCGAGGGCGTCTCCATTGACGAAGAGTTTGTGCGCCTGTGCCGCGAGGGTCTGCAAAAACGAATCGAGGTGGCCCCGTACGAGGTGGACGAAAAGGTCTACTGGGACCGGCTCGAATACGAGCTGGGCGTCATCCGGGAGATGGAGTTTCCGGCCTACTTCCTCATCGTGCAGGACTTCATCAACTGGGCCAAGGACAACAAGATCCCCGTGGGCCCGGGACGCGGTTCCGCCGCAGGTTCCATCGTGGCCTGGGCGCTGCGCATCACCAACATCGACCCCATCCCGTACGATCTGCTTTTCGAACGCTTCCTGAACGTGGAGCGCGTGTCCATGCCGGATATCGACGTGGACTTCTGCGAACGCCGCCGTCTGGAGGTGGTGCGTTACACCGCCGAGAAGTACGGCGAGGACCACGTGGCGCAGATTACCACCTACGGGACCATGAAGGCCAAGGCGGTCATCAAGGACGTGGGGCGCGCGCTGGGCCTGAGCTTTGCCGAGACCGACCGCATCGCCAAGCTGATCCCGGAAGACCCCGGCGTCATGGCTCAGTTGCTGGGGGTTCCCAAGGCCAAGATCACCGTGGAAAACGCGGCAAAAGGCGTACAGGAGCTGCGGGAAATGACCCGCGACGACTCCAAGGTCGCCAAACTCATCGACATTTCCAAGCGTCTTGAAGGCATGGCGCGCCACGCCTCCACCCACGCGGCGGGCGTGGTCATCTCGGAAAAGCCCATGACCGAGTACCTTCCCCTGTATACCGGGAAGAAGGGCGAAGTCGTGACCCAGTACGACATGAAGAAGGTGGAGAAGGTCGGCCTCATCAAGTTCGACTTCCTCGGCCTGCGCACCATGACCGTCATCGAGGACTGCCTGGACATCATCCGCGAGCAGGGACGTGAGGCCCCGGATCTGGACACCCTGCCGCTGGACGACGCCAAGACTTACGAGATTTACAGCACCGGCGACACGGACGGCGTATTTCAGGTGGAATCCTCGGGCATGCGCAAATACCTGCGCCTGCTCAGGCCCAACTGTTTCGAGGACGTCATCGCAATGCTCGCGCTCTACCGTCCCGGCCCGCTCGGCTCCGGCATGGTTGACGAGTTCATCAAGCGCAAGCACGGCGAGGTGGATGTCACCTACCTGCACCCCTCCCTCGAAGAGACGCTGGCCCCTACCTACGGCGTCATCGTATATCAGGAGCAGGTCATGGCCTGCGCCATGATCCTCGGCCGCTACTCGCTCGGGCAGGGCGACCTGCTGCGCCGCGCCATGGGTAAGAAGATTCCCGAGGAAATGGCCAAGCACCGCGAGAGCTTCCTTGAAGGGGCCGAGGTAAACGGCATCCCCAAGAAGACGGCCAACGACATCTTCGACCTCATGGAACAGTTCGCGGCCTACGGCTTCAACAAGTCGCACTCGGCGGCGTACGCGCTGGTCTCCTACTACACGGCGTATCTCAAGGCCCATTTCCCGGTGGAATTCATGGCGGCGATCATGAGCTCGGAAATGAGCAACACCGACAAGATCATCATGTACGTCAACGCCTGCCGCGACATGAACATCAAAGTGAATCCGCCCAACGTCAACTCCGGCATGGCCCGATTCTCAGTGAAGGACGGTGAGATTCTCTACGCCATGGCCGCCATCAAGAACGTTGGCGAGGAAGCCATCAATGAAATCACCGCCGAGCGCGAGCAAAACGGCAAGTTCAAGAACATTTTCGACTTCTGCGAGCGCATCAACCTCAAGCGTGTCACCAAGCGCGTGCTGGAGTCGCTGAACAAGGCCGGCGCGTTCGAATGCTTCGGCTGCACCCGGGCCTCCATTGCCGAGGATCTGGAACGCGCCGTGGCGCTGGGCCAGAAAAAGGCTAAGGAAAAGGATTCCGGCATGTTGAACATGCTGGACATGCTGGGCGGCCAGAAGGAAGGCGAAGCCATGGCCGGTCCCGAACCGAGCGACGTCCCCGAATGGGAAGAGCGCGACATGCTCACCATGGAGAAGGAGGTCATCGGTTTTTTCCTCACCGGACATCCGCTGCTGGCCTACCGTCACGAGATGAAGCGGCTGCGCATGAACACGCTGGAGGAATGCAAGACGCTCTCGAAAGGCATGGAGGTCAAGGTTCCGGTCATCATCACCGACCACAAGGTGCACATCACCAAGAAGGGCGACAAGATGGCCTTCTGCAATGCGGAAGACCTCACCTGCACCGGCGAAGTAACCATGCTGCCCAATGTTTATGCCGAGGCCGCGGAACTGCTCCTTGAGGATCAGCCGCTGATGGTCGAAGGCAAGGTGGACTCGCGCGACGACGAGGGCGAAGGCCCCAAATCCGCCAAAATTCTGGCTGAAAAGGTTTCGCTGCTGGCCAAGTACGTCACCGGCAGCGACAAGCCCGTGCCCATCGAACTCAGCCAGGATCAGGTCACGGACGACGCGCTTGATTCGCTGCAGGAACTCATCAAGAAACACCGGGGCGAAACATCGGTCGTCTTACGCATGAAAACCGAGGATTCCATTGTGTCCATGCGCCTCGGCAACGGCTGGAAGGTCTTTCCTTCGCCCGATTTCTGGAAAGACGCAGACGCATGGAAAAAACCGCTGGAGACATCATGAGCGCACCCGTCGAACTGATCTATTTCTCGGCCACCGGCACCACCCGCCGCACCCTCGAAGCCGTCGCCCGCACCCTCGGCCCTGACGAGGTGACCCGCACGGACCTCACTTCGCCCGGGGAGCTGGAAACCATCAGCAGCCCGGAACAGGGACTGGCGGTGATCGGCGTGCCAGTCTACGCGGGCCGTGTGGCCCCGCCCGCTGCCGAGCGGCTGCGCAAGCACGTCTATGGAGACGGACGTCCGGCAGCCCTCGTGGTGCTCTACGGCAACCGCGACTATGAAGACGCGCTGCTGGAACTCAAGGACATCGCCGAAGACCTCGGCTTCATTCCCGTGGCCGGGGCCGCCTTCATCGGCGAGCACTCCTACGCCACACCGGAAAAGCCCGTGGCCGAAGGCAGGCCGGACCTCGACGACGAAAAGCTCGCCGAGGAATACGGCCGCAGGATTCGCGAAAAGCTCTCGCGCGGCAGGCCGTCCTCGCTTCCGGACCTTGAACTGCCGGGCAACCGCCCGCACCGCGAGGGAACCCAGCCCAACGAGGTTGCCCCGGAGACCGACCCGCAGCGTTGCGTGCTGTGCGGCGAATGTGCCCGCTCCTGCCCCATGGGGGCCATCACCGTCACTGACGAGGTGGTTACCGAGGCGCTGAAATGCGTCATGTGCTGCGCCTGCACCCGCATCTGTCCTTTTGACGCACGCTCGCTGACGCACGAGCGCGTCGAAGGATTCCGGGACATGCTCACCACCAAATTCTCCGCCCGTAACGAACCGGAGTTATTTGTATAATCGCCTCGCGGCAACCACTGCATCAGACCTGCGGATTCTTGTGCTGGGAATGAATCGCGGTTTTCGATTTGACCGGGCCTTCATGCGTGCTTACCTCTGTATGGAACCCCAAAGGAGGACACATGATCAAATTGACCGACATCGCGGCTGAAAAGATCCGCGAACATTTTGGCGACAACGAACCCCAGCCCATCCGCGTCTACCTCGGCGGCGGCGGATGCGCAGGCCCGCAGCTCATGCTGGCCATCGACGAAAAAAACGAAGAGGACTCCGCGTTCTCCTTCGACAACATCACCCTGCTGGCGCAGAAGGAACTGCTCGACGCGACCGGCACCGTCACCGTGGACGCCAACGACTACGGTTTTCAGGTGGCCTCGGAGAACCCCATCTCCGCAGGCGGCGGATGCGATTGCAGCTCCGGCTGCGGCTCCGGATGCGGCTGCTAGATTCCAGCCATCAGGCAAAGGCCCGGCATCGTCATGACGATGCCGGGCCTTTTTTATGCGCCGGCACCTGAAAACACTTTCCCCGCCGTCCGCTCTTTCGCTTGAATCCGCTTCCGGTTATGGTGGCTGCATGACGAAAATCCATGGCATCATCGGCTGGCCGCTCGGGCACTCCCTGAGCCCGGCCCTTCACAATTTCGGTTTCGAGACCATCGGCCTCGACGCCCGTTACGAGGCGTGGCCCACCCCGCCCGAGGACCTCGGCGACTTCATGGACCGCTTCCGCTCCGAAAACATCCGGGGCGTCAGCGTGACCATCCCGCACAAACGCACCGTCATGCAGTACGTGGACGAGATGACGTTTCGCGCCAAGTCGGTGGGTGCTGTCAACACGCTCTTCTGGAAAGACGGCAATATCTGGGGAGAGAATACGGACGTGATCGGCCTTGCCGAACCGTTGCGGCAGCTCGACGAACTGCCCGGTTCCGCCATGATTCTTGGCGCGGGCGGCGCGGCGCGAGCGGCTGCGGCAGCCCTTCGCGAGCTTGATGTGGAAAATGTCACCGTGGCCAACCGCACCCGGAGCAAGGCCGAGATCATCGCCCACGACTTCGTGCTGCGGGCCGTGGACTGGCAGGCGCGTATGGACGAGCGACCGGAGCTGATCATCAACACCACGCCCCTTGGCATGTCGGGCGATCTGGAAGCCCTCAGTCCGTGGGACGCGGACCGCTTCCCCGAGGGCTGCGTGGTCTACGACATCGTCTATAATCCCCTCAGGACCAAGCTGCTGCGCGAGGCACAAGCTGCCGGCTGCCGGACCATCGAGGGGCTGGAGATGTTCCTGCATCAGGGGCTGGCCCAGTTCCGGCTCTGGACCGGGAAGAATCTGGACGAGCAGGCGGCGCGGGAACTGCTGCTGGAGCAGCTCGGCACAAAAGGCTAGTCCTCCAGCGGCACGCCGTCGCAGACGAAGGATATCCCCTGCTGCGAGGCCGCGCCGATCATCACCGCCTGAATGATGGGTTCGGTGATCCTGTGCGCCGCCTCCCAGTCCACGATGAAGTTGGCCCCGGAGCCGCCGTCCGTGTTCTTTTCGGGAATCTTGACCTCGAAGGTCTCCAGCGGCTGGAGCACGATCGGCTCTTCAAGGAAATCGCGGACCTTGTTGCCGTGGTCGTCATAGTACTCCACGAGCGAGATGGTGATGGGCGTGCTGCGGTCCACGTTGCGGATGCTCAGCAGGATGGCCAGATCGAAGATGCGGCTCTTGGGGCCCTGATACACGTGCGAGTAAGCCGGGACGTAGACGGACTGCTCCACTCGCGGAGCCTCCTCGGCCGATGCCGGAATGGCCGCGGCGATCCAGAGCACGGGAAGCAGCATTGCTGCGCGCAAAATCTTCATTGCTAGACTCCTCAAAGGGTTTCGGGAGCCTTTCAGCCTACGGGCAAACCCCTTCTCATGCAAGACGTTCCGGCTTTGCTTGCCCCGCGATATCTGCTAGACGTTTGCTGTCATTGTCGGAAAACCCTTACCCGGAAACCGCCCATGAAAAAGATACTGCTTCTTGCGGCCGTGCTGGCCCTTGCCGCATGTTCCGCCGTCAAGCCCTCGCAAAAGGCAGCCCAGGTCCCGCAGGACATCCCGCCCACCGAGAAATCCATCGCCATATTCCGTATGCAGGAAGGCGACTGGATCATCCGCAACGGCCCGCGCGCCGAAATGGCTTTTCTGCCGGCGTCCACGTTCAAGATTCCGCACACTCTCATCGCGCTCCAGTCCGGCGTTGTGAAGCCTGACGAAGTCTTCGAATGGGACGGCAAGGACCGCGGCTTCGAGCCGTGGAACCGCGACCTGACGCTGGAGCAGGCGTTTCGCTGGTCCGCCATCTGGGTCTACCAGAAGATCGCACGACGTATCGGCCCGGAACGCATGCGTAATTACGTGGAACTCATCAACTACGGCAACGCGGACATCGGCGGCGCCATCGACTCCTTCTGGCTCGACGGCACGCTTCGCATCACCTCCAGACAGCAGATAGGCTTTCTGCGACGATTGCACGCAAATAAACTGCCGTTCAACCGCGAACACATGGACTTCGTCAGGAAGATCATGGTCCGCGACTCCGGCGAAGGTTGGCTGATGCGAGCCAAGAGCGGCTGGGCACAGCGCATCGCGCCGCAGCACGGATGGATGGTCGGCTGGATCGAGCGCGGTCCCGAGACCACCTTCTTCGCCACCAACGTGCAGATCACCGAACGCGCCCACGCCCAACTGCGCATGGTCTATACCAAGAGCGTCCTGCGTGAAATCGGCGTCATCGGACCGGAACCGAAATAAGAGAACAACGACCGCAACCCCGACACGGGAGCAACCATATGACATTCATACCCAAGGGATTCCACTTCGCCACGGCTGCGGCCGGATTCAAGCACGAGGGCCGGGACGACCTGGCCCTCATCGCCAGCGACCGCCCCGCCGCCGTTGCCGGGGTCTTTACGCGCAACCTGTTTCAGGCCGCCCCGGTGCTTCAGTGCAAGGCCATGCTCGGCCGCATCGACCGGGCCAGCGCGTTTCTGGTCAATTCCGGACAGGCCAACGCCAGCACCGGCGAGGAAGGACTCAAGCGGTGCCGCGAGACCCTGAACATGGTCAGTCACGCCACCGGATACCCGGCGGACGAGATTCTTCCGGCCTCCACGGGCGTCATCGGCCCGCAGCTCATCATGGAAAAATGGGAACAGGCCGTGCCCGCGCTGGCGGACAACCTCGGCAAAGCCACTCCGGAAGAGGCCGCCCGGGCCATCATGACCACCGACACCATCCCCAAGCTGGCTTCCGCGGAAGTTGCGCTTTCCGGCGGCAAGGTCACTATTATGGGCATGTGCAAAGGCGCAGGCATGATCTGCCCGGACATGGCCACCATGCTGGGCTTCATCTGCTGCGACGCGGACGTGGCCCCCTCGGCATGGCGCGACATGCTGGCCCCGGCCGCCATGAAGACCTTCAACCACATCACCATCGACGGCGACACCAGCACCAACGACTGCGTCATGGGCCTCGCCAACGGCGCAACCGACGTGAAGGCCGAGAGTGATAACGATCTGTACCTGCTCTACCACTCACTGCTGCACGTGTGTCAGGATCTGGCGTACAGCATTGTCCATGACGCCGAAGGCGGCACCAAGGTGGCGCATATCACCGTGGACGGCGGCAAGAACGACGAGGAAGCGGAACTGGTGGCACGGGCCGTGGGACATTCTCCGCTGGTCAAGACCGCCCTGTTCGGCTGCGATCCCAACTGGGGGCGCATCACCGCCGCGGCCGGACGCTCCGGAGCCATGTTCAATCCCGAAAACCTCGTACTGAGCATCGGCGGCATCACCGTCTACGAGAACGGCGGTCCGGTGGAAGGCGACATGGATGCCCTGCTCAAGCCCGTCATGGCCGAGACCGACATCAAGATAGGCATCAGCCTCGGCGCGGGACAGGGCGAATACACCCTGCTGGCCTCGGACCTGTCCAAGGAATACGTTTCCATCAACGCGGACTACCGTTCTTAAGGGGGAGCTATGCCGATTCTCAGGCTCGAAACATGGGAAGGACTCGACAAGGAGACCAAGCGCGATTTCGTGGAGTCCACCACGCGCGAGACCTGCCGGATTCTGGGCTGTCCCCCCGAAGCCGTGACCGTGATCATCGACGAGGTCTCCAAGGAGAACTGGGGCGCGGCCGGTGAGCTGTGCACCGAGAGGTTCCCTGACAAATAGAAATCATTGCGAAAGTATTGTTTTCCGGCATTATCGTAATTTCAAGACCCTTTGGAGGCGAAGCATGACCCGACACCGTTCCATTCTGCCCCTTTGCGCACTGCTTTTGACCGCCTTCGCCCTGAGCGGCTGCGGCAAGGACTGGGTGAATCCCAACATCTCCAACCCGCGCAAGGAGGACGCCATCTTCGAACAGGACAGCAAGATCTGTCACCGTTTCGCCGAAGAGCAGCATCCGCAGATGAACGAGGTGGGCCAGCGCGAGCCACAGTACGACGACGAGATGCAACGCGACGAAGTGGACTTCGTCGAGCACGAGAAGTCCTATTCCGCGTGGGAAAAGTGCATGCGCGAACGCGGCTGGATAACCCGCAAGGAATACCTGGGGGAATAGTGTGAGCGAAACCAAGGACGCACCGCCGGTTCTGGTGCTCGGCGCCACCGGCTACGTGGGCGGCAGGCTTGTGCCCATGCTGCTTGCCAGAGGCTGGAAGGTTCGTGCGGCAGGGCGCAGCACCGCCAAGATCACCGCGCGCTCGTGGGGCGACCATGAGAACCTCGAAGCGGTAGAAGCCGACCTCTTTGACGAGGAAAGCCTGCGCAAAGCCATGCAGGGGTGCGAAACAGCGTACTATCTGGTCCATTCCATGTCCGCAAAGCACGACTTTGCCGAAGCGGACCGTGAAGCCGCCTACAACGCGGTGGAAGCGGCCAACGAGGCGGGACTGAAGCGGTTTATCTACCTCGGAGGCCTCGGCGAAGAATCGCAGGACGGCCCGGAACTGAGCCATCACCTGCGCTCGCGTGCCGAAGTGGGCCGCATCCTCAAGCTCGGCTGCGCCGACACCACCATCCTGCGCGCTGCCATGATCCTCGGCTCCGGCTCTGCGTCCTTCGAGATAATGCGCTACCTGTGCGACCGGCTGCCCGTGATGGTCACCCCGCGCTGGGTCAACACCAAGGCGCAGCCCATCAGCATCCGCAACGTACTCGGCTACCTCGCGGGCTGCCTCGACACCCCGGAGACCATCGGCCAGACGCTGGACATCGGCGGGCCGGACATTCTTTCCTATGCCGAACTGTTTCAGATCTACACGCAGGAAGCGGGGCTGGGCCGCCAGCGGCTGATCTCCCTGCCCGTCATGACACCCAGACTTTCCTCGTACTGGATCAACCTCGTGACCCCGGTGCCCATGGGGCTGGCCCGGCCGCTGGCGGAAGGGCTTGCCAACGAGGTCATCTGCCGCGACAACCGCATCCGCGACATGATTCCGCAGGACCTCGTCTCCTGCCGCGACGCCATCAAGTTCGCCATCGCCCGCACCAATCAGATGCAGGTGGACACCCACTGCTTCGACACCGGCGACGCCTGCGTTCCGGAATGGTCCGCCGAGGGCGACGCCTCCTACGCGGGCGGCACGGTCTTTCGCGACAAATACGTGGCCCGGCTTCAGGGCGACGTGGATAAGGTCTGGGATGTCATCGAGCACATCGGCGGCGAAGCGGGCTGGTATTTCGGTGATCCGCTGTGGCGGTTCCGGGGATTTCTGGACCGGCTGCTGGGCGGCCCGGGACTGCGGCGCGGCAGGACCGACCCGGACTCCGTACGCATCGGCGACGCCCTCGACTTCTGGCGCGTGGNGGATGTACGAGACAAGAAGCGGCTGCTCCTCAAGGCGGAGATGCGCCTTCCCGGCGAAGCGCTGCTTGAATTTCGCATCGAACCGCTCTGGGAAAAGGCTGTCGAGTTGCGCATGAACGCCAGCTTCATGCCGCGCGGCCTGTTTGGGCTGCTTTACTGGTACGCGGTCTACCCGTTCCATACGCTGATCTTCGGCAACATGATCGAGAACATCGCACGGCTGGCGAGCGTGCACATGTACGAACCGCCCAAGAAGGTCAAATAAGGACCATCCATACATGACCGCACTGCGCACCGGCATCACCACCGGCACCTGCGCCTCGGCCGCGGCAAAAGCCGCGGCTGTCCTGCTGCTGTCCGGCAATCGGCCGGAATCCGTGGACGTCCCCCTGCCCGGCGGCGGGCGCATCGAAGTGCCGCTGCACGACTGCCGCATGGAAGGCTCCGCCGCGCGCGCCGTGGTGGTCAAGGATTCTGGTGATGACCCCGATGTCACCGACGGCCAAGAAATTCACGCCGTGGTCTCGTTTGCCGATACGGACGTCATCATAAGGGGTGGAACGGGCGTGGGCACCGTGACGCTTCCGGGCCTGCCCGTGGCTGTCGGCAACCCCGCCATCAACCCGGTCCCGCACGAACAGATTCTGGCCTCGGTCCGGGAAGTTCTTGCCGAGCAGGAAACGCAAGGCCTTGCGATCACCATTGAAGTGCCCGAGGGCGAACGGCTGGCCAAGGCCACCATGAACCCGAGGCTCGGTATAACCGGCGGCATCTCCATCCTCGGCACGCAGGGCATCGTCAAGCCATACTCCCACGACTCGTGGAAGGCCTCGATCCGCGAAGCGCTGGACGTGGCCCGCGCCACCGGCGTGCTGGTTCCGGTCTTCACCACCGGTCGCCGTTCTGAGAAATATCACCTGATGCATCATCCCGACACCTCGGAACAAGCTCTGGTACAGGCTGCCGACTTCTTCGCCTTTTCCATGCAGGAAGCGGCCTTGCGGTCATTTCAGGAAGTATGGTGGGCGGTGTTTCCGGGTAAACTGGTCAAGCAGGCACAGGGGCTGGAGTACACTCACGCCAAGACGCATCCCGTGGACTTCGGGCTTCTTGCCGACCATTGCAGGGAAGCGGGCGTCCCGGCGGACATGCTCGGTGCCATCGAAGGGGCGAACACCGCCCGTCAGGTCTTCGACATGCTCAAGGGCAGCGACGCGTTCCCCGCCCTGCTGGAGAGCCTCGCCCGACGCGCGACGGATAATGCCCGTCGGTTCGCCGGGAGTGCGATCCGGGTCCGCTACGCCTTGTACGACTTTGACGCGTCTCTTCTTCTGAGCCGCTGACGCGGCACCCCGGTCGGATCCCACAAAAAAACGGAAGCCGAAGGGCGCTTCCTGCGCCACTTCGGCTTCCGATTTCCCCTCGTCTGTCGCTAGCGGTATTACCCGCCGATGAGCTGCATGGCCATCTGAGGCAGCGAGTTTGCCTGAGCCAGCATGGCGACTGCCGACTGGGTCAGAATCTGGTTGCGGACGAACTGCGTCATTTCGTTCGCCACATCGACGTCGGAAATGCGGGACTCCGCAGCCTGAAGGTTTTCAGCCTGAATCTGCAGGTTGGTGATGGTATTTTCCAGCCTGTTCTGCAGGGAACCGAGACCGGCGCGGATCTTGTCCTTGGAAATGATCGCGTCGTTGATGGCATCCATGGCCTGCTGCGCGAGTTCCTGCGTGGACACGGTCTTACCCGCATTGGGGTTGGTGGTCTTGTCTGCGGCAGAGTGACCGAGACCGAGCGCGGAGGCGCTCGCACCATTGATCTTGATGTAGTAGTAGTCTTCCGCCGAGTCGTTACTGGTACCAAAGTGGACCTTGAGCGGACCCGTGGCGCTCAGACCGGAACCGTCGTGCTGGGATTCCAGACCGGACAGGTTTCCGTTGAGCAGGTAAATTCCGTTGAAGTCGGTGGCGTTGGCGATACGGGTGATTTCCGAAGACATGGCCTGATACTCGGAGTCGATGATCAGACGCTGGTCGGAGTTGTACGTACCGGTGGACGCCTGCATGGCCAGTTCCTTCATCCGGATGAGCTTTTCGTCGATGACCTGCAGCGCTCCGTCTGCGGTCTGGATCATCGAGATGGCGTCGTTCGCGTTTCGCACACCCTGGTTGATGGAGTTGATTTCCGAGCGCATCAGCTCGCGAATGGCCAGCCCCGCGGCGTCGTCGGCAGCGGTTCCGACGCGCAGACCCGAAGACAGCCTGCGAGTGGACGTGGACAAGTTGCCGTAAGCGTCCGAAAGGTTTCTGGCCGCGTTCATGGCCATCAGGTTGTTGTTAATAACGAGAGACATCGGTAACCTCCTTGTTGTTACGCAAATCCATTTGGCTCTCTTTAAGCATCTCGCGTGCCAACAGGGGTTTGTTCAATATTTTCAAGCCACTAACCCTGTAAACAAAGTCTAGAAAAGACAGTTATTCCGGCCGGATGGCAAAATCGGCCGCCTTTGCGTCAGTGTTTCGGCGGCCTGTGACGGGAAGAAAATTCCGATCGGAAAGCGCCGTGACCCGGCAGCTTTTGACGCTCACCAGCGCCCCTGCGGCAAGGACGTTTCGGGGAGGTGCAAAAGGGTAGAAAAGGGGTGCGCACGGATGCCCCGCATGGCACAAAAATGCAGGCCTTCCGGTTGGGGAATCCGGAAGGCCCGCTTTCTATCAGCCCCCGCGGGGAGACGGAGGCGGCATCGGAGAAGGAGTCCGTCGTTTACGGCTTCTTCGTCATGGGTCTGTTTAGCGCTTCATGGCGATGACTTCACTGAGCATGGAGTCCGCGGAGGTGATGACCTTCGTGTTGGCCTGGAAGCCCCGCTGGGTGGAGATCATGCGGACGAACTCGTTTGCCATGTCCACGTTGGATATTTCGAGCGAGTTGCCGTCCACGGTGCCCTTGCCCGCGGCGCCTGCCTGTCCCGTGAGCGCCGGACCGGAGTCGCGCGTTTCGGAGAACAGGTTGCCGCCCTCGCGGCGCAGGGACCACTTGTTGGAGAAGGTCGCCAGCGTCACGGCGTACAGCTCGATGACCTGCCCGTTGGAGTAGCGTCCGGAGAGGACACCGTCGCGGGAGACGGACATGTTCTGGAGCACGCCTGCGGCGTAGCCGTCCTGACTCTGGAAGATGGTGGACGAGCCGCCGGTATCGAAGCTCTGCGTTGCCAGCGCCGATATTTCCACGTTGTTCATGTTGGGCAGGCGACCGGTGTTGCTGATGCTCGTGGTCATGGCTGCCGCGTTGGAAGGCAGGCTGCCGATCTGGGTATCCCAGCCGAGGCTGTGCGGGATGCCGCCGTTGCTCGAAAGGTTCTTGGCGCGCAGGCCGAAGTTCATTTCGATGGGGTTGGCGTCCGGCCGGTTGGTGGCACTGGCGTTGGAGATGCCGAGGAAGTTGGCGGTGAACAGCGGGTAGCCGTTGACGGACATGTCGGCCAGCGACCAGTCATCCAGCGACTTGGGGTCGGAACCGCCGTTGCTCTTGAGCGTGAAGGCGCTCTGCCCCACCAGTTGACCTTGACGGAAGGTCATGGTGCCTGCCATGAGCAGCCCTGCGGCAGAAGTGTTCGCCATCTGGGTACTCAGACCGTTCTGGCCGGAAAGAATGCGGCCGTCCTCGTTCGGCTGGCAGGTCACGATGTATTCCCAAACCGTGTCGCCACCCGCATTGGAGAGGGTGACCTGGTCGAAATACGCCGTGACGTTGTGCGGCGCGCCCACTTCGTCAAAAACCTTGATGGTGGAGCTGTACCCGTAACCGCCCGTGGCAAGGGGCGGCTCGTTCTGGCCGTTCCATGCATTCTGCAGCGCGAAGTAGGGGCTCTCGCCCGGGTTGGTGCCGCCGGTGGTCCTGTCCCCCGCAGTGGGGTCGAGGTTACTGACCATGTTGATGTTGGTGGTCACCTGCGGCGGTGACTGGAAATTCTCGATGCGCACATCGGTGGGCGTTCCCACGATGCGCGTGGACGCGGTCTGCGCCAGGTTGGACACGGACGCGCTCGCCACCGATGCGGTGGACCGCTCCACTTCCCATCCCTGCACCACGTAACCATGCGGGTCCACGAGATATCCGTCCTTGTCGAAGCGGAACGCTCCGGCGCGGGTGTACAGATCCTCGTCCGTGGTTTTCGGCGAGACCATGAAAAAGCCTTCGCCCGAGATGGCCATGTCCGTGGTTTCGGAAGTGGACTCGAAAGCGCCCTGTCCGAAGTCGGAATATACTGCCGCCACGCGAACTCCGCGACCCACCTGACCGAAGCCGTTGGCCGTGGAAACGTCCTGACTCATGAGGTCCTCGAAATGCATCCGGGACGCCTTGAAGCCTGTGGTGTTCACGTTGGCAAGGTTGTTGCCGATGACCGTCATCCGTTCCCCGTTGACGTTGAGGCCCGTAATGCCGGAATACAGCGATGCGGTAAGACCCATGGTAAACCTCCTGAGGTTCTCCGATTATGCCTTCTGTTCGATCTGCCTACGCGTCCGCGGAAGCATCCCCGTCGCTTCCGCTTTCTCCGTCGCTTCCGGTACTGCCGTCGCCACCGTCGGCGGATTCATCGACCTTTGCGGGGTCAACGACTTCCTTGACGTTGGCGAAGTTGATGTACCGTCCGTCTTCGAGACGCAGGAAGACCTGTCCCTGCTCGTTGACGACGCCGGACACCTTGCCCGCGATCTCGGTCTGCATCATGACCGGTTCGCCGTTGGTGTCTTCGGCGAGGATGCCGACGGAATAGATGCCGTCGGGGACTTCCTCGCCCGCGTCGTTGCGGCCGTCCCATTCATATTCGTAGGAACCTGCCTGCTTGCTGCCCATCTCGACGGTGCGCACAATGGCGCCGTCCTGATCGTAGATGTTCAGCTTGATCTTGGAGACGGCTTCGCCGGCTCCATAGAAAATCTTGGCGACTTCACCGTCGCCCTTGCTCACCTTGTAGCCCTGGGCGGTCACGTCCTTGCCCATGTAGCCAACCGCATCGAACATGTCGTTCTTGGTCTGGGAGGCAATCATGGACTCGATGCCGGTGTTGATGTTCGTCAGCTGTTCGAGCTGGGAAAACTCGGAAAGCTGCGAGGTCATATCGGTGTCCTTCATCGGGTTCATCGGATCCTGATGCGTCAACTGCGCAACCAGAATCGTCAGGAAATCATCCTTTCTGATGTCCGATTCCTTCTGAGGAGTGTTGGCTTCCGCCAGACGGCGCTCCTGAGAACCGAGAATATGACCGGTATCAACGTACGACATGATTTCTTCCTCCTGAATCAGGCAACCACGTGCAGACCCTGTTGGGTAAGATTTGCCCGTTGCTCAGGATTGTTCACATCCCGTGCCAAAGCTTCGGCATCGCCGCGCATCATGCGCATCCGATCGCGCAGTCTTGCAGCTTCTTCCTGATTTTTCGCCATATTGTGCCCCTGCTCACCAAACCAGTTCATGCCGTCCTGACTTCCGCCAAGCCCGGTCTGAACTTCCAGCCGGGAAACCTTGACCCCCTGCTCCTGCAACGAGTTGCGGATGCTCTCCAGCTGGTCGGTGAGCATGCGGGCGGTTTCGGGGTTGTCGGCACGGATTACGGCACGGACTTCGTCGCCACGGCTCTGGAGCACCACGTGCAGCTTGCCCAGATTTTCGGGATTCAGCTGGACGGTGAGCTGCTTGTTGCCCTGCCCAAGATTCTTGATGAAGGCGTTCTCCACCTGCTTGGCCATGCGCGGAGCGGCGGTGCGCTCGGTCATGGTCTGGGCGGTATCGCTCTTGGCGGATGCGCTGTTCTGCGCCGCAGCAAACTCGTTGGAGGTCTTCACCGCGTTGCGCAGACGGCTCTGGCCGCCGCCGGTGGGATCCTCGCGAAGTCTTGAGAAGAAGGACTTCCAAGAGGAAAAGTCGTCCCCTTCGCTCTCGCCCTCGCCGGACTGCTGCATGAAGGACTCCATGGCCGCGTCGCGGCTGTCCTTCTGTCCGGTGTTGGCGTTCATGCCGCCGTTGTTGCCGCGCTCGTTCATGGCCAGACGCTGGCGCATGTCCACGTCGGCGCCGAGATGCTTGGCGGCGTGGCCCTGATTCTTCCCTTCGTCAGTGGCTTCCTTCAGGGCATCGCTCACGGCCCGGACCAGCTTGACATCCTTGGCGTCCATGCGGTCGAGCTCGTCGCGGAGTCCGGCAAACGCTTCACGCAGGTCCTTGGGAGCCTGAGCCTTGCCCATGAGTTCGCGCAATTTGGCCGAAGCCTCCTTGGAGAGACTCATGGCGGAAACGAATGCTTCAATCTCGTTCTTGTCGAGCTTGATGTTGGCATCGTCGCCCATGGCGGCCAGCTTCTGCTGGATGGCGTCGAGGGCCTTTTCGGTGTCGCCGTTGCGGAGCATGTTCAGGACCTTTTCGGCGCCCTTGGCGTCGAAACCGAGCTTGTTCAGGAAGGAGTTGAGCCCCTTGACCTGTTCATCACTCAGGGAAACGCCCTTCATGCCCTGCATCTTCTGGGAGAGAAAACCGACGAACTGGCCCCATGTCAGGCCTTCCTCACTGGCGGCCTGCTCTTCAAGGTCGCGGATTTCCTCTTCGGACAGCCCGTATTCCTTGAGGTCTTCCTCAAGATTGCGGACATCCTCTTCGGTCATGCGCTCCTCGGCGGCCTTTTTGGGCGGCACCTCGTCCTGACGGTTTTCCGCGCGCTCCTTTTCGGCCGCTTCAACGGCAGATTCGCCCACTTCATGCTCGCGCGAATCTTCGGCCCTGTCGTCAACCGCCTTTGAAGCGGTCTCGGCCATCTGGTCGTTGGCGGCCACGGTGGCGGTGGCGCAATCCTCATTGACCACTTCGGCCTGCTTCAGAAGCAGTTCGTCAAACAGATTGCCGCCAATGTCGGCGTTGACGTTCTTCACCGCTTCGGACTGCCACTTGGTGGCCGCATTCTTGTGCTGCTCGCTGATGGGAACATTCTGCATCTCGGACTCCTTTGCCTCGGATGCAATCAAGTACCGTGCCAAAAATTTTGTATAACATTACAGACATTTACAAACACACATACGGAGGCAGCTTTTTCCTCCTGTCGGTTTTACGCCCAACCTATGGACATATAGGGCCTGCGGGGGTACACCTCAAATCATGAATTACCCGGAAGGATACAACCCGCCGAAGTTGCCTGAAAATCCGCCCAGAATCCTGCTTATGACCAGCCAGTACTTTCTGCTCGGAGAGGTGCTGGCAGCCCTGAACAGGCTGGAAGTGCCGTGCAGGCTGCTGGATTTCGGGACCAAGGAGATGGACCTCGACACCTTCGTGACCACGGTCCGCGACACCCTGAACGATTTCAAACCGGACTTCGTACTCACGGTGAACCACCTCGGCGTGGACCACGAGGGCGTGCTGGCGAAGCTGCTGGACGAAGCGGATATTCCACTTGCCTCATGGTTTGTGGACAGCCCCTTTCTCATTCTGGACACCTACCGAAACCTTACCGGTTGCCGCACGGCCCTGTTCACGTGGGACGTGGATACGGTGGCCCCGCTGGCGGATTTCGGCTTCGACACCGTCCATCATCTGCCTCTGGGCTGCGACGCCACACGCTTCGTGCCCGGCGACCGTTCCGTTCCCGACGAATGGCGGGCGCGCGTGTCCTTTGTGGGCAATTCCATGAAGACCAAGACTGAACGCCGCTTCGTGGCGGCGCAACCTTCCTTCTCACTGGTGGAGGCGAGCTTCGATCTGGCCGAGGAATTCGTGGAGGCCAAGGAGCGCACGGCAAGGGCGTTCATCGCCCGCGTCCGGCCCGACCTGAGCGCCGAGCTGAATGCCATCGAGCCCGGCCGCAAGCTGGCCTACGAGACCTACATCACGTGGCTGGCCACCTGCCTGTACCGGCGCGACTGCATCGCGCGGACCATGCCCTTCAACCCGCTACTCGTGGGCGACAAGGGCTGGACCGAACTGTTCAAGCACGTGAAGGGGTGGCGGTATCACAAGGAACTGAGCTACTACGACGACCTCCCCTCGTTCTACCCTGTCAGCGAGATCAACTTCAACTGCACCAGCCGCCAGATGAAGGGGGCCGTGAACCAGCGCGTGTTCGACGTGCCCTGCTGCGGAGCGTTTCTGCTCACCGACGACCGGATGGGACTCGAAGACCTCTTCGAGCCCGGCACGGAAGTGATCGCCTATCGCACCAAGGACGAAATACCCGAACTGCTGGAACGCTACCTCGCGGATCCGCAGGCCCGACAACGGATCGCGGACGCAGGGCGCAGGCGGGTTCTGGCAGAGCATACCTACGACCACCGCATGGCTTCGCTCATCGAACATATGCGGGCAACCTTCGGATAGACGGAGACGCGCCGCATGGACAAACCCGTCCTCGTGCTCCAGATGCAGCGCATGGGCGACCTGATTCTGTCGTTCCCGCTCTTTCTCTGGCTTAGCCGCGAATATCCGGGCCGCGAGATTCTCGTGGCGGCCGAGGAATCATTTTTCCGCCCCCTGATGCCCGTCTCGCCGAAGGTCACGTACATCCCGTGGAGCGGTGTGGACGTGCTCAAAAAGCGGCAGTACCGCGCCGTGATCAATTTGAGCATTCAGGAAAAGGCCGCATGCCTATGCCACGACCTTGCAACCGAGGAACGATTCGGCCCGTCCATGGATGCGCAGGGCGTGCGCCACGTGCATGGCAACTGGCAAATGTATCGTAGCTCGCTCGTACGCAACAACCGCTACAACCGCTTTCACTGGGCCGACCTGAACGCGCTGGACTGCATCCCGCTGCGACGCATGGCCGAGACGCGCTTCGACGGCCCCCGCACCCTGCCGGACGATGTGACACGGGTAGGATTCTTTCTGGGAGCCAGCGAACCGGCAAAACGCCCCTCCGCACGCTTCTGGGCCGGACTGGTGCTCGCCCTGCTCAATCGGGGACTTCGTCCGGTGCTCTTCGGCGGACCGGCCGAAATTGAACTGGGCAGGGAAGTGGAGCGACTGGCCAAGGCCCCGGCGCTCAACCTTTGCGGCAAGCTCGGCCTTGACGAATTCGGCGCGGTGGGCCAGACGCTGGCTCTGTTTATCACCCCGGACACCGGCCCCATGCATCTGGCGGCGTGGACCGGTCTCAAATGCCTGAACCTGAGCATGGGCAACGTGAATCCGTGGGAGACCGGACCGTTCCAGCCCGGACATTACGTGCTGCGCTCGGATCTGGACTGCGCCAAGGGGTGCTGGGTCTGCGTCAAGGACAGCCTCGAATGCCGCGACCCGTTCGACCCCAAGCGAATCGCCGCCCTCGCCCACCGCATGGCCCGCGGTGCACGAGCCGACCAGCTTGCCCGGATGCGCCTGCCCGGACTGGAACTGTTCCGCACCGCGCGCAACGGGCACGGCCTGTATCATCTGGAGCCGCTGTGCGAGACTGAATGCCGCCCCGACGAGGACCGGCTGCTTTCGGGATTCTGGCAGGGCTTTTTCGGCCATCATTTCGGATTATGGTCGCAAGACCATCCTGAAAAAGCACTGGGACGGGCACGGGAACTGGCCCCGGAAGAAACCACACGCCTGCTCTCCCACCTGTCCGAAACCGGCAGGCAGTTCCGCAATGGCGTGGCAAAAGGCGAACTGCTGAACGAGTCCTTCTGGTCCGAGAGTCCCAGAGAAATGCGCCCGTTCAACGGGCTCGCCCACATGATGCTGGAAAACGGCGACTTCCGCCCGCAGGCATGGCGCTCGGTGCTGACCATGCTGGAGCGGCTGGTGGCGGTGGCGTCCGCCTAGTCGAAGGGTTCCCCGAGCGCTTCAAGGGCGCGGCTGGCCGCGTGCTGTTCCGCGCGCCTCACGCCGGAGCCGGAGCCGTCGAAGGTCCGTCCGTCGGGGATGGTCACCTCCACGTCGAAAATCTTCTGATGCTCGGGACCGCGCGTTCCGGTCAATACGTAAAGGGGACGGTCCTGAAACAGCCGCTGCGTCACTTCCTGAAGGCGACTCTTGTAGTCCTTGCGGACCGGCAGCATAGGCTTTTCCGGCCAGCGGGTCTCGAACATGGCAAGGATGACCTCGCGCGCCCGATTGAAGCCCGCGTCGAGGAAAATTGCGCCGAACAGGGCCTCCAGCGCGTCGGCCAGCAACGCGTCGCGGTCTCGCCCGCCTTGGCGCTCCTCACCCTTGCCCAAAAGGATATACTCGTGCAGGGAAATGCCTCTGGCTATGACCGCAAGGCTTTCCTCCTTGACAAGGTCCGAGCGGATGCGCGTAAGAATGCCCTCCGGAGCGTCGGGATAACGCTTGAATCCCTCTTCGGAAATGCACAGCTCCAGCACCGCATCTCCAAGATACTCAAGTCGTTCGTTATGGTCGCCTCCGCCGGACTCATTGGCGTAGGAACTGTGTGTCAGCGCGGTTTCCGCGTGCTTGACTTGGCTGAAACGATAGTGGATAGATGCCTCAAGACATGATATATTCACAAGAGATCCTAAATTTATGATGATTTCCGTCGACAGGTCCAAAGCTCTTTTCCACCCGGACTCCGTGGCCGTGGTGGGTGCATCGCGCAGTTCCTCGAAACTGGGGAACCTCGTGGTCGCCAACCTGCAGGCCGCAGGATACAAGGGGAAAATCTTTCCAGTCAATCCCGCAGGCGGAACCATCCGCGATCTGCCCGTCTTCACCTCCTGTGCCGACCTGCCCCGGCCGCCCGACCTCGGCGTCATATGCCTGCCGCGCGACAAGGTGCTCGACGCCATGCGCGAGCTGGCCGATGCCCACGTGGGCGCCATAGCCGTGCTCTCCGCCGGATTCCGCGAGACCGGCCGCGACGGGCTGGCACTGGAACTGAAAATGGCGGAGATGGCCGCGCGGTACAATTTCACCCTGCTCGGCCCCAACAGCCTCGGCATCATCGACGCGTCCTCCGGGCTCAACGCCTCCATCGCGCAGGACGCACCCATGCCCGGCAACATCGGCTTCTTCTCCCAGTCCGGCGCCCTCTGCGCATCCGTGCTCGACTGGTCGCTGGAGAACGGCATCGGCTTTTCCCGCTTCCTGAGCCTCGGCAACAAGGCCGGCATCACCGAGGCCGACGCCCTTGAGACCCTCGGAGACGACCCCGCCACCTCGGTCATCATCGGCTACCTCGAATCCCTCGACAACGGCCGCGACTTCATGAACGCCGCCGCCCGCGTCACCGGGCACAAGCCCGTCATCATGATCAAGGCAGGCGTCACGCAGGCAGGTGCCCGCGCCGTTTCCAGCCACACGGGTGCCGTGGCCGGATCCGAAGCCGCCTGCACCGCTGCGTTCAAACAGTCCGGCATCATCGTGGCCGACGGGCTCGACTCGCTTTTCGATCTCGCCCGTGCCTTCTCCACACAGCCGCTGCCCAAGGGTCCGAACCTGACCGTGGTCACCAACTCCGGCGGTCCCGGCATCCTCGCCGCTGACGCCTGCGAGAACTCGGATCTCGAACTGCCCCGACCCTCCGACGCCACACTGGAGAAACTACGCGAAGCCCTGCCGTCCTACGCGGCCCTCTACAATCCCATCGACATCATCGGCGACGCGGGCGCAGACCGCTACAAGGCCGCTCTGGAAGCCGTGGCCGAAGACCCGGCCACGCACAGCGTCCTCGCGCTGCTCACGCCGACGGCATCCGCGGAGATCATGGAGACCGCACAGATCATCGCCGAGGTCTCCAAAAACTCCGACAAACCATTTTTCGCCTGTCTCATGGGCGACGAAAAAGTCGGCCCGGGCCGCGACTTCCTGCTCGAATCCGGCATTCCCTGCTACGCTTATCCCGAGCCCGCCGTTGCCGCCGCAGACGCCATGTACACCCAGTGGCGCTGGCAGACCCGGCAGTACCCGGTGGAAATATGCTTCCGCCGCGACCGGGGCAAGGCCGAGAAAGTCTTCAAATCCATGCGCGACATCGGCCTGAGCGAAATCTCCGGTCCGCAGGCCTTTGACGTAGCCTACGCCTACGAACTGCCCGTGCCCGAAACCAAGCTGGCCCGCACAGCGGATCAGGCCGTGAAGCACGCCAAGAAAATCGGCTATCCCGTAGTTCTCAAGCTCGTGGCCGAAGGCGTGGGCGACATCAGCGAATTCGGCGGCGTCAGGCTCGCCCTGCACACCCCCGACGATGTGCGGCAGGCCTTTTTCGATATTACCTCCGCCACCACCCGCAACCGACCGGACGCGCACGTCTCCGGCTGTTTCGTTCAATCCATGGGCCCCGAAAACGCCCCGGAATGCACCGTGCGCATCAAGCAGGACCCGCAGTTCGGCCCGCTGCTCGAATTCGGCATGTCCGGCCCGTCAGCGGAATTTCTCGGCGATAGAGCCTACCGCATCGCCCCGCTCACCGTACAGGAAGCACAGGCCGTGATCCGCGAAATCCGCCTGTTCCCCCTGCTGCAGGGCGCACGAGGCAAGAAGGCCGCCGATCTCAAGGCCCTCGAAGATATCGTCCTGACCATGTCCCAGTTCGCAAACGACTTCCCCGAAGTGCTCGAAGCCGAACTCGACCCCGTCATAGCCGGTCCCGAAGGGGCACTCGTCACCGGAATACGCGTCGTGCTCGGCGAGCCTTGCCAACCGCGCGACTGATGCGCTACATGCTTGAAAGAATGGAAAGCGCCACGCACTGATCCGGCGCCAACCGAAACAACAAAGGATGCATGCAATGCCCGGTCTCTACATAGGTTCCACCAGCGGTTACTCAGGCAAGAACATGATCGTCATGGGCATCGGCCAAAAGCTCCTCAAGGACGGGCTGAACATCGGCTACATGAAGCCCGTCGGCGCCATGCCCGTGGAATCCGACGGCAAACTCGGCGACGAGGACGCCCTCTTCGTGCAGGACATCCTCGGCCTCGAACAGGATCCCGAAATGGTCACCCCCGTCGTGGTCACCCAGGACTTCAAGGTCAAAGCCTTCACCGGCAAGATCGACGGCCTCTCCGACCGCATCGCCGACTGCTACCAGAACATTTCCAAGGACCGCGACCTGACCCTCGTGGCAGGCTCCGGCTCCATGTACTCCGGCAAATACTGCGACACCGACGCCGTCACCATCATCAAGAAGCTCGGCATCAAGGCAGTCATCATCGACCGCTTCGAAAAAGAGTTCAAATACGACTACCTCGCCATGATGAAGGAACACCTCGGCGACCAGCTCGCAGGCGTCATCCTCAACGACGTGCCCCCGCACTTCATGGAAGAAGTCAACCAGCTGCTCGCACCCTTCTTCGAACGGCGCGGCATCAAGGTCCTCGGCGTCATCCCCAGAGACCCCCTCATGGGCGCCATCAAGGTAGGCGACCTCGCAGACCGCCTCGGCGGCAAGATCATCTCCGCACACAACAAGGCGGATCGCGTCGTCGAAAGCTTCCTTATCGGCACCATGCAGGTCGAAAACTTCATGACCCACTTCCGCAAAAAGAAAAACTCCGCCATCATCGTTGGCGGCGACCGCTCCGACGTGCAGCTCGTGGCCCTCGAAGGCGACTGCCCCTGCCTCGTGCTCACAGGAAACCTCTACCCCAACGATATCATCCTCACCCGCTCCGAAGTGCTCGAAACACCCATCATCATGGTGCGCGAAGATACCTACTCCGTCGCCAAGAAAATGGACTCCATACTCTCTCGCCACAAACTGCGCGACGCCATCAAAATCAAACAGGGCGCCGACCTCGTGGCAGAAAATATCGACTTCCAGTACCTCAAGAACGAACTCGGCATTTAGGAAGCACCATCTTTTCAGAAAAAAGGAGCGCGGTTTTACCGCGCCCCTTTTTGGTGTGCCTCCGGCGGGCCTTTCAGGCGGACCAAAGGGGCGGGCCCCCTTTGGAATCCCTGAGTTGTCAGCGGGCTTGCAGCTGCCGGGGTCATGCGGCCGCACAACCCGCGTCCCAGCTGCAACCCCGCTGACGAGAATCTATGTTCTGTGCGTCTTGGCTGACGAGCTTCCNTAGCAGAACTGAGTTAAGCGGGATTCCGTCAGCCCACAGACTTCCCACCTGNACTTCCAACAAAGCTTCTACTCCCGCCAACCAAGTACCGCAGCAATGCCGATCGAGGCATAGAGGCTCTTTTGACCGGTCACGCAGGTCCGGGTGATGTTTGTAGGCACAAACATTTCTCCAGGAGCAGTGACCGCGTCATAGAGCCTCTCGCCGAGAGCGGCGGCGTTCCCCCACAAGCGCAGTTTTTGCCTTCTTTTTTCTGCGCAAGCAAAAAGGAAGGTCGGCCAACAGGCCGAAACCTGCAAATGGTATAAACGACAATGCCTCCGGCGGGCCCCTCAGGCGGACCAAAGGGGCGGGCCCCCTTTGGAATCCCTGCGTTGTCAGCGGGCTTGCAGCTGCCGGGTTCATGCGGCCGCATAACTCGCGTTCCAGCTGCAAACCCGCTGACGGGAATTTGTGTTCAATGTGTCATGGCTGCACGGTTTGGAGCTGCTTAGGTTCGTCATATCCCTCAGAGCTAAAAAACCGCCGTCAGCATATACGCCAAGCCGCCTCCGCACCTTAGCTTTCGGAAAGCCGAGTGCGGCTTGGCAACACAAATGTTTTTGGGAGATTCTTAAGAACCCTTTTGCAAAAGGGTTCTTAAGCCCCCGGAGGGTACCCGAAGGGCCGCCGGAGGCACAAGTAAAGGGCGGGCCCATGGGCCCGCCCTTTACTTGTCTGTATTGTCTGTCGTTGAAAACGAAGGCCTTCGTTTATTCCTGCATCCGTTCGATGAGCTGTTGCAGTTTTGAGGCCTGTGCGGCGAGCGATTCGATGGCTTCGCGCGACTCTTGCATGGCTCGGGCGGTTTCGGAGGAGATGGTGTTGATCTCGTCCGTGGCGCGGTTGACTTCTTCGCTGGTGGCGGACTGTTCTTCCGCGGCGGTGGCGATGTTTCGGACCTGATCTGCGGATTGTTCCACGAGCGCCTGGATTTCGGTCATGGAGGCTCCGGCCTTTCCGGCGAGTTCGGTACCTTCGGTGATGGCGGCGACGGCCTCTTCGGTGGATTCGAGGTTTTCTCTGGCACCGTCCTGAATATCCCGAACGGCCTGTCCCACTTCCTTGGTGGCGGCCATGGTCTTTTCGGCCAGTTTGCGGACTTCGTCGGCGACGACTGCGAAGCCTCGTCCCGCCTCGCCTGCGCGGGCGGCTTCAATGGCGGCGTTGAGCGCGAGCAGGTTGGTCTGGTCGGCGATGTCTTCTATAACCTGCATGACGGTGCCGATGCCGTCGGCCTGTTCTCCGAGGGTGCTCATGCTGTTTCTGAGTTGCTCGGAGCGTGCTTCGATGCGGTTGATGGCGCGAACCACCTGCTCCACGATGTTGGCTCCGTCCTGCGCCTGCTGCTTGGCATTATCGGCGTTTTCGGCGGCATCGGAGGCATTTTTGGCGACTTCCAGCACGGTGGCGTTCATCTGTTCCATGGCGGTGGATGTTTCGGCCACGCGTTCCTGTTGCAAGTCGGTGCCGCGTGAAGCCTGTTCGACTTGCGCGGCGAGTTGTTCGGCGGCCGAGGAGAGCTGCTCCGAGATGGTGTCGGCTTCCTGCGCGATGTTCACGATGTTCTCGCGCTGGGCCACGGCCCGGCGTTCGCCCTGCTTGATGGCGGTCATGTCCTTGATAAGGGTGAAGCCGCCGATGATCTTGCCGTCGAGATCCTTGAGGGGGGCCGAATCAACTATGATGTCGTACCGTTTGCCCTTCTCTGTTTTTCCGGAGGTCTCGACACCGAGCAGGCATCTGTCCTGATGCAGGCATTCGTGCAGCTTGGTCCTCTGACTGGAATCGCCGTAGACGAACTCGCCGAAGGGTTGTCCGATGTAGTCATCGGGCTTTCCGGGCTTGTCGAAGAGGTCAAGTTCCTGCTGGTTGATGAAGGTTATCCGTTCATCCATGTCTACCACGACGCACGGAATGGTAATGCCGCTGAGAAGCCCCTGCGCAAAGCCGAGCTTGGTCTTGAGTTCGGCGGTCATGTCCCGAACGGCATCGATCGTTTCGCCAATGGCGTCGCGGGCGGGGTAGCTTATTTCCGCATTGTAGTTGCCTTCCGCCACCTTGTGCGTGAAGGCGGAGAGTCCTCGCAGGGGGCGCACCACCACGCGGACAAGCAGCACGAGAATCAGCGAGATGACCAGCAAGGCTGCGGCGGCGATTCCGACATTCCAGTAAAGGACCTTCTTGTCCACGCCGTGCATCATTTCCGTCTGGGTGAGAGAGAAGCCGTAACTCCAGCCCCATGGCTCGAAATACTTGATGAAGACCTGCTTATCGTCGCCTCGGAAGACGTATTTGACGATGCCGTCCTTTTCCTCGCTGAAGTCGGACCAGAAGGAATAGTCGGCCAGAGTCTTGCCTTCGAGGCTGGGGTGCAGAATCAGGGTTCCCTTGCGGTTGAAAATGAATCCGTAGCCTTCGCCGCCGATGCTTGCGGCTTCCACGGCCTTGCGAAATTCGTCGGTAAGAATCTTGCGCCCCACGTAGACCACGCCGATGATCTCGCCGGAGGCGTTCTTGAGCGGTCTGTAGCCGGTCTGGTACCACGCGTTCACCACGTAGGCGATGCCGTAATAGGTTTCGCCTTTCATTATGGTCTTGTAGACCGGGCTGGACGACGGAATGTAGGTGCCCACAGCACGGCTGCCGTCTTTCTTCTGCACGTTCGTCGAGATGCGCAGCAGCTTTCCGGGCAGCAATTGAAATATGGTTGCCGTACCGCCCACGCGCTTCTGCACCCTGTCCACGACGTCGTAGTTCTGCGTCACCGTGTTCAGGCCCATCTTCATCTTCGGGATGGTCACCCGCTCGGTTTTGCCCGTGATCTGGTTCACGATGGTCATGGACGTGGTATCGTTTCGATCCAGATACGGTGTCCCTTCTTCCTCGATCTCCGCATCCATGTAGGAAAGGTCGCCTTTGACCTTGTCCGCGAGCGTGGACTGCTGCATCTCCATCATGCGGTAGATGCTCTCCGAGAAGGCCTCCATGGATGTTTCGCCCAGAACCGTGAGCGAACTTTGAACCTGAATGTAGGTGATGGTTGACATGGTAATGATCGCGAGGCCCACCACCGAAAGAACCCCTATCAGCAACTTGGACTGGAACGGCATGTTCTTGATCACGAAAACCCCCCGGTTTCGTTGAAATGATACGTCCGGCCTCCGCCCCCGAAAGCAACGCCACTTCGGGGAGGATTAGTTATTTTGTCACTCCGCAAATGGAAAAAGTCAATGAAATCATGTGAGCTTTTGCCCCTTTACAAAAGAAAGGTTGCAGCGGCGGCCCCGCAGACCACCACACGAAGCACGTCAACCCGCATTCTGAGGGCAATGAATGCCCCCACGGCGATGGCGACCGAGACAGCCGTCCAGTCGGTGCTCAGGACAAATCTTCCCGCTACGGCGGCCATGAGTCCCACGAGGCCGATGAGGCTGCCCTTGAGCATTCTGGCGGCAACGGGTGAGGCCACCAGAAGGCGGGATACGGGAGCGATGAAGCGCAGAATGATAAAAGAGGGGGTAAAAACCGCTACGGTTGCCACGGCGGCGCCAACCAGTCCGGCCACCTTGTATCCCACGAAGGTGGCGGTCATGACGATGGGCCCCGGGGTGAGCTGGCCCAGCGCGATGCCGTCCATGAACCCTGCTTCGGTCAGCCAACCGCGCACTTCCACCACCTCGTGCAGCATGAGCGGCACGGAGACGTACCCGCCGCCGAATGCGAAGAGGTCGATGCGGGCCATGAGCGCGGCCAGCCCACCGAGTTCAGGCAGGTAGGAGCGCAATACGAGCCAGCAGGCCACGGCAATGAGAACAAGGCAGGATGGCACGAGAAACCCGCCACGCCTGCCGCCGGGCGGTGCGTCGGGACGCAGGGCGGGGAGCTCGCGAAAAAGAGGCACTGCCAGAAGGCAGACCACCACGAGCGCGATGACCGGGTTGCCCTTGAACGCCAGCCAGATACCTGCGCCCAGGGCGAGCAGACGCGCCCTGATGGAATCGCAATACTGCAGGGCAAAATCGAACGCGGCACTGAGCACCAGCGCCACCACAACCACCTGAAGTCCGGCAAAGGCCGCCTGTATGCGGGGCAGGTCCGCGCCCTTGAAATACAGAACGGACAGGCCGAGCATGAGCAGAAAGGCCGGGAGGGAGAAACCGAGGTAAGCCACGAAGGCGCCGGCAGTGCCGCGGATGCGCAGTCCAGCCCACGCAGCCACCTGCATGGCGGTCGCGCCGGGCACGAGCTGTGCGGCACCCATGCCGAGGCTGAAATCCTTTTCATCAAGCCATCCATGGCGTTCCACCACGGCTTTTTTGATGTAGGGTATCATTGCCGGGCCGCCGAACGCGGTAGTTCCCAGCTTCAAAAAGACGCCCAGCAGAGCAAGTAGACTCGGTTTGTTCAAAGCTCCTCCATGACGTCTGGATGCCACCGGGATTCAGGTATTGCAACCTACCGCTGTGGTTGAGAATTGCCTTCGCACCTGCTATCCCATCGCTAAAGGGAGGTTCCGTCCCATGTTCAAGAACGACAAACAGTACACTCTGGACAGCGTGGTCCGCATCGGCATAACCGCCGCGTTGTTATGGGGAGCCGTGCTGCTTCTCGATACGCTCAGCGACGTTCTGCTGCCTTTCGCGGCGGCTCTGGCCTTCGCCTATTTCGTCAATCCGCTGGTGGAGCGGGTTCAAGACAAGGTGAAAAATCGCAAGCTTGCCGTGGGCCTCACGCTGAGCTCGCTTTTCGTGGTGCTCGGAACCGCCTTGTGGATCGCGGTGCCCATGGCAATTCGCGAAGTGGCCCGAACCGGCAAGTTGCTGACTTCGCTGGTGAACGACTCCAACATGGCGCAACGCGCCGTGGAATATCTGCCCGAGGACATCTGGAGGGCACTGGTGGACTTCGTGAAACGCCCCGAAGTCCGCGAGCTTCTGACGGAATCCGGCTTTCTGAACACCGCTCAGGAGGCGGCCAAGAAAGTGCTTCCCGGTGTCTGGAACCTCGTGAGCGGCACCGCAGACACCATGCTGGCGGTGGGCGGACTCATGATCATCCTGCTGTACCTCATCTTCCTGCTGGCGGATTTCGAACGTCTCAAGCACTGGACCGACCAGCTGCCGCCCTCGTGGCAGAACCCGGCCAGGGAGTTCTCCGACGAGTTCACCGGAGCCGTGGATCGCTACTTCCGCACGCAGGCATTCATTGCGCTGACCGTGGGCGTGCTGTTCTCGATCGGCTTTCTGATTCTGGGAATGCCGCTGGCCGTTCTGCTGGGCATGTTCATCGGGCTGCTGAACATGGTCCCCTACCTGCAGACGCTGGGACTCATTCCGGCCTTCATTCTGGCCGGGCTGGATGCGCTGGCCACCGGCGGGAACTTCTGGGCCGCACTAGGCGGCGTCGGGCTGATCTTCGCCGTGGTGCAGACGCTTCAGGACGGATTTCTGGTACCCAAATTTCAAGGCGACAGCCTCGGCCTTTCGCCCTGGATGATCCTGCTTTCGTTGTCTGTATGGGGGAAACTGCTGGGCTTTCTCGGGCTGGTGCTGGCTCTGCCGCTCACCTGTCTCGTACTGGCGTACTATCGCCGCAAGGTGATGCACCGACCCGCCTGAACGGGTTGATGAGGACCGGTTACAGGTCGCACTTCCGGCCGTCGCCGCTCCTCTCCGGTTCCACCTGAAACGGCAGGATGATGAATATCTCGTTCCCCTCGGGGTGCACCTTCAGGCCCACTTCGCCGCGATGCAGTTCCACCACCTGCCTTACGAAATACAGCCCGTGCCCCGAGCCCTGCTCCGCAGCGGTGTCCGAGCCCCGGAATCCGGGCTCGAAAAGCTCCATGGGATCATCCACGTTCGGCGGCTCGCCAGTGGTGAACACGAACATGCGTATGGCGCTTGCGCCCTGGCCGAAGTAGTCCTTGAGGATGCGCCAGCCATAGCTGACGAACTTGCCACGCCTGCCGTCCGGCAGTTCGACCTTGCCGGTGTACTTCACCGCGTTGGAAAAGAGATTGGCGAAGACCTGCGAAATCAGCCCCACGTCCATGTACATCCGCACGGCCTGATCCGGCGCTCCGCCAAACGATAGGTCCACCCTGATGTCCCGCTCCGCCATCCGCTCCAGATACCGCTCCAGCTGCGGTTCGATGACCTGCCTCATGAGGTTGCAGGGCCGCTTCTCCAGCACATAGCGTCCTTCCTCGAAGTGCCTGCGGCGCAACAGCGTCTCCAGAAACATGCTGGTCTGCACGTAGTGGCGGTATATCTCCTCGTACTGTTCACGCAGGCCGCCATGCATCCTGTCGAGCTTCTTGGCAATCCGGCGACAGCATTCGTTATCTGCGGCCTCGGCCTCGTCGCGCAGATCGGAGAGCGAATCGATCCGCCGTCTCAACCTGTTGAAATAAAGCTTGAAATAAATATTGGGAACAATGACGTTGTGGCCGATGTCCTCCACCAGATTCCTGATGAAGTCGAGGTGCTCGCGGCTTCTGTCGCGCAGGATGCGGTTATGGAGCTGAAACCCGACGCGGTTGGCGTACTTCTCAAGGAACAGCAGCATGTCGCTTTCGAGTTCCTGCGACATGACCACCACCAGCATCCCTATGATGTTGTCCGGCGGCGGGAACGGCAGCATGTCGTTGAATTCCGGGTTGCAGCGAATGGGGATGTACAGTCGCTTTCCCCGTCTGACGGTTTCGCTGCCCATGTCATCATCCCACGAACGAGTGATACGCGGGTTGTTGGAATAGGCGCTCGAACAGGAAGCGAGGACGAATGTCTCCTCGTCTTCCAGCACGTACATGGCGCTATCGAGTTCAAAGATGACCTTCAGAATGAGGATCAGGGTCTCGTAGAACCGATCCCTTGCCTGAAACTCCTGACTGAGGTCGAAGAAAATGGCCAGCGCGCGGCTTTTCTTCTCGTCGAACGAGTAGCGCTTGTAGTCTTCAATCTTTTCCCTGATGCGGCTTTCGACGTAGTCATCGTGCACGCCGCATTGTGTGGGCCCGTCGAAACGCATGAAGCCTCCCGGACTCTGAATGAGGGGGTCCAGGAGGCTTATATACCTTTCCGCACGCGCGGTGACAAGGAGTGCCGGAAAAAACTAATCCTACATCAACACGTTGAAGAGATACCCGACCAGCAGAATGCCCGCGCCCACCACTGCGGTGAAGACCGCAAGCAGCCGGAACTTGAGCACGCGGCGCAGGATCAACAATTCGGGCAGCGATAGGGCGATCACGGACATCATGAACGCCAGCGCGGTGCCGAGCGCCGCCCCCTTGCCGATGAGTGCATGGACAACCGGGACCATCCCGGCCGCGTTGGTATACATGGGGATGCCCATGACCACCGCCGCAGGGACGCCCCACCACGCTTCGCGGCCCATGATGCCCGCAAGGAAGTCCTCGGGCACGTATCCGTGGATGCCCGCACCCACCGCGATGCCGATCACCACATAGAGCCAGACCTTGCCCACGATCTCCTTCACGGCCTCCAGCCCGGCCCGGACGCGGTCGCTCAGCGTCATGGATACGGATGCGGGAGCGCCGCCCATGGAGAGCTGGGAGCGGACCCAGTCCTGCAGATGCGGCTCCATGTTCAGTCGTCCGATGATCCAGCCTGCCACCACGGCCACGGCAAGCCCGGTGACAAGGTAGATTCCGGCCACCTTCCAGCCGAACAGGCCGTAAAGCAGGACCAGGGCAACCTCGTTGACCATGGGCGCGGAAATCAGAAAGGAGAAGGTGACCCCGAGAGGCACACCGGCAGTGACGAATCCCACAAAGAGCGGCACTGCCGAACAGGAACAGAACGGCGTGGCAACACCCAGCGCCGCGGCAAGGCCGTTGCCTGCCAGTTGCCTGCGGCCAGCCAGCATGGCCCGCGCCCGTTCCGGCGTGAAATAGGAACGCAGAATACCCACGAAGAACACGATCAGCACCAGCAGCATCAAAACCTTTGGCGTGTCGTAAATAAAGAATGCCACCGCCGCGCCGAGCGGCTTGGCCATGTCCAGCCCGAAGACCTGCGCGGTCACATGGTCGGCGACCGGCTTGAGCATCTTGTAGATCGCAAACCACAGCACGATTGCGGGAATGCCGATCCCGAAAATCCTTGCCGCGCTCCATTGCGGAGCCTGCTTCGCACCACTGCCGTCCGACATGCACGCGCAAGGTTCCTGCGGCGCCATCTTGAGATCCTGCATGATATTACGCCCCCCGCCTCTTTGCCATCCGCTGCGCAAGACAGGCCACAAAGCCGCCCACGCAGTCCAGATCGAGCGAATAGTATTGCCAGTTGCCCTGCCGTCTGGAGCTCACCACCCCCGCGCGCTTGAGCACGGACAGGTGCCGCGAGACTGTGGACATATCCAACCCCACTGCCTCCTGAAGCTTGCAGACGCACTGTTCACCCTCGACGAGCATACAGACCATCTTCAGCCGGGCACCATGCCCCAGTGCCTTGAAAACCTCGGCGCAGCCCTCGATTCCGGCATCGGCAAGCCCTGCGGCCCCCATGTCTTCCATCGGTTCAATTTGCATGTTTGGCAAAATAGACAAACGACAGCACGGTGTCAACTGCCGAGCGAGATTTACTCCCGCCCGGTTTTGTGACACATTCCGCCGGAACACAGCAGAACCCTCACCGGAGCCCAGAGCATGGAACAGACCGTTCTCGTACACGTTACCGGACAGGACCGTCCGGGCCTGACCGCCATCCTTTCCGAAGTGCTTGCCGAATACGGCGCGGACATTCTCGACATCGGCCAGGTGGTCATTCACGACTTTCTCACGCTCGGGTTTCTTCTCAAGCTGCCCCGCGACTCGCGGCCCGTGCTCAAGGAACTGCTGTTCAAGGCGCACGAGCTCGGCGTCTCCATGAAGCTGCACCCGCTCGAAAACGAACGCTACGAAAACTGGGTGGACGCCGCAGACCGGCCCCGGCACATCGTGACCCTGCTGGCACGGGCCATCACGCCAGAGCACATCGCGGGCATATCGCGCATCATCCACGACAACGGGCTGAATATCGACACCATCCGCCGTCTTTCCGGCCGGCGACCGCTGGACGAAAGCAGGGATCCCGGACGCGCCTGCGTGGAATTCTCCGTGCGCGGCGTTCCCGGCGACCTCGGCGTGATCCGCAAGGCGTTTCTGGACATGTCCGCCGAAACAGGCGCGGACATCGCCTTTCAGGAAGACAGCATTTTCCGGCGCAACCGCCGACTGGTCTGTTTCGACATGGACTCCACGCTCATTCAGGCCGAAGTCATCGACGAGCTGGCCGTGGAAGCGGGCGTAGGCGACAAGGTCGCGGCCATCACGGAAGCGGCCATGCGCGGCGAGCTGGATTTCAAGCAGAGCCTTCGCAAGCGGCTGGCCCTGCTCGAAGGACTGGACGAAGCCGTGCTCGAAAAGGTCTACGAGCGTCTTCCACTGACCGAAGGCGCGGAGCGGCTCATCAGCAACCTCAAGCGCGTGGGCTATACCATCGCCATTCTTTCGGGTGGGTTCACCTACTTCGGAGAACGGCTACAGGAACGACTGGGCATCGACTACGTCTTCGCCAACAAGCTGGAGATTCTCGACGGCAAGCTCACGGGCCGCGCCGAAGGGATCATCGTGGATGCGGACCGCAAGGCGGAACTGCTCCAGCAGCTTGCCGAGCACGAGGGAATCAGCCTGCAACAGGTCATCGCCGTGGGCGACGGCGCCAACGACCTGCCCATGCTCAACCTCGCGGGCCTCGGCATAGCCTTCCACGCCAAGCCCAAGGTCAAGCGCGGCGCGCGTCAGGCCATCAGCTCCCTCGGGCTGGACTCCATCCTTTACCTCCTCGGCCTGCATGACCGGGAGACGCTGGAATAGCCCGGATCAGTTGGCGGAAAGCTCCAGCACCATGCGCAACAGCATGGCGCCGGTCCTCGGGGAAGGGTACGGTTCTCCTGCAGGGATGAATCCGAAACGACGGTAAAAACCTACCGCCTTCAGCCGTGAGGCCAGCTCGATGCGACCGCCGCCGTGCTTCACGGCCTGCGCCAGCAGCGTGGTCAATATCCGACTGCCGAGGCCGCGTCCCCGCCACCGTTCATCCACACACATCTGCGTCACCACCCACCCAGCCGGACCGATGGCCGTCAGGCGTCCGCACGCACACACACCCTTATCGCCGCGAATGACCGCATGGATACTCTCCTCTTCCCGGTCGTCGCGGACCCCATCGAAGTCGCTGCCGAGATGGCTGAAGAACACCTCTCGGCGCAATTCGCAAGCCATGAAGTGATCCCTGCTGTCAGAATTCACCACATGAACCCTCATTTCCGGCACCATTTTGCACCCCTAGAGCAATATTTGCGTTTCATTCCACGCACAATATGCTCATCCTTCGCCGCCTTCACAACGATTCTGCAACAATTTCGGGGCATTTGCGGCATGAACGATTCCGGCACGGAGCTTGCCCTGTTCCATGCAAAAAGGAGAACGATCATGAACCGCTTTCTGATTCCCATGCTGATGCTGCTTGTGCTCCTGACCGGCTGCGCGAACAAGGCGCAAACCGGCGCTGGACTGGGAGCGCTCGCCGGAGCCACAATCGGCGCGCTGACCTTCAACAACAAGGTTTCGGGAGCCGCCATCGGCGCCGGCACCGGGCTGCTGCTCGGTTACATTGCAGGAAACGAACTGGACAAGGAAGACCGTGCGCAACTTTCGCGCACGCTGGAACACACGCCGTCCGGCACCAGCCGCGAGTGGCGCAACCCGGATACCGACATGCGCTACACCGCGGTTCCGCGTCCGGCCCGGCGCGACCACGGCCGCATCGAACGCGACGTGGCTCTGACCGCCACCTTCCCGGACGGAAAGACGGACACGGTACACGCAACGGCCTACCGCGCTCCTGACGGAACATGGCGGCTGGTTCAGTAGCTATTCGAGGGGAAGGGTAAAGACGAAGGTGCTGCCCTCTCCGAGGGAGGACTCCACCCAGATGTGGCCGCCATAATGCTCGACAATCTCGCGGCAGATGGTCAGGCCGAGGCCGGTGCCCTGCGGTTTGTGCTTGATGATGTTCAGGCTGGACTGGTGGAACTTTTCGAAGATGCTGTCGAGTTCTTCGGCGGCGATGCCCACGCCGGTGTCTTCGATCTCCACACGCATCATCTCGTTGCCCGCCATGCGGGCGCGCACGGTGACGGTGCCGTCCTCGGTGAACTTGGCCGCATTGTTCAGCAGGTTGATAAACACCTGCTGCATGCGGTCCGGGTCCACCATGACCTTGGGCAGGTTCGGGTCGATGTCCTGAATGAGCCGCACGCTGGAGCGCTGCTCAAAGATGCCCTTGACCGCCTGCACGCCGCGTCCGACAAGCTCGCCGATGTCCATGGGCCGATCCTGCCAGCCCATGCTGCCCGACTCGATCTTGATCAGGTCCAGCACGTCGTTGATGAGCCGCGTCAGGCGCTCGCCTTCCTGGCCGATGATCTCAAGGTTCTCGTTGATGCGCTCGCTCTTGTGCATGAGCCGGTCATCACCCACGGCCATAGGCTTGAAATTCTTGTTGAAGTCCCGAGAAAGGAGCTTGGCGAAACCCAGAATGGAGGTCAGGGGCGTACGAAGCTCATGGGAAACCGAGGACAGGAACGCGGACTTCATCTCATCCAGTTCGCGCAGCCTGCGGTTGGCGTCCTCCAGCTCCCGCGCCTTGCGCACAAGGTCCTCGGTGCGGTTGCGGACCAGCTGTTCAAGGTGGCGGTTGAGGTCGGCCAGCTCTTCCTCGGCTTTCTTGCGGTCGGTGGTGTCTTCGAGGATGCCCTCGATGGAAACGATGTTCCCGTCACGGTCATGCACGGTCCGGGCGTTGATGGACCCCCAGACGATGCTGCCGTCCTTGCGCCGGTACTGGGCCTCGAAGCGAATGATCTCGCCCTCGCCGGTGACCGCGTCGAGGAACATGTCGCCACGCTCACCGTCAACGAACATCAGCGCCTTGACGTTGCGCGTGCGCAGCAGGAATTCCTTCACCGAGTCGTAGCCGAAGAAGCGGGCCATGGCAGGGTTCGCATTGAGCAGCTCCCCTTCCGGCGTACATTGGAAGATGCCTTCCACCGCGTTTTCGAAAATGCCGCGATACTTTTCCTCGGCCTCCTGCAAGGTGTTGTTCATGACCTGCAGCTTGCGTTCGCGCGCTTCGATCTCGGTGCTCATCTTCCGGAACCGCTCGGCTATCTCCAACAGCTCCGAATGATATATTTCACCAAAATCATACGAGAAATCGCCTCGCGCAACACGGCTGATGCCCTTTTGAAGGACCTGTAGCGGCGTGGCCAGAAAGACGCGCAGCAAAATGCCCGTCACGGCAAGGATAACCACGACGGAGACAAGAATGAGCATCACGGAGACGAGCATCTGCCGTTCAAGGCGATCCCGTTCGCTCATGAGGGTAAAATCGATTTCGGCGCGGCCGATGGTGCGGCCTTCGAAGACGATGTCCTTGACTCGCCTGAAGTCCGGCTTGATGCCGATCATTTTTTCATGGGCGTAGATGACGTCGTTGCGGGAACCGTAGATGCGAAAGCCCTGCACCATTTCGTTCTGGGCGTAGACGGCGCCGATGAGCCGGGCGTTTTCGTAGTCGAGGTTCCAGATGGGGACGGCGAGGATTTCCACCACGCGGGCAGTGAGCTCCCCGGCCTTGCGTTCGGCCGCGTCGCGCATATCGCGGGACTGATGCCAGTAGGTGTAGGCAATCATGGCCGTGGCGAAAAACACCACGATGACCACCAGACTGGCGGTAAGGTCACGCGACAGGGACCGCCCTCTTCCGGGAAAGAGGGGAGTGCCGCGTTTTGCGCTTTCAGTCCCAGCCATTCATCCTCCGCATTGGTGCCCGCCACGCTTCTCGGAGCGGTGCCGATCACTCTATGGTAATCCAATTGATATTGCAATATGGGGAATTACGTTCATTGTTCCCGACCGGTCCTCGTTTTCCCCGCAAATGCGGCTTGCCCGAGCCAGGGAGCGAAGGTACAAGGCATCGACCATGTCCAAGATGCGAATCCTTTTCCTGGCTCTTGCCCTTGCCGCGATTCCGCTCGTGGCCGCAGCTCATCCGCACGTCTTCATCGACGCCGAAGTCACCTTCGAGGTTGACGAAAACGGCGTCCGGGGCGTGCGACAGCACTGGCTCTTCGACGAAATGTTCACCCGCGCCCTGCTCGGGGACCTCGACCTGCCGCTGGATGACTCCGCACCGCAATGGAGCGAGAAAATCAAGAGCGGGGCCTTCGATTATCTGAAGAATTCTGATTATTTCACCGCAGCATTTTCCGGCGGGGAGCGGCTGGACATGCCGGAGGCCACGGAATTCGAAGCGTCCCTTCGTGACGACAACAGGCTGATCTACGACTTTTTCATTCCCCTGCGGGTTCCCGCTCCGGGCATGTTCCGACTGGCCGTGTACGACAAGGAATACTACGCCGACATCCTGCTCAAGGAAGACGCCATTGCCTACGCCAACACCTCGGACCTTGCCGCAAAGCACACGATCCGGGACGAGCAGGACCTCGCCTACTGGGCCGGATTCAATATCCCGCGGGGCATCCATGTTCAGGTGGGGAGCCCTTCCGGCGTCTCCATCCCGACCCCGGTGCCGCCCGGGTCCGTGCAGAAGAAGGTCGAACCGAGCTTTTTCCGCAAGGTAGTCCTGCAGGCCCGCGCATGGCAGAAGGCGCTCAAGGAAAAGATCACCCCGCTGGGCAGCGACATCCGCGACAATCCGCTCGGGCCCGCCTTCTGGACCTTCCTCGCGCTCTCCTTCCTGTACGGGGTGGTGCACGCGGTGGGGCCGGGACACGGCAAATCCGTGGTCTGTTCCTACTTCCTCGCGCGGCCCGGCGATCTGTGGCTCGGGGCCCTCATGGGCAACGCCATTACCTTCGTGCACGTGGGGTCGGCCATCGCCGTTGTCGCTGCGGCGTACCTGATTCTCGGCGCAGGCATGGGCGGTTTCCACGAGGCCGCAAAAATCATGCAGCCCGCCAGCTACGGCCTGCTCATGCTCATGGGTGTCTTTCTGGCGGTGAAAGCCGTGCTGGAACTCAGAAGGGGGGGTATTCTCCGCGAAGCCGAAGCAGGCGCGGCCTGTACGCCCGGCGACGTGGCCGAAACCCGTAAAGGGAAAAGCCACGTATTGCTGGTCTCCTTCGTGACCGGGCTCATCCCCTGTCCCGGCGCAGCCGTTGTCCTTGCCTTTGCCGTGGGGTTGAACATCCTGTGGTCAGGACTGGCCGCCATGTTCGCCATGGCAGTGGGCATGGGGCTGACCACCACCCTGTTCGCGTGGGCCGCAGTGGGCGCGCGAGGCGCGACGCTTCGCATGGCGGGGCACAACCGCACCATCCTGAACTGGTCCCACGCCCTGCTCACCACTCTGGGGGCGCTGTTCATCGCAGCATTCGGCGCCGGGATGCTGGCCGCCTCGCTTTAAGGCTTATTCCAGCCGGAGCACCTGTCCCGGGTGGATGACACACTGCGCGCTCAGGTCGTTGAGTTCCCGCAGCCGCTTCAGCGAAACTCCGTGCCTGCGGGCGATGCGGATGAGGGAGTCCCCCGGCTGGACATGATAGGTGTCCGTTCCGTTCTCCTCGCGATACGCCTTCAGCACCGGGTTGTATCGGCGCATGAATCCTTCGGTGGCACCGGCCGGGAGAAAGACCGCATGGTTGCCGCGCGGGATGGCATCACCAAGAAGCTGCGGGTTCAGGTCCTTTATCATCTTGTAATAGGTGTTGGCGGCCTTGGCGACCACGATGAGCGGCACCGAGCGGCGTCCCTTGACCCGCACCCGGTCGAACCGTAGCGGCGGATAATAATCTTCTTCCCGCAGGTCGAAACCGAAGCGTTCCGGATCCTCCATGATCATCCTCGCGCACACGGCGCGCACCACGTACCGTTCGGTCTCGGGCGGCAGATGCAGGCGGTAGAAGTCGTCGGTCTCCTGATCGCGGATGCGTCGCTCCAGCCCGTTTTCGCCCATGTTGTAGGCTGCGGCCGCCAGCGTCCACGAGCCGAAACGATCGTAAAGTTCCTGAAGATAGTCCAGCGCGGCCTTGGTGGCGAAGTAGAAGTTTCGTCTGTCATCCACACTGCGGTTCACGGTAAGCCCGTACTTGCGGCCCGTGGAGGGCATGAACTGCCACATCCCCTTGGCCCCGGCCCATGATCCGGCCTGATTCCGCAGCGCGCTTTCGATAACCGCGATGTATTTGAGGTCCTGCGGCATTTCGCGCATGTCGAGCAGCCTTTCGATGTGGGGGAAATAGCGCGAGGATCGCTTGAGCCACAGGATGACCTGCGCACGGTCCCAAAGCATGAGCAACAGATCCTTTTCGAACCGCTCGCGCACCTCCACAATGTGCAGCGGCACTGTCTCGCCGCAGAAATCGGCCTCCTTCACCGAACGCAGCACGGACTCCAGAGCGGGAAACGCCGCCGGGCGTTGCTGCTCGGCGGCGCCAGCCGTGGCTGCAAAAACGAGGGTCACGACCATCGCGATAATCGCACATCTCATGCGGTATGTTGCACTCCTAAAGCTTGGACTTGAGCACGATGTCGGTGATCGGCCCGCGCGAGCGCTCTCCCTTGAGCACCATATGCGCGTAATTGCGGTATCCCTTGAGCTTCTTCACCGCCCAGTTCAGTCCGTTGTTGGATTCGTTGAGATAGGGGTTGTCCACCTGCCGGGTATCGCCGAGACAGATGCACTTGACGTTCTCGCCCATGCGGGTCAGCAACGCCCGCGTCTCGGAACGCGAGAGGTTTTGCATCTCATCGACGATTACCACCGCGTTTTCGATGTTCATCCCCCTGATGAAGGCCACCGGTTGTATCTCGAACCGCTTCGAGTTGAGTTTGAGATTCTCCGCCGAAGGGTCGGCGAATATACGGTTGGCCGAACGCATCTCGTGCAGCTTGGCGAGCTGGTCGCTCACATAGCGCACGTAAGGCGTCATCTTCTCTTCAATGTCCCCCGGAAGATATCCCATCTTGGCCCCGATTTCCACCACGGGCTTGACGAGATATATCTTTCGGAACGGATTGTCCTTGCGCTCCAGCACCAGATACAGGGCAGCGGCCAGAGCCAGGAATGTCTTCCCGTAACCCGCCTCGGACTGAATGGAGACAATGTCGATGCCTTCATTGAGCATCAGTTCCAGCGCGAGGTTCTGGTACACGCTGCGCGGCTTCACGTTCCACGCCTCATGCTGATAATTCATGGACTTTGGACCGTCCGGTCCGTAGAGCACCGGCGTACCGTTTTCCCAGCGGAAGCAGTTGGGCACGGGCTCCTCGTCCGGCTCCACAAAGCCGGTGTAGTTCTGCGACTCAGAGCGAAACGGTACCGAATCACGGTACGCCTCGCACGGAATGCCGAAAACCTTGGCCTTGATCTGCAAAATGCGGTCGTTGGTGATGAGGATGGCCTCTTCCGGGGCCATGTGCATGATTTCTTTCAGGATGCGGTCATCGTAGGTTTCGTCGGTCAGTTCCTGGGCGAAATCCGGCGGCAGGATGCGCACGCTTTCGTCATGGAGGATGCACCCGACTGCCTTGGCCACGATGTGGCCGACGCGGGGATCCTTCTTGAGCTTGTCTAGCTCGGCGAGGACCGTGTAGGGAATATGGATGATGTTTTCCTGCCCGTTTCTGAGGGCAGCGATGCTTTTGGGATTTTCAATGAGGACGTTGGTATCGAGGACAAAATGCTTCTGGGCCATAATCCCCCGTCCGTGTTCGCTGTTTTCCGTTTAGTGAACTCAGCCTGACGACACCCCGAAGGGAGATGCCTCGTCCGTTTCCATGCGACCTCCTTTTTTCATGGATAATACCATGCGGGGTTTTCGTGAATTTGTCTAGAAGCAGCATACGCCGGATCCTGTCACCGGTGCATGACCGCAGCGTGACGATAATGTGTTGCTGTTGCGTTTCGCTCCATGCGGGGCTAACAGGACCGCAACAGACAAGGAGCGATCATCAATGCAGTATATTGCGGTATTCAAGAAAGAAAAGCGCGGCTTCGGCGTCACCTTCCCGGATTTTCCGGAATGCGTGACTTTCGGGGCCGACATGGAAGAGGCGCTGGACATGGCGCACGAGGCGCTGGCGATGTTTGCGGCCATGCAGTTGGAGTCAGGTGGAGAACTGCCGGAACCGCGTGACTTCGACGCAGTGCGCGCCTTGCCCTCCACGGGCGACGCCAAGCTCGCAGCAGTGGAAGTGGCCCCCGACGGCTCTGACTTCGAGGAAGTGGAAGTGACGTTTCACCGGCACCTGCTGGAGCGCATTTCGGAGTACTGCGACCGACACGGCGTGGACCCGGCGGATTTTCTTTCGGTAGCGGCCCGCGAGGCCATCAGGAACGACGTTTTCAAGGGCTAGGCGTTGCGGCCCGCCCCGGATGTCACAGGGTCGGGTCCATGGCGGACGTCAGAAGGCGCGCGATGTCCTTGAGGTCCGGGCTGTAGTCGCCCTCGCGGACCTGCCGCTTGAGTTCCTCGATCCGGCGACGGCGGCCTCTCTCGACCTCGTCCTCGGCTCGACGCTTCTCATCGGCGCGTGAAGAACATACTGAGCGCACGGCCTCATCGAGGCCTTCGCGATCCCGTGCCACCAGTCTCCCCTCCGGTGTTGCGGTTTCTTTCAAGGGGGGAAGGGTCGAGCCCTTCCCCCTTTTCTCCCCGTCTCCCGTTGCAGGCCTCCCGGAACGATGTTCCCGTTCCGGACCCTGAATCGGGTGCGTACATCTCTTATCGGCCACCCTCCGGTTCGGATTAGGGGCAAATTGCCCCTGATTCTCCACCGCTCATATAATCATTTAGTAATGCTTGTAATTCCATGACGTCATCGGCTATCCATGATGGTGACAAACGGCAATCCCAAAAGGGGCGAAAAGCATGAAAACGATTAAGGCCAAGCTTATAACCGGCTTTGCATTGGTTCTGGTACTGACCGTGGCAGTGGGCGGCATCGGTTTCTACCAGATTTACGACAACTCTCAAAAGAACGAACGCATGATCGAGGTGGAGCTGGAATTCTCCAACTCCGCCATCAACATCCAGCGCCTCATTCTTCAGAATAGACGCTATGAGAAAGACCTGCTGCTGAATGCAGGAAATGCGGACAAGCAGCGCGGGTATCTCGAACGGTTCGAACAGGCCTCGCAGCGTCTTCGTGCCGAAATCAATCAATTGCGCGACCTCGCAACGAAGACCGGACATGTCAACGAGAAGGAACGACGTGCCCTGGCCGGGATGCTTGAGGACTATGATGAATATCACGACCTCTTCTTCGAGGCGGCGGATGTCATTCGCGAGCAGGGCATTGGTCCGGTGGAGGGCAACAAGATGCTCTCCGAGGCCAAAGAAGCCATCTACCGTGTGGAAGAGGCCATAGAGGACGCCGAGCTCGGCAACCATGTGGTTTCAAACAGCATCAATGAACTGCTTGAGCAGAGCCAACTTGCGGAAATCCAGCTGGCAGCCCTGACCTTTGCCGCGCTCATAGCGGGGCTTGGGGTTTCATTCCTCATTTTCCGGGCTGTGGAGACCCCTCTGCACCGCATGATCACCTACACGGACAAGGTCAGCTCCGGGGATCTCAACGCGACGGTGGACATCCCGGACCATGGCGAGATGGGGCATCTCAAGGCATCCGTTCAGAGCATGGTGGCCGAACTCAAGACCCGGCTTGGTTTTGCGGACGGTATCCTCAAGGGCCTGACCAACCCGTGCCTCGTGGTGGACCGCAACGAACGGCTGACCTTCCTGAATCAGGCATACGCCGACCTGTACAAGCTCACCGGCAAGCCCGAAGACCATCTCGGCAAGACCATGGGCGAACTTTTTTACGGAGACGCGAGCAAATCCACCATCACCGGACAGGCCATGCGCGAGCAGCGCTCCATCCTCGGCAACGAGATCACCTCCGACCTTCCCGACGGCAGCCAAATACATGTCCGCTTCGACGTGGCACCGCTGTATGACCTCGACGGCAACCTCACCGGCGCCTTCGCCCTCATGAACGATCTGACAGGCATCAAAAACACGCTCAACCAGATCGAGGAAAAGAACCGCACCATTGAGGATGCCGCCGCCCGCGCCAACCGCGTGGCCGACCAGGTGGCCTCCGCCTCGGAAGAGCTTTCCGCGCAGGTGGAGCAGTCCAGCCGCGGCGCCAACCAGCAGCGTGAAAACGCCGCCAGCACGGCCACGGCCATGGAAGAGATGAACGCCACAGTGCTCGAAGTCGCCAAGAACGCCTCCAGCGCATCCGAGCTGGCCGACCAGTCAAGGGGGCGCGCACAGGAGGGTGCAGAAGTGGTCGAAATGGTTGTCGGCACCATCAAGCAGGTTCACGAAAGCGCCTCGGAACTCAAGGTCAACATGGGCGAACTGGGCAAGCAGGCCGAAGGCATCTCCAAGATAATGAACGTGATCACCGACATCGCGGACCAGACCAACCTGCTCGCGCTGAATGCCGCCATCGAGGCCGCACGCGCCGGCGAGGCGGGACGCGGTTTCGCCGTGGTTGCCGACGAGGTGCGCAAGCTGGCGGAAAAGACCATGACCGCCACCACCGAGGTGGGCGACTACATTTCCGCCATACAGAGCGCGACGCAGAAAAACATCGTCAGCACCGACAACGCCACCAAGGCCATCGACCGCAGCACCGAGCTGGCCGACCAGTCCGGCAGCGCTCTGACGGAGATCGTCTCCCTCGTGGAGCAGACCGCGGATCAGGTTCGCAACATCGCCACCGCCGCCGAACAGCAGTCCGCCGCGAGCGAAGAGGTCACCCGCTCCACCGAGGAGATCAGCGTCATCGCCGACGAAACCTCGCGTGCCATGAGCGAATCCAACCGGGCCGTGCAGGAACTTTCCGAACTGGCCCGCGAACTCAAACTCGTCATCGAGGACATGCAGCGCTAGGCCGCTGGTGAAGGGAAATGCCGGTGCCGGGTAAAAACGTCTGTCTCGTGGAGTGCTCGCCGCCGCTGGTGCGCGCTTTCGAAGAATCGGGATGCAGGGTTCTTTCCCTGCGTCCCGGCCCGGACCGATCCCTGCTGGACCTGCCCGCCGAGCTTGAGACTCACGGTTTCGAGCCGGATATCGTCTTTCAGCAGGAGAACCTCGGCAGACGGCTTTTTCTGGAAGGTCTGGATGCGTTGGACTGCCCGCGATTCTTCTGGTCGGTCGATCCGCACCTCAACGCGTACTGGCATTCCTGTTACGCCAAGCTCTTCGATCTTACCCTTTGCACGCAGAAACGCTGGCGAGCGGCGGTGGAAGCCTTCGGTGTGCGCACGGCGCATCTGCCGTGGTACGGACACGCCCGCCCATGGCATCCCTTCGGCGACCGATCCCACGACATGGCTTTTGCCGGACGGGTCACCGCCCAGCGTCCCATGCGGCGGCGACTGGTGGAAATCCTTGCCGAACGATACGCAGAACGGTTCGTCCATCGCGACGACCTGACGCTGCCGCAAATGCTCGACTTTTATGCCGATTCGCGGCTTGCTCCCAACGAATCCATTTTGGGCGAGGTGAATTTCCGGCTCTTCGAAACCGCTTCCTGCGGCTGCGTGCCGGTGACACAGGACCTCGGCTCAGAGCAGGACGCCCTCTTCGAACCGGGAATCGAGGCTGCGGTTTACGCGGACGCCGCCGAGATGCGCGCCCTGTGCGACCACCTGCTCTCGGACCGCGCAGCGAGTCAGGCCATGGCCCGCGCCGCCTGGGAACGCGTGAACCGCGACCATCTGCCGGAGCACCGCGTTGCACGCATTCTGGAGCTTGCCGAAGAGGCTGTCTCGACAGCATCGAACAATCAGGAAAAATGGCTGACACTTGCCGCGACACGCCTGCTGGAGTCCGGCCCTTCGGTGATGGACAACGGCGAACTGGTGCGGCGGCTGCGCCAGCTCCCGGCGGACGCCGAGGTCACGGCGGCAATGCTCAGGATGCAGGCCCTAGCCGACGACAAGGCGGCCATGGCGTCATCCGCCGCAACGGTGTTCGCCAACACGGAGTTCGCAACAAATACGGATCTGAACCTGTGTGCCGCAACAGCCGCCATGCGCTGCGGCGGCGACACTATGCGCGAACTCGCCCGCGCCATACTCATGCGGCACCTGCGAGCGATCGGGGCCAGAATTCCTGATGCGCCGGAGTCCTCCGGAGCCATGCTCCGGCAATGGGCCAGACTACTGCTGCGACAGGGGAAAATCATCCGCCACGGCTTTCCGTTTTCCGCCGTCCGGCACCTGCCGGGGGCCGCAACGGACTGCCTCGTCACCTCACTGGAACTGGAGCCGGAAAATCTCGAATCCCTCCGGCTGATGGAAAACGCCACGCGAGGGCAGCGCGGACTGGAACATGCCCGCAGCGGCTATCTGGCCATGCTGACCCTGCACGTGCGCGGCGACTGGCGGCTTGAGCTTGAAAGCGCGCTCGCCGACCTACGTTCATTCCGCATCAAGCAGGGCATGGAAACCCTTCGCTACGCACAGGGCCTCGCCATCAAAGCCGAGGCGGAGAGAGCGTTTCACCGCGCCCTCAGGGCCAACGATCCACGCTCGTTCCTCTCCGGACTGTTGGGGCGGCCCGCCTAATTCATCTTCAAACAGTCCGCCACCACGCCGTCGGGTTCCACCGGCAGATCACCGAAATGGCTTTCGAACAGCTCTCGCGTCCTGCGGGCCATCTCATCCGCCTCACTCTTCTCCCCGGTTTCCCTGAGAGACAAAGCCAACCCGGCAAGCACCGGGATGAGGGCCCGGTTATTCTCGGTCCACCCTTTTTCGAACAGGGCCAGACACTCCCGGTAGACTTCTACGGCGCGTCCGTGCTCCCCGGCTGCGGCCAGCACAGCGGCGAGGCCTTCGAGGTCGGCGGCGATGTCGGGGTGCGTTTCCGGCTTGAGGCGCTTGTCCACTGCGAGCGCGGCTTCAAGGTATTCCACGGCCTCGGCGTGCCTCTGGGCAAAATGCAGGAGGAAGCCGTACTGGTGCAGGATGCGGTTGGCGTCGGGCGTGGCGAGTCCTTCCCGGACCATTTCAACGCAGGCGGCAACGTGCGGAGCCAGGGCTTCCGGCACCTGCGAGCCGGGTTCGGCGTCGGGCACGGCCAGCGACAGGGCATGCAGGGCGCGGGCCTGCCAGACGGCCCGTTCGTCGGGGTCAAGGTCGTCAAGAATGACGCGCCGCACCTGCTGCGGCACGCTGAAAGTGCCGGTGGCGTGGTCCATCTCGACAAGTCCGAGGCGGCACACCGGATCGAGGGTGGCGGCCACCGCGAACATGGCGGCGGCGGGATTGATCAGGGCGGGATTGTGCATGGCGCCTTCGGCGGCGATGGCCATCTCGAAGGGCACTGGCGCGTCCGCGAGCGCACAGGCGCAGAAAAGTGCCTCGGCCCCGGCGGGACTGTCGGCCCGGGCGGTTTCAACGGCGGACCGGATGCTTTCGCTGTTCATGGGTACCTCCGTGCATGGAGATACCCGCCCGGCCCACCGGATTCAAGAGCTATTTCTTGATGTTGATGGTGGTGTTGAGGATGGAGTCCGAGGTGGTGATGACCTTGGTGTTGCTCTGGAAGGAACGCTGGGTCAGGATCATGTCCGCGAACTCCTGCGCCATGTCCGTGTTGGACATCTCCAGCGAGTTCTGATTCGTGGTGCCGAACGCCTCGCTGTCAGGGGTTCCGGTCAGAATCGTGCCCGCATCCTGCGAAGCGGAGAACAGATTGCCCCCCTCGCGCCGCAGGCCGAAATCGTTCTGGAACCGATACAGGGTCAGCTGTGCCAGCCGTTCCGTCTCCCCGTTGGAAAAATTGCCTTCCACGAATCCGTCGCGGCTGATGGAGATATCGCGCAGGTAGCCCTGCGTGTATCCGTCCTGCGTGGCGAACTTGGTTCTTGACCCGTCCGGGAAGGAGCTGGTGTTATTCACGCCCAGAGAGGTGTCGCTCATTTCCGGCAGTGCGGCGGCGTTGTTCCCCACGAAGGCCGCGTTGCTCGCGCCGCCTGACCAGTTCAGGGTCGAGGTGCTCACCCCGAAGTCCAGCCCCACGGTCTGCGCGGCGGTGCTGCCGTTTGACGAAATGAAAGCCACGTCGAACGTTGGGACACCGTTGCTCTGCACCAAACCCATGTCTGCGGGGGCCCAGTTGCTGAGGGTGCCTGCAGCGTCCGCCGTATAGGCGCTCATGTTCACGAGGCTGCCGCCGGGGCCGAAGCTGAGAGTACCCACCGCAAGCAAACCGGCCTGCGAGGTGCCCTGAAAGCCTGCACGCCCGTCCTCGGAAGCCGGAACCGTCACGGCGTATTCCCAGAAAGTGTTGCCGCCGGAAGCATTGGAAACCCCGTTCTCGTTCACGGGATCAAAGGACACCGTAAGCTGATGCGGGTCGCCGTTTTCGTCGTAAACCTTGATGCTGGACGTATAGGGTGCGCGTCCAAGCGGATCCTCGTCCGAAGCATCATAACTGCCGAGCATGGCGAAAAACGGGTTCGAACTGCTGGTAATGGAATCGGGGCTCGTGCGGTCGAGGTTGGTGATCATGGAGACCGAGGAAGTGGCGCGCGGCGGGCTGACCACCGTGCGGATGTTCTGGCCGTCAACCACCACGTCCTCCATGGGCAGTTGTACGCTGCCGATGGCGCCGTTGGCCTGCCCGGTCTCACGGTCCACGCCGTATCCCTGAAGGCGGTATCCGGCCGGGTTCACGAGATATCCTTCACGGTCGAACCGGAAATTTCCGGCACGGGTGTAGAAGACTCCCGAATTGTCCGGGTCGGCCACGCCAAAAAATCCCTTGCCCTGAATGGCGAGGTCGGTGACTTCATTGGAGCTTTCCAGAGCCGACTGTCTGAAGTCCGCAAGCACGGCCGCGACGCCGACGCCCTTGCCCATCTGGCTGGACTCCATCACGCCCCCCGTCGAGCGGTGGCTGCCAGTTGCCATCTGGGAGTACATCAGCGAATTGAAATGGATATCCGCCTTGCGGTACCCGACCGTATTGACGTTGGCGAGGTTGTTGCCGACGACCTGCATGCCGTCGCTGTACGCCTTCACCCCGGTGGCGCCTATATACATTGAACTGAATGCCATGACTTCCTCCTGCGGGCACTCCCCGGTTCCCCAACCGGGCAAAACGTTCCCGATATTCTCCGTGCCAGTATCTAGCAACACTCATGCCATGGGATTGACATTTCATCCCGGCAGGTTATCATCCCGGAGCAATGGGCAAAACGTGCCCCGGCACGAAGAGACCCCCTGAAAACCTCGTCGTCTGGACAAAAACACGCCAGTTGCGTAGTCTGAAAACGATTCTTAACCCCAAGCACGGGAGCAGCGAATGGCCCGCACACTTTCCCGCAGAGACATGATCCGGAGCATTGGCATTCTGGGTCTGACCCTCGGCGCGGGTTCCCTGCCCGTAACGGCATTTGCCGCACCGGGTACGAAACGGCACAGCCGCACGGCACTGCTCATGGGAACATTCGTCACCGTAACGGTGGCCCACGAATCTCCGGACTTTGCCGACGAGGCGGCCGGGAAAGCCTTTGAAGCCATCCGTGGAGAGTTGCCCGTTTTCGACGGGCATGACCGCTCCTCCGCCCTTTCCGTGCTCAACCGCGACGGAAAACTCGCTTCCCCGCCACCGCAGATGGTCTCGCTGATGGAGGCGGCAGCCAACTGGCACCGGGCCACGGGCGGCGCGTTCGACCCGTCCGTCACCCCGCTGGTGACCCTTTTTCGCGAAGCAGCGGCCAGAGGTGTCGAGCCGGATCGCAAGCAGATCACGCAGGCACTTGAGCTGGTGCACGCCGAACGCATCGTCGTTTCCGGCCAGCGTCTGACACTTGGCTGCGACATGGCGGTAACCCTCGACGGCATCGCCAAGGGCGCGCTGGTGGACCGGGCGTCCGAGGTCCTGAGCGACTTCGGTGCATCCACGCATCTCATCAACGCCGGAGGCGACATCCGGGCCAGAACCGACTCCGAGCACCGCTCGTGGCGAGTGGCGGTACAGTCGCCCGACGGCAGCGAGTATCCTGCGGTCACCCGTCTTCGCAACGGCGCAGTGGCCAGCTCCGGCAGCTATGAATCGCTGCGGCCCGAGGCCGGCGGCTTCACCCACCTGCTGGATCCCCGAACCGGCTATCCCTGTCGGACCGCGGCCGGGGTCACCGTCATCGCACGCAACGCGGCCGAAGCCGACGCGCTCTCGACGGCGGTCTATGTCCTCGGCCCCAGAAACGGCCTGCAACTCGTCAAGTCACGCCCCGGCACCGAATGCCTGATTCTCGGCCCCGACGGATCCGAGCTGCGAAGCGCAGGATTCGACAGGGTTGCCATTTGATTCGCCCGGGCGTAGACGGACCATTGAAATCATCAAAAAAACAAACATTGGAGCTTTAGCACATGAAACGTTTCGCATCCGCGCTCTGCGCCCTCGTCCTCCTTCTCGGCCTCACCGCCTGCAACCAGCAGCAGAAGGCCGACAGCCTGAAGATCGGCGTTGTGGACGAGACCGTCGCATTCCAGAGCAACTCCGCCACTTCCGAAGCCATGGCCTACCTGCAGAAGAAGGGCGAAGGCCTTCAGGCGGAAGCACGTGAAGCCTACGAAGCCATGCAGGCTGACGAAAATCAGGAAACCACCGCTCGCTACAAGCAGGCCATGGGCAAGCTGCAGCAGAGCATGGGCAAGGAACAGCAGCGCATCTTCGGCAAGCTCAATGACGCCTTCGTCAAGGAGCTGGAAGCCTACCGTCAGGAAAAGGGCCTCGACATCATCCTGCCCAAGCAGTCCGCGCTGTCCATGTCCCCGGAACTCGACGTGACCGAAGAAGTCACCGAGCGCATGAACAAGGTCCAGATCGACTTCGACGCCATGCCCGAAGCCGAGCAGGACGCCGAAGCCGAATCCAACTAGGTTCGACATCCAGAACGGCAAAGGCCCCCGCACCGACAGGTGCGGGGGCCTTTTTTTGCCGGCATCTCCGCTTTAGATGGAGCCGCGAAAATCCCTCATCTCGCCGATGGCGTCGGCAAATGACGAGTCGAACTGTTCAAATTGTTCGCGCAGATAATCCTCACGCCCCTCCTTGGCAGCCATTTCGATGGACAGAGCCATTTCGGAAAGGCGCGTGGCGCGCACAACGCCGGACATGCCCTTGAGGGAATGGGCGGCCTTGGCGGCCCCATCCATATCCCCAGTCTCCACGGCCTGCGCCAGCGTGTCGCGCCGCTTGGGGCTGTCTTCAAGGTAAGCGTCCAGCAGCTCTGCTGCCAGTTCGCTGTCTCCGCCCAGACTCCCGAGGAAATATTCGGAATCGAAAAACGTCATGCTTCACTCCCTATATGGTGATCGACAGATATGTATCATGACCGCACTCTGCCATGATGTGCAAGGTATAGGTATTATTTCCGCAATTGCTCCAAAAAGGAAATATATTTACTCGTCACGGATTCCAACCCGTAATTCCTTTCCACCCAGGCCCGGGCGGCATCACCCAACTCCGCGCGGGAATCCGGTGACATCAGGGACAGCTCCACCATCGCCCGCGCCAGCGCTTCCGGGTCTGCGGGCGGCACTATCGTTCCGGTATCCCCAATGATTGATGCGGCATCCCCCACATCCGTGGAAACGCAGGGCACGCCGCAGGCCATGGCTTCGCCCAGCACGTTGGGAAAGGACTCGCCTATAGAGGAAAGGGTCAACAGATCCAGCCCGGCCATGAATCCCGGCATGTCATCCTGCCGGCCAAGCAGATGCACCCGCTCGGCCGCTCCCGTGGCCCGAACCAAATCCATCAGCTCGGCATTCCCTTCGTCCACACCCGTGCCGCACAAGGCAAACCGCAGACGCGGATTATCCTTCAGCGCAATGCCAGCGCCAGCAAGAAAGGTCGCATGATCCTTCATGGGATCAAACCGTCCGGCCAGCCCCACGAGGAGATCATCTTCGGCAACGCCCAGCTTCTCACGGAACGCACGGCGAGCCTCGGCATCGGGACGGAACAACTCCAGATCGAAACCGTTGGGGATGACCTGCGTTCGGCGCGGTCGGTAGCCGAGGGTTTCATGAAAACGGATGGCTTCCTCCGAGTTGGCCATGACGGCATCGGGAAAGCGTGAGAGCGCGGCGCAGGTACGGACCGTCAGGCCCGTGGTGCGCCGGTATTCGGCCAGATTCATGTAGGAGCAGCGCAGGTTCCAGGCCAGCGCGGTGCGAGGAACGAACCGTGTGGCCGCAAATGCCAGCAGGTCCGCATGGTACAACCATGACAGGACCACGTCGGGGCGGTCCCTGCGAAGTTTGGATACAAGGGAGAACAATGCACCGGGCGACGGCACGCCGCGACGCATCCCGAGTCCCTCGACCGGCACGCCGGTTTCGGCGATGCGACGACCCACTGTGCCGGGCTCCAGCAGCGAGACCACACCCACATCCGCGCCTTTGGCGCGAAGACCGCCGCACAGCTTGAGCAGCATGGTCTCGGCGCCGCCGGTATTCAGACCTGTGATGACATTGAGTATGCGCATAATTCCTCGACTTCCAGACGGAAGTCAGGAATCCGCTAGCACGTTTTTCCGGCGAATGCGAGTCATCGCGGGCAGGTATTGCCGGAAAGGACTCTCCAGCTCCTGCCGTCGTGCTCCGCCGCAATCTCCTGCAGGAGGCTGCCCCCACAGTTCAGACAGAAGAACCGCTTCATGCCCTTGAACCATTCGGAAGTCTTGTACTGACCGGGGTTGTGCGTGCGTACCCAGACATCCTCTTCAGGTGTTCTCGACTCGATAAGCGGATAGACCCTGTCGCACGAGGTGCCGCCATGCCTTGGCGCGGTGACGAGGGTAGGCCGATCCAACTCCATTCGACTCTTCGCGGACAGAAACGGCAGGCTCGAATCGGAGCAGAACAACACGGAACATTCCCGGTCGCCATAGCGAAAAACGCGGCTGAAACGATCTTCGACAAGCCCCCGTGCCAGCGAGATCAACTCCTCGGCATCGGATGATCCCGGAACGCTGCGTGGAGCGACCTCCACTCCATTGAGACACATCATGTGACTATGAGGAATGAGATGATCCACCCGTTCGCTTTCCAGCGAGAAGAATCGCAGACGCGAAGGACTGTCCCACAGGAGCAGGGCGCTCTGCGCGGCAAGCGACAACGACTGGCAGAGCTCTGTCAGCGCCCCCGCAGGCTGCGCCTTGCAGGCGGCCACCGCGGCCACGGCGCAGAGGCGGTACCCGTTGCCGCCGCAGATATCGCGTGCCATGTCGAAGACGCTCTCCCGGCTTCCGGAGATGAGCTTTCTCGCAACCGAGAAATAGGCGTCGGGCGCGCAGTTCTGATCCGTGCAGGTGCTAATGCCCTGCCAGAGGGCATCGAAATCCTGCGGACTTCCTTTTTCAGACAGGCGCAAGGCGCAATCCAGCGCAAGGCCGGCAAGACGACGCCCGCCCGAATAAAGAATATTCCGCACAGGTCCGTTGTCCTGAACGTCAGACTCTCTGGAGGCGGGCAGTTCCGTCGGAGCTGCGTCCTCCGCCTCGTGCCAGCGGCGCATGTCGCAGTTCAATCCCACGGCCGAGCGGCACACATCCGCCAGAGATTGCGGGAGCCAGCATTCGGTTATGGGAAACCCCTGCCCTATCAGCGACAGAATCCCGTCCACGTGATCCGGATCGAAATGGGTCACGATCGCGGCGCGCAGTTTCTTCACCCCGCGCGACCGCAGCATCCCGGCCAGCTGTTTTTCGCTGCCGCCGCCTCCATCAACAAGATATGCCCCCCGTCCGGTGGCAAGCAGAAAAGCGTCTCCCCGTTCAACGGGCAGCGCTCGGAATTGTAGCATTACGTCCCTCCCACACGAGTATGTTCGCCACGCTAGTACAGGCCATGCTATCGGTCAATCTATACAAGCTAACTATAATCGTTATTTTTCCAGTATTGCTCAAGATACCGAAATTACACAACCACGGGCGAGGCCGCATTTGACCGTTCAAAGCGGTTTTTCGGTAATTTCAGCCGATTGACCGCAAATTGCGTACTGCAAAAAAATATCGCCCCGGATTTGACACGATTGCTTCGACTCCTTATATGCCTCGTCCCGGAACAAACACGGAGTGTGCTTATGCGATTTTTTTCCATAATGATTGCGGCCCCTTTGCTCTGCACGGCACTTGTGCTCATGGGTGGCGTGGTGGCTTGGCAGAACATGGAAATAGATTCCCTGCGCCACAAGCTGGCCTTGACCCAAAGGACGGCCGAAGCAAGGAAACAGATGATCGAAGAGGCAAGACTGCTCACCAAGGCGGTCTCCGCGCCCAACGTGCTCACCGTCACCGTTACGGCGTACAACCCGGTGGAGGAGCAGACCGACTCCGACCCCCTCATCGCGGCCAGCATGAGAAAGGTTCGCGAAGGCACCGTGGCCGTCTCGCGCGACCTGTTCGATCAGGGCTGGGTCTTCGGCAAGAAGATTCGCATCGAGGGAGTGGGCATTTTCGAGATCAACGACCTCATGAACAAGCGCTACTCCAAGCGCATCGACATCTTCATGTGGGACGAAGGACAGGCACGCAGCTTCGGCAAGCGCGACATTCGCGCAGCCCTGCTTGACATATAGGACCGACGATCCTCATGAAAACGGGCGCGGCTTCCAGTGAAGCCGCGCCCGTTTTTGTTTCCATCCAAGTTGCCGAATCAGAGAGAGCGCAGCTCCCTCATGATGGACGGAAGTACCACGTCAATGACACCGCCGAGAGCTTCGTCCAGAAGATCTTCACGGCTGGCAACACCCGGCAGGACCGGCTTTTCCACTTCCGCAAAGCCCTTCTCGGCATAAATGGTCTTGCCGTCCCTGAGCAGCTCAAAGCGGACCTGAAGCACCGCCTTCCACGCAGTCTTTTCCGTGGGCTCAAGCGAAGCGCGCAGCACCTGCCCCTTGAGTTCGGCGTCGGCCGGGAATGCACCTTCCATTTCATGGTAGCGCACGTCACAGTCGTCGTTGGCCATCTCGGTGAACACGGCCCGCGCAACCCATTCGCCCAGATCACCCGCGGCTCGCACCGGCTCCCCTTCCTTGGTCCAGCCCAGCTCTTCGCTGGTCCGCTCGTCCTCGAACTTGATAAGACTCACCACGCCCGGACAGTCGCCCTTGACGGCCTGCACGGGGGTATAATGCAGCGGCACGATCCCACCGGATGCGCACCCGGTGATCATCAGGAGCATGGCTCCAATCAATATCAGACGTTTCATATGGTTTCCTCCACAGGGGAACCCTCAGGCCCCGGAGCCGGTTCCGCGGGTTCCTCTTCAAGTTGTTCCAGTTGCTGTTCAAGGCGGTCGAGCACGGTGCGGGAAAGGTCGAGCAGCCTGTCGAGGCTTTCACCGGCAAACCTGCGCGCCTTGTCGTCCAGCTCGTCCTTGGTCACTTTGTCTTCGGAGAGTTCTGGCCCGGCATCGCCGGAAGCGTTGGCTGAAGCGCCTTCGCCCATGCGTGCGAGTCCCTTTTCCACGGCTTCCAGCGTCTGGCGGGTCTGCTTCATGCCCTCACGCAAGAGGCCGGTCTGCTTCTCCAGCCGCTCGACGCGCGAGCGAAGCTGACGAAGTTCCTCGCCCGAGTTGTTCCCCGAACTGCACGCAGCCAGCAGAAAAACGGCGCACACGGCACACAGAAGACCTTTCATGACTCCTCCTTCGTTGACATGACAATTAACACGCCGTAACCGCAATTGCCAACAATCACGGACTTGCAATTCCCTCAAGAGGCTGTACAATTTGATATCAATGGAGGTTTCATGAAAAGGACACTACTCGCGCTGGCCGTCCTGCTGATTCTCGCCGGGTCGGCCTTTGCGCAGCAATACGTTTCCGCACCGCCGCCGTCCGATTTTCGCGGTATGCAGTGGGGAACGCACATAGACAACCTGCCGGAGCTGGCCCCGGTTCAGGAACCCGGCTTCGACGACACCTATTTCCGACGCGACGAGCCCCTGAAAATGGACGGAGCCGAGCTGGTTTCCGTGGCCTACTACTTCAAGGACAAGAGGCTCTACCGGGTAGGCGTGGCCTATGAAGGCGGCACGAACCACTTCTTTCTGAAGGAAGCCCTCATGAAGCGGTACGGCAACGGCAGGCAGGTCGGCGCGAGGCAGGGCTGGGTCTGGCCCCATTTTTCCGTTGAGATAGCCTACGATTCCGCAAGCGACCGTGGCGCGGTCTTCTACACCTGGGAAGGCGATCCCGCCAAAGCACCGGGAGCGGCGAAGTGAGCCTTCAGCCTCGGAACCGGCACGGACAGGGCCGCCTTTCCCTGCTTTTCTCGGCGACGCTTATCGGGCTTGCTCTCGTCCTGTTGCTTGATTTCGGAGTCATTTATTCCATGACCGTCGATCCGGCCAAGGCGGGCGAGCTCATGAAGTTCGCCTACCTGCTTACCGTGGCGGGTCTTTTGCTTCTCGGATTCCAGGCCGTTCTCGTCTTCAGGGGCATCATGGCCCGCATGGGCGAAGATCGCCGCAGGGCAGAGGAGCTTACGGAACGCATCGGCAAGCTCACGGTCATCGACGCGCAGACCAAGACCTTCAACCGCCGGAAGTTCGACTCGGTCATCGTTCGCGAACTGGAAAACACAAGGCGCTACGGCAGCCTGCTCGCCGGGATATTCTTCGACATAGACAATTTCAAGGAAGTGAACGAACGTTTCGGATACGGTGAAGGCGACAAGCTGCTTTTTTCCATCGCCCGATATGTGAACGGTCGGATTCGGGACACCGACTATCTCTTTCGCTGGCGCGGCGGCAAATTCCTCATTCTCATCCCGCACATCGAACTGGACAAGGCCGGAATCGTGGCTGAAAAGCTCCGCCGGGACATCGAAGCCCAAACCTTCGCCTCCGGGGTGCACACCACCGTCAGCCTCTCCGTGACACAGGCAAAGGCCGATGACAGCCCCGAGACCTTCATACAACGTCTTCAATCCGCGCTGACCGCGGCCAAAAGCAAAGGACGGAACAGAACCGAGATGGCCAGACCATCCTGATCGCAACCTTCAACCGACCTTTTAGGCGGGGGCCGATGCGCAAGACCTTCAAGGAATTTCTGCTGCTGTATGCGCCGCTGGCGATCTGCATCGTCTTTGCCGCGGGCTGGTTTTCCCAGACCCGGCGAAGCGACCATTTGGAGCGGGTCGCCATTCAGCAACGCAGCAAGGTTCTGCGCCAGAAACTGCTCTTCGACCATTCCATCGAACAGCACAGCGGCGATGCGGTCTTCCTCGCCCGCTTCATCGCCGAAAACTACCGCTCCCTGCCCTCCAAAGACTTCCTCAACACGCTGCTTGCCGACTTCAGCCTGAGCAGGAAAAGCTACATCAACCTGTTCATTCTCGACAAATTCGGGCGCGAGTTCGTACGGGCCAACACCTCGCCCGCAGGACCGGTTCCGGTTCCCGAGGAACTGCTGCAAGACAGGAACGACACCACCTTTTTCCGCAAGGGAATCTCCGCCCCCATGGGGTCGGTGTACATTTCCGATCTGGACCTGAACGTCAAGATGGGACGCATCAGTTCGGAGCGGCACCCCATGCTGCGCTTCGCATCTCCCATCCGCAACGACTTCGGCACATTCGGGTTGGTGGTGCTGAGTCTCGACGGCGACCGACTGCTCACGCCGCTGACGTCTGCCAGCAGGCAGTCCGGCATCTGGCTTCTGGACAGCGACGGATACTGGCTCGTTGGACCCACCGCCTCTCAGGACTGGGGACTGGCGGGTAAGGACGGCTCCATGGAGCGATTCAGGCGCGACTTCCCGCACGCGTGGGACAAGATCATGAATTCACGTTTCGGGCAGTTCAACAACGAGCACGGGATGTTCACATTCAATCGCCTGAGCACCCCCACGGACACCCTGGTGCGACCGGGAAAGCCGATGATCTCGCCAAAGGGACACGGACTCAGGATCGTCTCGTTTCTGCCTGAGGACAAACTGGTTCCGGAATGGTACCGGCTGTTCTTCGGCATGTCGGCCCTGCTGCTCATCTTTCTCGGACTTGCGCTCTGGCGGCTTGCCTCTCTGCGTGTACAACGCCTTGAGGTGGAGCAATCGCTTCGGGACAACGAAAAACGACTCAAGGCGATCACCACCGCCGTGCATGACGCCATTGCCGTCCTTGATCCTGACGGGCGCACTGTCTTCTGGAATCCCGCAGCTGCCACACTCTTCGGATATGACAGTCAGGCCATGCTCGGCAGCGTCATGGCCGAAGTGCTCACCGGGCCCGACTCGCAAGCATCGCTCACTCCCATGCTCGGCCCCGCGGGAACTGTCCTCTACGCCGAGACAGAGGACCGCACGGCGGAAATCGTCATGAAAAACTCTGGCGGTGCGGCCCTCCTTGTGGAGACCACCACATCCTTTATCGACCTTGACGGGCAGCCGCACACTGTGGTGACCATGCGTAACGTCACGGACCGCAGGGCCGCGGAAAAACGCCTGCGGGAAAGCGAACACGCGGCGCGCGCCCTGCTCAACGCAACTCCGGATGCTGCCATTCTGCTTGAGTCCGACGGCACCATCGTCTCCATCAACGAGGTCGGGGCAAAGCGTCTGGGGCGCCCCCCCGAAAAGCTCGTCGGCCAAATAGTGTTCGACCTGCTGCCTCCCGATGTCGCCAATCGACGGCGCGAGCATTTTCAGCAGACTCTTGCCAAAGGCACGCCCGGTGAATTCCACGACGAACGAAGCGGTCGCAAATACCACTCCGTAGTATATCCGTTCTCGGACAAGGAACTGAACCGCGCGGCGCTGTTCGCCAGGGACGTTACGGAAGAACTGAAGAACCGCGAACGGGCCGAGACCCTATCCAAGGCAGTGGAACAAAGCTCCGCAGGCGTATTCATTACCGACCGCAAAGGCACCATCCTGTACGTCAACCCCCGTTTCACGCAAATGACGGGATACGACGGGCCCGAGGCAATCGGAGCGACCCCGAAAATTCTCGACGGACCGGACGGACCGGAATTTTTCTTCGACATCTGGCCGGTGCTCAACGAAGGTCGCGACTGGCGGGGCGAGGTTCTCCAACGCAGCCGTTCCGGCGAAGACATCTGGGTGCTGCTTTCCGTCTCCCCCGTTCTGGACGAACAGGGTGAGCTGCTCCAGTTCGTGGGCGTCGAAGAGGACATCACCACCTTCAAGAAGACGGAATCAGCGTTGCGGGCTTCCGAGCAACGCTTCCGCGACGTGTCCGAGGCCGTGGGGGAATTCATCTGGGAAATCGACAACAAGGGGTATTTCACGTTCGTGACCAATGACGTGCATACGGTCACCGGCTATACGCCGAAGGAACTGATCGGCCTTTCTCCCTTCGATTTCATGCCGGACGAGGATTCAAAGGAGCTGGAGCGGTGGTTCCGCGACATCTGGAACGGCCAGCGGCGTTTTTCCGAACTGGAGCACCGCTTCGTCACCAAAGACGGCATTCCGGTCTGGATGAATGTCAGCGGCGTTCCCTACTGGGACGACAAGGGAAACTTCAAGGGCGTCCGGGGTGCCTCCATGGACATCTCAGACCGCAAGGAATCGGAAGAGGCACTGCGGGCTAGCGAGGAAAAGCTGCGGGCACTGGCCGAAGCCGCCTACGAGGCCATCATCATGATCGATTCCAACGGCACCGTCATTTTCTGGAACAATGCCGCGGTCAGGGTTTTCGGTTACACCGAGGAAGAGGCGATGGGCAGCAACATCCATGACCTCGTCACGCCGCCGGAAGAACGCGAACAGGCCCAGCTGGGCATGTACCAATTCGCGTTTACCGGGCAGGGAAAGGTGGTTGGAGAAAGCAACGAAGTAACGGCCATGCGCAAGGACGGCAGCCGCTTCCCCGGCGAGCGTTCGGTTTCCTCGTTCCACCTCGGCAACAAATGGTACGCGGTTTCCATGGTACGCGACATTTCCGAACGCAAGGAAGCCGAGCTCAAACTTCAGGAGCTTGCCACCACCGACGCGCTCACCGACTTGTACAACCGACGCCACTTCATGGAATTGGCGGAACAGGAATTTGCCAAAGCCAGACGGTATAACCGGCCTTTTTCCCTTTTCATGCTGGATCTGGACCACTTCAAGAACATCAACGACAGCTACGGGCACGACATCGGCGATCTGGTGCTGGCCGACATGGCACACATTCTCGACTCCGAACTCCGTGAAACCGACATTCCCGGACGCATCGGCGGGGAAGAATTTGCCGTGGCGCTCCCCGAAACGGAACAGAAAGAGGCCGTGGAGACCGCGGAGCGACTCCGCCGCACAGTGGAAGAGGCTGCCTTTGAAACGCCGGCGGGAGACTTGCGGCTGACCATCAGCATCGGCGTGACCTCCATCTCGGAAGACACCCCGGAACTCAAATCCATTCTCAGGCAGGCGGACAAGGCCCTCTACAGGGCCAAGGGCTCAGGCCGCAACCGCGTCTGCCACTTCGCAGACACGGAATCATAATGCTTTCGCACCGCCGGACAATCATCTAGGGTGTATGTTCCTCAGCACGGATAATGCCTTGCCATGAAATCAGTCAGAAAACACATACGGCGCAAGTCCACTCTGGGAATCGTATTTCCGGCGCTGGCCGCTGTTGCGCTCCTGTCTCTGGCCATCTGGGCGTATCTGCTGCCGAGCATGAAGGACGCCGTCCTGGAAAGACGCAAGGAAACCATCCGCGAACTCTCCCACACCGTGGTGCATCAGCTCGAACAGTTTCACCTACAGGTGCAAAACGGAGAGCTGACTCCGGCTCGCGCACGTCGCAAGGCAGCGGACTATGTTCGAAACCTGCGCTACGGCGAGGGGAACAAGCACTATTTCTGGATCAACGACACCACGCCGCAGATGATCGTCCATCCCTACAGGATGAACCTCGAAGGACGCGAACTGGCAGGCTATACCGACTCCAACGGCGTCGCCCTGTTCCGTGAGGCGGTTCGCACGGCTCGTGATGGTGGAGGGTTCATCACCTACAGCTGGCAGTGGAACGACAGGCCCGACATGAACTCTCCCAAGATTTCCTACGTCAAGCTGTTCGAACCCTGGGACTGGGTTGTCGGCACCGGGGTGTATCAGGCAGACCTTCAGGAAGAATTTGCCGTCATCCGAAACCGGGTCACGCTGTTCATGGTCTTCGTGCTGGCCATCACGGCGGGCCTCACCGTCTACGTCGGATTTCGCATCCGCCGGGCCGACCAGAACACGGAAAAGGCCGTGCGTCAGCGCGAGCGGCTCATTGCCGCCCTCAAGCAGGGTGAAGAACGCTACCGGACCATTGCCGACTTCGCCTATGACTGGGAGCTTTGGATAGGCCCTTCCGGCGAAGTCAGGTACTGCTCCCCCTCGTGCGAACGCATCACCGGGAAGCCGCCTGAGGACTTTTTCGAAAGACCCAAGCTGATCCGCTCCATCATCATCCCCGAAGATCGCGATGACTGGGACGTCTACCTCGGCTCCTTCAAAGACCGCGACGACGCCTTTCTCGATTTTCGCATCGACCACCCGCAAAACGGCAGACGCTGGCTTTCGGTGGTGGGCAGGAAGGTCTTCGGCATCGGACTGAAACCGCTGGGCATCCGCTTCAGCTTCCGGGATGTGACCGAACGCAAGCAGATGGAGGAACAGCTCCGGCATCAGGCCCTGCATGACCCTCTCACCGGACTCGCCAACCGGAACCTGTGCATCGACCGCGTCAAGCAGGCCATGGAACGCTCCAAACGTCGCGAGCATTACTTTTTCGCGGTGGTCTTTCTCGATCTGGACCGCTTCAAACTCATCAACGACTCCATGGGCCACCACTTTGGCGACTCGGTGCTTCAGGAAACCGCCCGGCGACTGCTCAAGGGCGTCCGCAGCCTCGACACCGTGGCCCGCTTCGGGGGAGACGAGTTCGTGCTGCTGCTCGACGAACTCCAGAACCCGGGTGAGGCCATCCGCATCATCAAGCGCATCCGTGAGGAGCTGACCAAGCGCTATGAGCTCGACGGCCACAGCGTCACCACCACCGGAAGCTTCGGCATCGTGCTGAGTCCGACCGACTACGAACATCCCGAGGACCTGCTCCAGAACGCGAACATCGCCATGCATCGCGCCAAGGAGGCAGGCAGAAATCATTTCAAGGTCTTCACTTCGCGTATGCTGGAAAACGCCGTGGAACAGCTCACGCTGGAGAATGACATGCGGCGGGGGCTGGAAGAAGGCGAGTTCCACGTGGAATATCAGCCCATCCTGCTGACACAGGAAAAAATGGTCATCGGCTTCGAGGCGCTGGCCCGCTGGTCGCACCCCGAACGCGGCCTCATCTCTCCGGCGGAATTCATTCCCGTTGCCGAAGAGACCGGCCTCATCAATGAACTCGGCCGCTTCGTGCTGGAACGGGCACTGGAAACACTGGCCCAGATGCGGGCGGCATCGCCCGGGGCCATGCCGCTGTTCATGGCCGTGAACATTTCCGCAAAACAGTTCTGCCAGCTCAATTTCTACGATACCGTCATCTCCGCGCTTCAATCGTCCGGCGTACCGGGAAACCGGCTCAAGCTTGAGCTGACCGAGTCCGCCATCATGAACAACCCCGAACACGCGCTGCGCATTCTGCACAAGCTCAAACGCTCCGGGGTACGCCTTGCCATCGACGACTTCGGCACCGGCTATTCCTCCCTGACGCAGTTGCAACATCTGCCGGTGGACACGCTCAAGATAGACCGCAGCTTCGTCATGCACATGGACGAGGATCAGGAAAGCGGCGAAATCGTCAAGGCGGTCATCGCGCTCGCACACAGCCTCTCGCTGGACGTGGTGGCCGAAGGCGTCGAGGAGTCGCGCCAGCACGTCAAACTGGAGGACCTGCAATGCGAAAGCGTACAGGGATTCTTCTTTCACCGTCCTCTGTCCGAAAAGGACGCACGCGATCTCATCGACTCGCAGGATCCGCTTCCTGCGTCCTACATCGGCCGCATCGGCGGCGCCGGGTCCGGCCGCGACGTCTGATTCCGTTTCTTTCCCTTCTGTTCTTGGCGCTTGCGACGCCGCCTGCGTCCGCCGACTCGCTTCTGCGCGTCATTGACGGCGATTCACTCGTGCTGAAAATGAATGGACGCAAGACCGAGATCCGGCTGATCGGCGTGGACGCGCCCGAGCACGGGCAGGAGTGGGGTGATGCGGCGCGGGATTTCCTTATCGATTTTCTCGGCGACGAGCCCCTTGAAGTGCGCTTCGGCAAAGAGCGGACCGACCGTTACGGGCGGACTCTGGCCTATGTCTACACCCCGAACGCCATGCTCAATCTGGAACTGGTGCGGCAGGGATTCGCTCTAGCCTATCCCGTGCCGCCGAACCTCCGACACGCGGAACTGTTTGAGCGCGCCCAGAAGGCGGCTCGGAAAAACGGCAGGGGGTTCTGGAAACAGGGAGGACTTCGCCTCACGCCGCGAGAATACCGAAAGCTGCACTGAGGCCGTGCAGCCGGTCGGGTGACGGCGAGACAGCCTAGTCCATGTCCACGAAGTAGCTGATGCGTTTGCGGGGACTCAGGTATTCGAAGATTTCCTGAGGCAGGTGGGCCAGCCTGATGCTTTTCTCCACTTTCAGGTCGGGCTCGTCGGCCAACTCCACTATGAGCGCCTCCTTGCGAGGCACTTCCGAGTCGTAGAGCACCACGCTCGGCCGCAGCTGGTTGTTGGGGTTCACCGACATGACCATGCCGATGGCGCCATTGGTGAGCTGAACCACGGTGCCCGGCGGGTAGACGCCGAGACTGCGGATGAACAGGGCCAGATACTCGGGATCGAAAAGATTCTTCTGCTGGCCGAACATGTAGGAGAGCGCGAGATACGGGGTCAGGGATTCGTCGGGATCAGGCTGGTTGCAGAGCTTGTCGTAGGCGTCTGCGATGCCGACGATACGCGCCAGACGATCAATATCTTCGCCCTTGAGTCCTCCGGGATAACCCGAACCATCCATGCGCTCGTGATGCTGCTGCACCACGGCGATGGCATTGGCAGGAAATTCAGGAATCTTGGAGAGAATCTCGACGCCGAAGGCCGGGTGATTCTCCATGAGCTGTTGCTCGGAGCGGGTTAGCTTGCCGCGCTTTTTGAGCAACTTCTTTTCAATGCGGGTCTTGCCGATGTCATGGAACAGCGCCCCGATGCCAAGCGTCTGCATCCGGGCGGAATCAAGCCCGGCGCCGCGACCGACCATCATGGACAGTATGGCCACATTGAGCGCATGGGAATACATGCGTTCGGCAGGCTCCATGACGTTCATCAGGTGCAGCGTGGATTCCTTGTCCGTGAGAAAATGCTCCGTGAGCCGCCCCACGAAGGCGATGCCCTCGTTGACCGACTGGGAATTGCCACGGACAATGCCCTTCATGATGTTGGAAAAATCCTGAATGGAGCTGTTGAACCGCTCCTCGCACTCGGCGATGCGTCGCTTCTTGTCCTGCAGGCGCTTGGTGCGCTCGCGCTTGAGCTCCCAGAGGCGGTCCACGGCCTGCTCGGCTTCAACGGACTGCTCCTGCGCCGCTTCGTGCTGCGGGGCCTGAGACGGAGAAAGCGGAAGCACATCGCTCTTTTCCGGAACGCAGATGATTTCGGTGACGCCCAAACGGCGCAGCACCGCAATCTGCTCTTCATCCTTGACCTTGAAATTATTGAACAGGAACGGATGGGAAAACCAGTTGGATTTCTCCAGCCTGATGAAGACGCCCGGCCGCAACTGGTCGACGGATATTCTATATTCCGGGATATTTACATTCGCCATTTTTTCAACATACCTTAGCAGTCTGCAAATATCAAGAAAAGCGGAGCACTAGCCCTACCCCTCAAAGGGTTTTCACATACTGTGGAAAACACATATACAGCTTCCGGTGGAACCGCCTGTCAACACGCTTCTTTACCCCGAAAAAACCCGTCATAGCCTGTCGCGCTCCGGTATGGAAAACCCGGTGTATACTTTGCGTCATCCGGCGAAACCTGCCCGCACGGAAGCCCGGAGAGCCGGATCACCGGCAGGAATGGAGATGACCCACATGGCCAAAAGCGTCATAGAAATCTGCAACAACGCCCTGCTCGATCTTGGCGAAGCCCCCATCATGTCGCTGGATGACGGCAGCAAAGGGGCTGAACTGTGTTCCCGCCGCTGGCCCGCGGTGCGCGACGCCGTCCTCAGGGCGCATCCGTGGAACTGCGCCATGGCGCAGGCCGAACTCGCCGCAGGGGCCGATGCTCCGCTCTGGCGCTGGGACTACCTGTATTCCTTGCCTTCGGACGTTGTCCGCGTGGTTCGGGTGGTGTCCACTGACGGCGCCGACGTGACTGAGTGGGAAATTCAGGGCTCGCTGATCCTTTGCAACGAGCAGGCCCCCCTGTTCATTTCCTATGTCAAACGCGAGACCGACCCGGCCAATTTCGATCCGCTGCTTACGGAAGTCATGTCCTCGCGACTGACGGCCATGCTCGCCTATCCCCTTTCCGCCTCCACGGCTCTTGCGGACTCCTGCTGGAGAAGCTACCGCGAAAAGCTTTCCGAAGCACGCGGCGTGGATGCCCGCGAAGGGGTTCCGGAAGCCGGTATGCCCATGAACTGGCTCGGGGCCAAAGTCGGCTAGCAAAACACGAGAAAGCGCCCTTCGTAATGGATACGAAGGGCGCCTTGCTTTCAAATACGTTCATTTTCGGTAAGGTTACCGACCCGGTCCGTAATGCGGAGGCGGAGGCTCCGGCCCGGGATCCCGCTCGTCCTGAGAGTCGCTGTTACGCCGCACCTTTTCGCCGAGCAGCATGAGCTTTCGTTCCAGCTCGTCAATCTGCCGCTGCTGGTCGGCCACCACGCGGTCCAGCTCTTCTATGGTCCTGTCCTGCATGGCCACAAGCGATTCGAGTCGTTCAAGTCTGTCTTCCATGGTGGAACAGTATCACAGGGCCCGCCGCTTTGAAATGGGTTGCTGACAGCCGTGGCCGCACGGAACCTTGGCCTTCCCCTCAGCGGGCGAAACGGTTGGTCATGTAGACCCCGGTGATGACCATGGCGCCGCCGCCGAGAACGGCCAGTCCAACGGTTTCGCCGAGCAGAATCTGGGCGAATATGATGGCGAAGACCGGCACGAGATTGATGAAAATCGCCGCGCGCGACGGGCCGATGGCCCGGATGCCGCGATAATACCACGCGTAACTGACGCCCGTGGCAATGACGCCCAGATAGAGGATATTCAGCCAGTCACCGAAGGATGATCGCAGCACATCGTCCACGAGACCGGCGTTAAGAGCCGGTCCCAGCAGGAACAGCGCGCCCAGAACGCAGGACCAGGTCACCGCCCGCGCCGGATCAAGATGCCGCATGGCAATACGTCCGCCGATGGAATAGCCGGTCCACGCAACCACGCAGCCAAGAATCAGCAGATCGCCGGTGGCCACGCCGTGGCTCAGCAGCGAGAGCGGGTCGCCCTCGGAGAGCACCATGGAAACACCGAACAGGGAGATCAACGTCCCCAGTACGCGGAGCGGACCGAAGCGCTCCTTGAAGACCATGGCGGAAACCGAGGCCACGCACACCGGAATGCAGGCCACGATGAGCGCCGCACGCCCGGCGGGGATGCTCTCCAGCCCCTTGAAAAAGAACCAGCTGTACATGAACACGCCGGTCAGACCGAGAAAAGCGGTATGCGGCACAAACTTCAGCGGCAGCCGCGGCACCTTCCCTTCCTGCATCCACGCGCTGATCACCAGAAAAACCGCGGCTGAGAGAAACCGCAGAAACGACGCCGAAAGCGGCCCCATGCTGCCCGCAAGCATCTTACCGGAAATCCATGTTCCGCCCCACAGGGCCATGGTGCCCACCAGCATCAAATAGACGAAAAGATTGGACTCGCGGTTCACAGCAGCAGCCCCGCGGCGCGACACGGCGCACCATCGCGCCCTTCAAGGTGCAGCGGCAGGCAGGTGAAAATGAATCCCGTAAGCGGCAACTGCGAAAGATTGCAGAGATTCTCCACCAGAATCATACCCGCACCGAAGAGAATTCGGTGTGCGTCGGTCACGCTCATGGGGTCGGGGGACGGGAAATCCATACCCACGCCGAGGAGGCCGGAATCCGCGAGGACCTCTGCCCCTTCCGGGGTCAGGTACGGATGCTCGTAGAAATACGCATCGGAGCCCCAGCGTGTGTCCCAGCCGCTGCGAAGGAGCAGGTGGTCCACGCCTTGCGGCAGATCCTTGAGCTGCTTCGGCCCGATGGCCTTTTCCGAAATATCGAGCACGGCGGCAGGGCCGGTGAAAACGTCCAGAGGAAGCTCGTCCAGCGCGGGGGCACCTTCAAGCATGTGCGCCGGTGCGTCCACGTGGGTTCCGGCATGGGTGGGGATGCCCAGCCACCAGGCGTCTGGCGGCAGGTCCACTTTCGGGTCGCCGGGATAGACCGGCATTCCATTTCGTATGGGCCGTGAAAGATCGATTGTACGCATAATCCGGGCAGACTAGGCCCGAGGCGCAGGGGTGTCAACGCTCAACGCGTGAACAGCAGGCTGTTGGGACGGCTGGTAACGGCCATGTCATCTCGCAGCTCCCTGCGGGCCAGCTCGCGCAGGCCGTCGAGGGTATCGGCTCCGGTCAGACGGGGCAGCAGCTTCAGGCCAAAGGCGAAGTTGGCGGCAAGGTATACCGCGTACTTCTTGTAAAACTTCACGCCCCGCTGCGGATCATAGTGCTCATCCAGCGCATCGAGCAGCGCCAGCGCGGTCCTGCGGTAGATGTCCGCGCCGTAACCGACACCATCGACCCACTCCGAGAAAAGCCACGGCCGCGCCACGGCCATGCGGCCGAGAGAGAGTCCGTCGCAGCCGGTGGAATCCAGCATGTGCGCCGCGTCCTCGCGCGTGCAGACGTTTCCGTTGCCGAACACCGGGATGGACACGGCTTCCTTCACCAGCCGTATGTGCTCCAGTATCGGGGGCCGTGTTCTGCGGTCCGGGGAGACGCGCGGGTGAAAGACGAGACAGTCGGCGCCCGCCTGCTCGAAGCGGCTCGCCAACTCCACCGCGCCCGCCGGATCCGGGGTCCAGCCGGTGCGAAACTTCACGAACACAGGGATGTCCACGGCCTCGCGGATTGCCCTGACCACGGCCTCGGCCCGCTCCGGCTCTTTAAGCAGGGCAGCCCCGGCGCCGCGCTTGACGATGGCGGCCACCGAGCAGCCCATGTTCACATCCACGCCGAAAAACCCTTCGCGCTCCACCCTTCTGGCTGCCTCAGCCATCTCTTCCGGCTCGCCGCCCATGATCTGGCAGACCAGATGCGAGAGCTCCTGCTCGCGCCAGCGGAACACGGCAGAGACCTTGGGATTCTCCGTTGGCAGCGCCTTGGCCGAGGTCATCTCGGAAAAGAGCAGGCCGCACCCGCCAAAATCATCCAGCACATGGCGAAAGGCAACGTGCCCCAGCCCGGCCATCGGGGCCAGCCAGAGTCGGTTGGCGACGGTCCTACCGCGCACTTCAAGGGGCTGCGAAAGTTTTTGGGCGAGTTCGTTCATGGTGTCTCCGTGCGCAGGATTCCTACCGACTGCCCATCCCCTGTCAAGAGGAAATCTCCGCCCCGAAACACCCGCGGCTTCGCCGAAAACGCCCAGGCCGCTCATCCGGGGCTATACTGCTGCGCAAATCGCGCCGGAAAACCGGCCCCGAGAAAGGAGCAAGCATGACCATCACCACACCGCCTCTGACCAGCTTCACGGCCGGGGAATTGAGTCCCCGGCTGGAAGGCAGAATGGACCTCACCCACTATTTCAACGGCTGCCGCACGCTTGAGAATTTCCTCGTCCATCCTCATGGCGGGGCATGGCGACGGTCCGGCCTGCGCTTTATGGCCAAAGCCCTCGGCGACGGCCCCGGTCTGTTCATCCCCTTCGAATTCAACAGGGAACACACCTATCTGCTGGAGCTGGACCGAGTCGGTCAGAAGACAGTCATGCGTGTTTTTTCCGGAGACTCCCCCGTCCTCATAAACGGCACTGAATTCCGCATGGACCTGCCATATCTGTCCGATGAACTCCACGAACTGCGCCATGCCCAGTCCGGTGATTTTCTCGTGCTGGTCCATCCCAGGCACCCCCCGAGAAAACTGCTCTGCGCCGGAGCTGCGGACTGGACCCTCACGGATATCGCATTCATCGACCAGCCGGAGAAATGGAAGGAGAACAACTACCCTTCCTGTGTCACGTTCCATCAGGAGCGACTGGTGCTGGCAGCCACGCCGGACAGGCCGGCCACCATCTGGATGTCGCGCGTGGGCGACTTCACGGACATGCGGCTGAAAAGCCGCGAAGCCCCGCTGGAGGACTGGCGGGATTTCACGTGCTCCGGCACCGGAACGGGCAAGAGCGGTGAATACTTCACCGTAAAGAATGGCGGTCTGTTTGAAAAAGGATACGGACTGCGAGGCAAAACCGCCGACGGTTCGCTCCGCTACTACCAGTACCGGGGCGAAGAGGTTTTCGATCCGGATGGGGCTGACGACACCGTCAAATTCGGCTCGCACATAGAGGTGATTCACGATGCGTCCGGCAATCTGAACGAATCGTTCTGGACTAGCTGTGAAGTCGGCGACCGCGTGGAGGCACCGCCGGGCGAAAAGCCGCTGGACGACGACGCCGTGGAGCTCACGCTCTCCGGCAGACAGGCCAACGGTATCCGCTTTCTCGTGTCCAAGGCGCGACTCTGGGTGGGATGTGCGGGCGGAGAATGGACCGTCTGCGGCTCGGGAGCCGGCGATCCGGTGACCCCTGCGGGTGCGCAAGCAGGCCATGAGGGCACCTGTGGAGCCGAACCACATCAGCCGGAAAACGTCGGGTTTGCCTCCATCTTTATCCAGCGCGGCGGGCGCAAGGTTCGCGAGATGGCCTACCGTTTCGAATCCGACGCCTATGTTTCCACTGATCTTACGCTGCTCTCCGGGCACATCACCGGCCCCGGAGTGATCATGCTGGCCTGCCTTCAGGAACCCGATCCCATCATCTTCTGCCTCAGAAAAGACGGCAATATCGCGGCGCTGACCTATCAGAGGGATCAGAAAGTGACGGCGTGGAGTCGCATCATCACCGACGGTTTCGTCGAGCACATCTGCGCCATCCACTCCCCGGCATCTGGCCGGGACGAGCTGTGGTGCATCGTGCGGCGGGAAACCGGCGGCATCGAACACCGATATATTGAGCGGCTGGACCCGGAATTCGAAGGCGACCCGGTGGACGCGTTCTTCGTTGATTGCGGCGTCACGCTCACAGGCGACGCACAGCGCACCTTCGCCGGGCTGGAACATCTGGCGGGCCGGACGGTTTCGGTGCTGGCGGACGGCGCGGTCCACAGCGACGTGCCTGTATCCGCGCAGGGCACCATCAGCCTCAATACAGAAGCATCAACGATTCAGGCGGGGCTGCCCTTCGTCTCCACGCTGCGGCCCATGCGCATGGAAGCCGGTTCGTACCGCGGCACGGCCCAGACCAAGCGCAAACGGGTGGTGAGCGTATCCGTTCGCTTCCACCGCACTCTCGGCGGCAAGGTGGGTCCTTCGCCCGACAGGCTGGAGACCATCCACTTCCGCACCCCCGCCACACCCATGGGCAATGCGCCCGAACCGTGGAGCGGCGACAAAAGTGTGCTCTTTTCAGGTGGATGGGATCGCGACGGAAGCATCACTGTGGTTCAGGACCAGCCCCTGCCGATGTGCCTGCTGCTCATCGTGCCGAAGGCCGTCATCAACGAATAACAAGCAAGGAGAAAGACCATGGGCATGAGTAAAAGTCTGGCCGCGGACATCAATGGAGCCGTGCGGATGTTTTCCGACCTTCGTTCCATGACTGAAGGGGACGAGGAGGGAGATGTGTCCAAGGACATCGCCAAGCAGCAGGCATTGCTCAAGGAGCAGGCCGCCCGCGAAAAGGCGACGGACATTCTCGACAAGGGCGAAGAGCACGCCGGGGATATTCGGGAACATGGGGAAAGGCGCCTTGGCGCATTGCGTGCGAGATCGAGCCGCTCCGGACTGGCCATGAGCGGATCGCGTGCGTTGGTGGATGCCGCCCGCAGCGCCGAGAAACACGAGGAGGAACAGGAGGCTCTCGACAATGCCGAGACACAGGCACGGAGAGCCCTTCGCCACGGACGCCGCGAGGCAGACGCGACACGTCTGGCTGCTGGCCTGAATCCCCGGGGAACGGCCATTGGCCTCGGGGCCAAACTCTATCAAAACAGGAGGTAAGCAATGACGGTTTCATCCACAACCAGTCGGGCATCATACGCCGGGAACGGGTCCACCAGAGATTTTGCGGTGCCCTTTCTCTTCATCGCAGCAGCCGACGTGCAGGCGGTGCTTCGTTATCCCGACGGGAGCGAAGCGATTCTCCTGCGCGGGACGCACTATTCCCTTGAAGGCGAAGGCAACCCATACGGCGGCACCCTGCGCACCAGCACCGCCCCCCTTGCAGGGGAAACGCTGGTCATCCGACGCAATCCGGCCATCCTTCAGGAGGTGGATTACATGGAAAACGGTCCATTCCCGGCGGAAACGCATGAGCGGGCGCTGGATCGGCTGACCATGATCTGCCAGTCGCTTTCCGAACGGCTGGACCGTTCGGTGAGCCTTCGGATCTCGTCCGCAGTCAGCGATGTGAAGATGCCCGATCCGCAGGAAGGCTGCACTCTGTGCTGGAGCGGCGATGATATTGCCAATGGCCCCACGGGCGAAGACGTGGCCGCGGCGCAGACCAATGCCGCGATCGCCCGCATCAGCAGCGAGGAGGCGCAGGCCGCCCGCGACGAAGCTGTGCAGGCGGCATCCACCAGCTCCCTTCCGGACATGACGACCCTGACTGGCTGCGAGATGCTTCGCGTAACGCCTGACGCGCTTTCCTACGAGCACCGAACCGCCGCACAGGTACGCTCGGACATCGGCGCCCCCGGCATCGCGGTTCCCAACCTCTGGACTGCGCCGCAGGAGTACGAGCAGACCGCGCTGGTCATCGAGGCCGGAGTGGTGACGTGGGACATGGCCGCCGCGCCCCGCGCGATGCTGACGCTCACCAGCAATGTGACGGCTATCAGCATCACGAACCCTGGGCCGGGCGAACTGACGCTGGCGCAGGACGCCACCGGCGACCGGTCCGTGGCGTGGCCCGCGTCCATTCGCTGGCCCGGCGGCGCGGCCCCGGCGGTGACGGATGAGCCGGGCGCCGAGGACGTGGTCACCTTCTTTGAGCGCGGCGGCGTGCTTCGCGGCACCGCCCTGCAGAACTTCAAGGCGGTGGCCTGATGCTTGATCCGATTAGCCATCCCATGGCCGGGCAGGGAGCACGCGAGGCATGCGTGTTCCCCCACCGCATTGATTATTCCGCGCAGTTTGACGGCTCTGGCGATGACCTGACGCTCACACCTGTCACGGAAGATAACCGGAAAACGTTCACTCTCAGCATGTGGGTGAAGCTTTCGGGCATCGCCAGCGAAATGATCTTTGCCCGATCCGAGTTGAATTCCTTGGTGCAGCAGTTCGAGCTTCGGCGGCTGACAACTGGCGAGATGCACCTGCTGGATGAAATCGACGGCAACACTCACTTCATCCAGACGGAACCTGTGTTCGTTGACTGCACGAATCACATACATGTGCTGTTGGTCCGCGATTCGACGCAGGCAATAGCCGAAGAGCGGGTGAAACTGTTCGTGAACGGCGAACGGCTTGCGTACTCCACGGCACAGTATCCAACGCAGAACGCCGACTCCTGTTTCATGACGGCCACAGAGCCGAGTTACCTGTTTTCCAACCGAAGCACGGGCCGATTCTTCGACGGCTATGCCTCACGTGTGGAGTACATTCCGGGATTGGCCCTCACGCCCGAAATGTTCGGCAAGTTCTCCGCTCAGGTCGACGGCCTGTGGATACCGAAAGGCTATTCAGGCAGCTATGGCACGAACGGATTCCGGCTCGACTTTTCCGATGCCGGAAACCTCGGCGCGGACACTTCCGGCAACGGCAACCACTGGACCGTCGGTGGTGCGCCTGTGCAGACAAGCGATACGCCCACGAACAACCACTGCGTTCTCCAGCCGTACGTGCTTGGCGATCTGCAGGGGAACGTCACCCTCAGCAACGGCAACCTCACGCAGACATGCAGTGCCACCAGCGATGACCGCACGACAGGAACCATCGGATTCAGCAAGGGCAAATTCTACTGGGAGATTGAGTACACCACCGTCACGGATATGCAGAACTTTGTCGGGGTGTACGGTTTCGCCTGGAACAGCGACGGCACGCTCACCAACGGCGGGCCGATCGCCGGTTTCGCATCCGGCGACCTGCTGGGGCTGGCTGTGGACAGGGATAGCTGCAAGGTCGAGCTTTTCAAGAACGGCGTATCGCAGGGAGTCTTTCCGTTCACCCCGCTTGATGGCCCGAGCCGCCCGATTCAGGGCAATCAGCCCCACACGTTGACCGCGAACTTCGGGGCGACGCCGTTCGCCTACGCTCCCCCGGTGGGCTTCAAACCGCTTTGCGCGGCCAANCTCGAAGAGCCGGCGCATCGTGCTCCGGGCGACGGTGTCGGCATCCTCGCACGGGAGGGGACCGGAGTGCAGGCCACCGTATCCGGCCTTGCCGCTCGGCCCGATCTGGTTTTCATGAAGCGGCTGGACGCAGATGGGACCTGGATGCTGTTCGACACGGTGCGCGGTGCCGGACGGTCCCTTGCGACAAACAGCAACGGGGCCGAAGCCAATCCCACAAACGGGATTCGGGAGTTCTTCAACGACGGCTACACCGTGGGGGACGGCAGCAACGACAACGCCCTTGGCGGGCAGTATCTCGACTTCTTCCTGCAGCGCGGGCCGGAGTTTGGATTCGACATCGTGACGTGGGTCGGGGACGGCGTGTCCGGCAGNCAGCTCGCTCACGACTGCGGCGGCACGCCCGAGTTCATCATGGTCAAGGCACTCACTTCGACGAATGGCTGGGTTGCCTATCACAAAGCCCTCGG
>NZ_AQXE01000014.1 GCF_000375485.1 Desulfovibrio oxyclinae DSM 11498 | reverse complement strand
TCAGCCTCCCGCCAAGCCGCCTATACGCCTCAGCTTTCGGAAAGCCTCGTGCGGCTTGGCAACACAAATGTTTTTGGGAGATTCTTAAGAACCCTTTTGCAAAAGGGTTCTTAAGCCCCCGGAGGGCCCTCGGAGAGCCGCCGGAGGCATACCGACTCAGTCGGTCTCCGCTATCCGGTCGGCGGCTTCCTTGAGATTGTCCACGACATATCGGGCAAGGTCTGAGCAGCGGGCTTCTTCCTTTGCTCCCTTGCCTGTTCGTACCAGGACCGGGGTTGCGCCGGTGTCGGCTCCGAGGCGGATGTCGGCGTATTTGTCGCCTATCATCCACGCTTTTTCCGGGTCGAAGCCGAGCTCTTCCGCGGCCTGATACATGAGTCCGGGGGCGGGCTTGCGACAGTCGCAGTTGTCTTCCGGAGCGTGGGGGCAGTGCAGGGTGGCGTCTATGACCACGCCTTCCTTTCGCAGGAGCTCTTCGAGTCTGCGGTTGCAGGCTCGGACCTCGTCTTCGGTGTAATAGCCTCTGCCGACGCCGCTCTGATTGGTGAGGATGGCGAGCCGGTATCCGATTCGGCGCAGTTTGCGCAGACCTTCGGCAGCACCTGGCAGCAGTTCCACTTCTTCCGGGTCCTTGAGATAATGCCTGTCGTGAATAACGGTGCCGTCGCGATCGAGAAGGATGTACCTGTTCATGCGCCCTCCTTGGGAGTGGATCCGGTGGGGTCGTTGTGGGTTGTATCGGCTAGGCCATCATCTTCCGGGCGAGTTCCACGGCCTTGGCGAAGCTGTGTACGCAGGCGGTTCCGGTTCCGCAGAGGTCGTAACCGGTTCCGTGATCGGGCGAGGTGCGCGGATACGGCAGGCCGAGCGTTACATTGACCGCTTTGCCGAAGTGCAGGAGCTTCAGCGGAGCAAGGCCCTGATCGTGATACATGGCGAGCACGGCGTGATGGCGTCCGGCTGCGGCGAAATGGAAAAGCGTGTCCGCCGGGATAGGGCCTTCGCAGTCGATTCCGGCGCGCCTTGCTTCGACGACAGCGGGTTCGACGGTGTCCTGATCTTCGTGGCCGATGCGGCCTGACTCCCCTGCGTGCGGATTGAGACCGCAGACGCCGATGGTTCCGCTCTTGCCGAGGCGTTTCAGAAAATCGGCGGTGAGATTCAGACAATGCCGGATGCGCTCGCGGGTCACGAGTCGCGGTACTTCGGAGAGGGGTGGATGCGTCGTCACGAGGCTGACCCGCAGCGCATTGGAGCCGTCTTCGTTTTCTCCGCACAGATGCATGCACACGCCCTCGCGCCCCACGCCGAGCCGTTCTGCAAGAAATTCTGTATGGCCGGGAAATTCGAACCCGGCCTGTTGCAGCATGGCCTTGTTCAGCGGGCAGGTCGTCAAGCCATGTACGGTCCCATTGCGAAGCAACTCCACGGCCTTCTCAAGACTCACACCAGCTGCAAGCCCGCCCTCCACGGTCTGGCAACCTGCCGGGAAGCCCAGCCGCGACAGCTCCGGCGGTTCAAAAATATATACTCCACCAGGAAGTCCATCCAGCTCATCGGGATCGTTGATTTTGGTGAAAAACGAAGGACTCCCAGCCCGCTCAAGCTCCCGTTCTAGAGCTGCGACCGGACCGATGAGCAGGTATTTCCCTTCACGGGGGTCGGCGAAATACCGCACCACCAGCTCGGGGCCGAGGCCGCAGGGGTCTCCAAGGGTAATGCAGAGCGTCTTTTCATCCATGGTTGGGCCATCCTTTCGAAAAACATTAGCGGCCCGGATTGGCCTTGTCCAGCACTGCACGCAGATCAGCAAGGATTTCAGGATGGTCGAAGGCAAGAGCCGGCAGTTTGTCCAGCGGGAAGACACGCGCATTGGCTGCATCGTCTCCGGCCTGAAGATCGGTCAGATCCGCCACAGCGGTATAGACCACGCTCATGGTATGCATTCGCGGATCGCGGGAGGGATCGGAATAGACACCGAGGATTCCTGTCAGCGTTGCTTTGAGGCCGGTCTCTTCTTCCAGTTCGCGTACGGCAGCCGCCTCGCAGGGCTCGCCGTAATCGATGAAACCGCCGGGCAGCGCCCAGCCATGTGGCGGATTGGCCCGCTCCACCAGCACCACGCCCGGCACGCCTCTGTCTTGTGAGGGCACGAGCACAGCAACATCCACAGTGGGGACGGGATTACGGTAGATGGGAACGTCAGCGCCACATTCGGGACAAGGTTTGGTCTTCAAGTCTCTCTCCTTTTGCTGCCGATTCATGAGAATACACTTGATTGTTGCCGACCGGCTTCCGCCTGTCCAGCCCATGCAACGAAAAAAGCTCCCCGGGACCGTCCCGGAGAGCCGTTTTCGTAAACCATTAGCAAAAGAAAGAAGGTAAAAAGATTAGAGCAACCGCCGTGCCAAATCAGACACAAACCCTTTCAAAAAAAATTTATCACATCAAAATCAGGATGTTAACAAACCGTCTGCCATCAACCCCGGGGTAACCCACGGGGGCTACCAGTAAAAATTATTGAACAGGGTTCCGTAGAAACGGCCATATCCGCCACATCGGGGTTCAAAAAACTCTACTCCTCTACAGGCGTGAACGGCAGCCGAACATGAAAACATGCCCCGGCCCCCTTTTCAGACGCCACATCGATGCTTCCGCCGTGTGCCTTGATGACACTCTGAACGATAAACAGCCCGAGTCCCGTGCTGGATTCGCCGCCGGTCGGGGCGGCCTTGCCCTTGTGATAATCTTGGAAAAGCCTTCCCTGCTCTTCCGGATCTATCCCGGGCCCCTGATCGCAAACGGAAAGCAGAATATCCTCTTCCGAACGGGCCAGCCTCACGGAAATCGTCGTGCCCGGCATGGAAAACTTGATGGCATTGGACAGCAGGTTGTCCAGCACCTGCCCGATGCGGGCGGCGTCCACAGAGACAAGGGGAAGTTCTTCGAGATCCTGATCAATCCCAATGCTTTTGCGCTTGGCCATGAGCTTGTTGGCCGTAACCCTGTCACGCACTACGGATCGCAGGTCCGTGACCGCGGGCCGCAACTCCAGCTTGCCAGACTGAATGGCGGAAACGCCCAGCAGGTCGTCCACCAGCAACAACATATTGTCGGCGGACTGGGCGATGATATCCAGCACCTGCTGCTGTTCGCCGTCTATATCCGTCAGCTCGCCCTTGAGAAGGTTGGCAAAGCCTCTGATACCGTTGATGGGGTTGCGCAGGTCATGCGCCACGAAACCAAGGAAACGAAGCCGGGACTCGTTCACATCCTTGAGTTTTTCAACCCGCTCAAGGCGCTCAAGGTTCTGCTCGACACGGCAGATGATCTCTTCAGTGAGGAACGGCTTGCGAAGGAAATCGTCGGCCCCGGCCTTGAGAAACCAGACGGAAAGCGGGCCGGTATCGTTGGAGGAAATACCTATGAGCGCGACTTGCTCGTTGCTGCGGGTCTCCCGGACCTTTCGCACGAGACTGAGCCCGTCCATGCCGGACATGGCAAAATCCGTGACCACCACCCGCACGCCGGGTTCACGTTCCAGCACTTCCAGCGCTTCCTTGCCGTCCGCGGCTGTCAGCACCTGGAACATCCGCCTGCGAAGTACGGTCGAAACGTGTTCGCGCATGGAACGGGAATCCTCGCAGACCAACACCTTGCAGTCGCGATTGGCCCACAGCCGTCCAAGCGAGCGAACAAGGTTGCAGACTGCTCTGGAGTCCTTGAAAATGTAGTCGGCAACGCCTTTATCCAGAACCGTCCGGCGCAGTTGTTCATCCATGCCGGAAGTAAAGACGACGGCAGGGATTCCCGTATTGAGTGCCAGATCGACGATTTCACCGTCAGGCGCATCAGGGAGATTCAGGTCGAGAACTGCGCAATAAAAGCGTTCGGGGTTGTCCTGCACAAGCCGCTCGGCCCCAGCGAAATCGGCGGCCGCCTCCACCGTGAATCCGAGCTCTTCAGGAATCCTGCGCTGCAACTCCTGAAGGATGGACTTGCTGTCTTCCACTACCAGTATTATCGGCGGATTCTCGCTGCAGGTCACGGCGCACTCCCGCATGTACGGTAACTATTCCCTTTCCAGGGCAAACCCCTCTTGAAGGAGCGCCCTTCCGGACACGGCACCGACTCTCACGAGCCGCAACGAGCCGTCATCCAGAACTTCCACCACAGTGGAAGGCGCGCCACCGGACGGGTAAGGTCGTCCGGAGTAGAATGCATCCGCTCCAGCCAGAAGCTCCTTGTCCAACTCTTCCGGCAGAGCCGCAGGGGGCTGACCGCTGCGATTGGCGCTTGTGGCCACCAGCGGCGCTCCCACCATCTCGCTCAACCGAGCCGCTACAGGATGAGCGGTCCAGCGAACCGACGTCAGCCCGCGTTCGTCGCTGACTCCGGAAGCGAGGTGTGCCCCGGCCGGAACCAGGATGGACAGCGGACCGGGCCAGAAAGTGTTCATGAGCCTAGCCGCCACATCGGTCGCGGGGCCGCAGACCTTTTCAAGACCGTCCATGCTTCCCACCAGAAGCGGCAGCGGCTTTCCTTCCGGCCGCGCCTTGAGGCGGGATACGTTCCGGACGGCTTCCTCGCTGTCCCCGCGACAACCGATGGCATAAAGGGTTTCCGTGGGGTACACGGCAACCCCGCCGTTTCGCAGCGCGTCGGCCACAGCCTGAAGTTGATCGGGCGTGCTGTTCATGAGGATGCGCCTTCCTGCATCGAAAGTAATGGGATTATCCCGCGGGATGCTATTATAGATAACTCAGCGGGTGTACCACTCGCTGCGCAATCGCTCCAGTTCCTCGGGGGAATAGGAAGGACTGTCGTACATGCCCTTGGCGTTACGCTGCGTGAACGCTTCATAAAGGATAAGGGCGGCAGCCACGGAGACGTTGAAGCTCTGCACCATCCCCTGCATGGGGATGTACACCTCGTCCGGCACCAGTTCTGCAAGTTCCGGGGCGGTGCCGCGGTGCTCGTTGCTCAGAATCACTGCCGTGGGGCCGGTGTAGTCGAAATCCATCACCGTGCGCGCGGTAGGAGAAAAACCGGTGCGCAGGATCTGGTAACCCTGCTCGCGCATGTCGCCGATCATGGCTGCGTGGTCCTCGTGACGCACACGCTCCACCCATTTCTTGGCGGAGGCCGAACTCTTCTTGCCCAGCTCTGGCCATTTGGCGGTGGTGTAGTAAAGATGCACCCGGTTCACGCCGAACGCGTCGCAGCTGCGCAACACGGCCGAAACGTTGTGCGGATCCCAGATGTTGTCCATGACGAGGGTCAGGTCCTTCTGGCGTCTGGCGAGCACCTCGTCCACGCGCTTTTTTCTCGTATCAGTGATTTCGCGAACCATGGACGGCTCAATAGCCCGTCCCGGCGCGTCAGGCAAGAGAATAGATTTATAAAGAATAAGTCATTGACATTATTTTAACCATCGGGACATCATACCCGAAGACCAAGATAGTATCGCCCAACCACCGGAGGAAGCATGCGGGCATTGATAGTCGAAGACGAGTTTCTTAGCCGCAAGGTTTTGAAATCGTTCCTTATGTCACTTTTTGAAGTGGACATAGTAGTCAATGGCCGCGAAGCCATAGAAGCCGTCCGACTCGCCATGGAGGAAAAGCGCCCATACAACTTGGTGCTCATGGACATCATGATGCCGGAGATCGACGGAATCGAAGCGCTTGCAGCCATTCGCGACATGGAAAGCAAACAGGAAGGCCCCCGTTCCAAGGTCATCATGACCTCGGCGCTGGATGATCCCAAGACCGTTCTCAAATCCTTCCATGAAGGGCAGGCTTCGGGATATCTGGTCAAGCCCGTGGACAAGGAAAAGCTCTTCAAGGAACTCGAACGAGTGGGCCTGCTCAAGGAATAACCGCGGAGATCGGCATGAGTGAAGACGATGCAATGGTCGACGAGTTCTTCTCGGAGGTCAACGACAAGTACTACCCTCAGGTTGTCGAGGGGCTTGAACAGCTCGATTTCGGCCTGACACAGGATGGGATCGAGGTCCTTTCGCGCCCCCTGCACACCATCAAGGGCGTCACCGGCTTCATGGCCGGGTTCGAGTACGCATCATCGTTCACCCACAAGGTCGAAGACTTCATGAAGAAGGTCCAATCCGGTGAAGTCCCTGCGGACCCTTCGAACATCGCGGTTCTCTCCGAGGCCGTGAACATGATTTTTCAGGTGCTGGAGCAACTGCGCGACACGGGCCAGCCGGACGAGGGCGAGACCCAACGAATTCAGGGGCTCATCCGCGAGGCCACGGAAGGCGGCGGAGGCGACGCAGGACCGGAAGCCGCCGGGGTCGAGGTGGAGGAAAAGGACGGCGTCACCGTCATTCACATCAAAGACCGGCGCGTACACTTTGAACCGCACCGCAAACCCATCACCAGCGCCATCATTCAGGCCGGGGCAGGCACGCCAGTCCTCATGGACATGAGCGAGGTGCTGACCTTCAATTCTTCCTCGTGGGAGGCCATCGCCGAACTGGTGGGCATCTTCGACATCTCCGTCTGCTGCCTGTCAGCCTCCTGCAAGGACGTCTTCTACTCATGGGCCTTCGACAGGACCATCGCGGCCTTCGAGGACGAGCAGGCTTTTTTCAAAGGGCGCGAACAGCGCCAATGAGGTAACGAATGCGCGACGGCATCCGCGAATGCATTGAGGAATTCGAGAAACGCATCCTCGACGCCGAACAGGGCAAGGCTCAGGTGGTCGAGGCCATGGACATGATGGGCCTGAGCCACATGAAGCTGTCCTCCGCGCAGGTCATCGCCCTGCTCGACATGCTCTCGGACGGCATCACGCCGGTCTCGCAGGAAATCGTCACGGCCATGCTCGGCGTTACCGAAGCGCAGAAGAAATTTCTCATGTCCCTTGCGGGCATTCTCGACCTCGGAGCCGTGGAAACCAAGAGCGAAGAGGAAATCGCCGAGGCTCAGGCAGAAGCCAGTCAGGCGGAAGCCGAGGCCGAAGCCGCTGCCGTCGCTGCCATGAGCGGTGAGGAAGTCGCCCCCGACAACGAAGCTGCGCCTGATGAGCAGCCTGCCACCCGTAAGCCTCAGCCGCCCTCGCAGTCCAAGGAGGAAAAACAGGCGCAGCCGCAGGCCATCTCTTCCATCCGAGTCGCCACCGACCGCCTTGACCGCGTCATAGAACACGTGGGCAAGCTCATGGTCACCTACGCTGTCATAGCCCAGAGCAGTGGCAAGAACGCCCAGAAGACTTCGGCCAGTCTTCGCGAGCTGGACACGGTCATCAACAAGCTCCAGAACGAGGTTGACGCCATCCGCCTCGTGCCCCTCAAGCAGATTTTCATGCCCATGCACCGGTTGGTGAAGAGCCTCTCCCAGAAGATCGGGAAAAAGCTCGAATTTGTCATCAAAGGCGAAGAACTTGCGCTGGACAAAACCATCGTGGAAAGCCTCAACGAGCCGCTGGTGCACCTGCTGCGCAACGCGGTGGACCACGGTCTTGAAAACCCCGAAGAGCGCGCGGCTACCGGCAAACCCGAGACGGGTTCGGTGACGCTCTCCGCGTGGCGAAAAGGCGAGGAAGCCTTCATCGAGGTTCGTGACGACGGCAAGGGGCTCGACCCCGAACGCATTCACGCCAAGGCGATTGAAAAGGGCATCGCCGATCCGGACAGGGATTATTCCGACAAGGAAATCCTCCAGTTCGTGCTGGAGTCCGGCTTCAGCACCGCGGCGCAGGTCACGGACGTTTCCGGCCGCGGCGTGGGCATGGATGCCGTGGTCAACGCCATCCGCGTGGGCCTCGACGGCGACATCCGCATCGACAGCGTGCTGGGCAAGGGGGCGACCTTCACCATCGTCATCCCGCTGGACCGCTCGGCCAACGAAGGCATCGTGGACGCCATTATCACCCGGCTCGGCGACGATATTTTCATCATCCCCAGTCGCGACGTGATGGAGATTTACGTCCCCACCAAGCAGGAAGTGGTCGAACTGCCCGACGGTCGCGAGACCGTGGACGTGCGCGGCGAAGTGCACTCCCTGCTGCGCCTCGGCGATTTTCTGGACATCAAGCCCAAGGTGGATGACATCGAGAAGGCCCAGTGCGTGGTGGTGCGCGTGGGAGAATACAAGGCCGCCATCCTCGTGGACGAAGTGCTCAAGCAGCAGCAGGTGGTCATCACGCGCTTTACGGTTCCCGTGGAGGAAGTCTTCCACCTGCCCATCCTCGGCTTCGGCATGATGGGAGAATCCGACGCGCTCGTGGTGGATACCGAGGAGCTGCTCAACAGCGCCGGGGAAGTCGGCCATCAGCCTTGACATCAGCCGCACAATCTCCTTAATTCGAAATCGCTTCAGGTGTCCGTAAGGACTTGATAGGGAATCCCGTGAAAATCGGGAGCGGACCCGCCGCCGTGACCCCCGCGAATCCCGTCCCCGAGTGAGCCACTGGAATATGTTCCGGGAAGGCCGGGATGGGAGGGGCAGCCGGAAGACCTGCCGAAGCCTGTTTCCGGTTCAGCCGGGCGACAACGGGGCTTTTGTCCGTCCGGGCCATCTCTCGGGAAGCAAGCCCTTCCGGCCATACCCGCGCCGGGGGTCTTTTCTTTCCCTAAACAAGCCCCTCCATACCCTGGAGGCATTCATGCGCATCGCATCCCTTGTTCTGGCACTCTGTCTGCTATTCCCCACAGCGGCCCTCGCCGGGCATTCTCATGCCGAAGGCCCTGCAAAAAAGGCCATCGTGCTCGCCGCGTTCGGGACCAGCTACCCCAAGGCGCTTCAATCCATCCTGACTATCCGCGACAAGGTCGTGCAGGCCTTTCCCGAAACCCCGGTGCGCCTCGCGTTCACCTCGGACATCATCCGCAAGAAGTGGCAGAAGCGCGCCAACGATCCACAGTGGAGCAAGGACCACCCCGAAGTCCCGCGTGACGTGCTCCACGTCAAGCACCCGCTGGCCACCATTGCCGACCTGCAAAATGACGGATACCGGGATATCACCGTTCAGTCTCTGCACGTCTTTGCGGGCGAGGAATTCCACGACCTGATCACGCTGGTGTCCTCCCTGCGCTCCATCAGCTCCCTGAAGCCCCGGCATCGGCCGTTCCAGCGCTTGAGCCTCGGGCGACCGGCTCTGGGGATGCCCGGTGAGCGGCATCCTTACACCGAGGATATCGACGAGGCGGTCAAGGCACTGGCCTCGGACGTGAAAGAGGCCAGAGAAGCCAACGCGGCCCTGCTCTACATGGGCCACGGCAACGACTATTTCTCCACCGGAATCTATGCGGAATTCGCCGCCGCCATGCAGGCGGAGTATAATTACCCAGTCTTCGTGGGCTGCGTGGAAGGGTATCCCTCATTCGACCACGTGCTGCCCAAGCTGCGCGAATCCGGCAAGGCCAACGTGCTCATGAAGCCCTTCATGGTAGTCGCCGGTGACCACGCCTCCAATGACATGGCGGGCGACGAGGACGACTCCTGGAAAATCCTGCTCAAAAAGGCGGGGTACAGAGTCCAGACCCAACTTCGCGGACTCGGCTCCGTGGACGGCTGGGCCGATCTGTACGTGAAGAATCTCAAGCAGGCCATGGAATAACGGGCAAACGTGAATCAAAATGCATCGGCAACGGTCCGGGCGGTGTTGCTCCCGGCGGCACTGGGCGCGGCCCTCGCACTGATCGCGGCGGCATCCCTCGTCATGGGATTCGTCAGCATCCCCGCAGGCGACGCTCTCGGGATAGCGTTGGGCCTGCCCGGAACCGAAGCCGGGCCGCAGTTCCGGGCCATCGTCATGGACATCCGGCTGCCGCGCATCCTGACCTCCGCCGGGGCCGGATTCGGCCTCGGCGTGGCCGGCGCGGTCTTTCAGGGCGTGCTGCTCAATCCGCTGGCCGACCCCTTCACCCTCGGGGTGTCCTCCGGGGCGGCCTTTGGAGCGGCGCTGTGCCTCGTGCTCGGGCTGGCCTTTCTCGGTCCGGCCACGCTGCCGGTCTTTGCCTTCGCCGGAGCCAGCCTCACCCTGCTGGCCGTGCTGTTCATCGCACGCGGCGACAGCTCCCGATCCCCGGCGACACTCGTGCTGGCAGGGATCATCACCGCGTCCATACTGTCGGCGGGGCTGAGTTTCCTGAAGTATCTCGCGGACGAGCGCGTCTCCGCCATCATATTCTGGCTCATGGGCAGCTTTGCCGGAGCCGGATGGGACCGGGCCGCCATGGTCTGGGGAGCGGGCATCGCCGGACTGCTCTGGTGCCTGTGGTTCGCACGCGATCTCAACGTCATGTCCCTCGGCGGCCGCTCGGCGTCGTCGCTGGGCGTGAATCCGGGACGTGTCCGACTCGCCCTGCTGTGCGGGGCGTCCCTCGTAAGCGCCATCTGTGTGGCCTCGGCCGGCATCATCGGCTTTGTGGGGCTCGTGGTGCCGCACCTGATCCGGCTCGTCTCCGGCCCGGACAACCGCGTGCTGCTGCCCGCCTCCGGCCTTGCCGGTGCCGTGCTGCTGCTGGCCGCCGACACCCTGACACGCGCCGTGCTGCCGCACGAGGTGCCCATCGGCGTCCTTACCGCGCTGATCGGCGGCCCCGTGTTCTGCTGGCTCTTTCGCCAGCGTCATGCCGGAGGGGTCCATGACTGACACCATCGTTACGGCAGACACCCTGTGCTTCGCCCATGGAGAACGAAGGGTTATCGACAACCTCTCCATACAGATTGCACAAGGGAGTCTTCACGTCATCGTCGGCCCCAACGGGTCGGGCAAGTCCACCCTGCTGGATCTGATGGCGGGATACCGAACGCCCGATTCCGGATCCATCCTGCTTGACGCGGAGCCTGTTTCGCATCTTTCGCCTGCCGAACGCGCAAGACGTCTGGCCTACATGCCCCAGAAAGAACACGCCGGGTTCGCCTACACCGTGCGCGAAACCGTCATGATGGGCCGCCATCCTCACATTCCGCGTTTCTCACCGCCATCGCCCCAGGACCGTGCCAAGGTTGATGAGGCACTCAGGGCCGTGGACATGACCGCTCTGGCCGAGCGCCCCGCCACTGACCTTTCGGGCGGTGAACGCCAACGCACCGCTCTTGCGCGCACACTGGCGCAGGACGCGCCGCTCATGCTCCTTGACGAACCCACGGCGAGCATGGACCCGCATCACGCGCTTGAGACCATGCACCTGCTGCGCGACATCTGCCGAAACGACGGCAGCGTCATCGCGGTGCTGCACGATCTGAATCTCGCTGCCGCGTTTGCCGACGGCGTCACCGTCCTGCACCGGGGCCGCGTTGCGACGTCCGGTTCCGTGGAGGCCGCGCTTGTCCCGGAGATCATTTCTCAAGTATTCGGCGTGGAAGCATTCGTGGACGACGACCCGTTCACCGGACGCCCCCGCATCGCCTTGAGGAGACCGTCGGAATGATCCGCATTTTTCTGGCGACAATGCTTCTGCTCCTGACGCCGCAAGCCGCCGGAGCCGCAAGCGTCACGGACAGCCTCGGCAGGACCATCACGTTTGACCAACCGTTTGAACGAATCGTGTCACTGTATGCCGCGCACACACGGAACCTGCTGCTCATGGACGCCGGGGATCGGCTGATCGGGGTTTCCCGCTCGGCGAACGAATCCACTGCCGAAGGTCGCGCCATGCTCGGTTCCCGCGACGGCGCGGAGCGGTTTCTTGCCCACCGGCCCGATCTGGTTCTCATCCGCCCCATGCACGAGCGCGCGCATTCGGGCATCTGGCAGCAGCTCCGGGCGCACGGCGTGACGGTACTCGCCATACAGCCCGGCACCCCGCAGGAAATGTACGACTACTGGCTCGACCTTGGCCTGCTTTCGGGCAAAGCCGAGGCGGCGCAAACAATGACGGATACGTTCCGCAGTGAACTGAAAACCATGCTGGAGCAGGCCGAAGCCCGTCCGCAGTCCGAACGGCCCGTGGTCTTTTTCGAGTCCATCCACCGATATTACCGCACCTTCAGCCCCGGCTCCATGCCGCTTCTTGTTTTGCGCGCAGCGGGCGGGGTCAACGCCTTCCCCGACGCACCGGCCCGGCGCGGAAGCAATATCGCGGACTGCGGCAGGGAGCGCCTGCTGGCCTCGGGACATCGCATCGACGCCTACGTGGCGCAGGTCGGACGCATGAACCCGGTGACGGAACGGACCATCACCGAGGAGCCCGGCTTTACGGCGATTGAGGCCGTTCGCGAAGGTCGCGTCCTGCTCGTGGATGAAGCGCTTGTGTCGCGCCCTACCCCGGATTTACTCGAAGGAGCGCGGACCCTGCGGGAGATGCTGTTCCACCATTGACCAACAGGCGGGAAAAGGACACTGTCCGTCCACCCGCATCATTTGAGGATATATCATGCAACGAGGAACCCTTTTCGGCGTCGGGGTCGGCCCCGGCGACCCGGAACTGCTGACCTTCAAGGCCGTACGCGTCCTGAGCGACGCGGACGTGATCTTTGCCGCGTCGTCCACCAAGAACGACTACTCCACCGCGCTGGGCATCGCCCGTCCGCACATGAAGCCGGACGCGCAGATCGTGCAGCTCGGCTTTCCCATGACCCGTGAGGGCGGGGAGCTTCGCCGCGCGTGGGAAAAGAACGCACAGAAAGTGGACGAGGTGCTCGCCTCCGGTCGCAACGCCGCCTTTCTGACGCTCGGCGATCCGCTGACCTACAGCACCTTCGGCTACCTGCTGCGCACCCTGCTGGACATGGCGCCCGACACGCGCATCGAGACCGTGCCGGGCATTACCTCCTATCAGGCTGCCGCCGCCAAGGTGGGCGCTCCGCTCTGCGAATCCGGCGAGAACCTCGTGGTCATCCCCGGCGTGTGTTCCCCCGAAGAACTGGAGCAGGCGCTGGACTCGGCGGACAATGCCGTGATAATGAAGACTTACCGCAATTTTTCCGCCATACGGGATACGCTGGAACAGCTCCGGTTGGCGGAGGACACGGTACTGGTATCCCGCTTGGGCATGGAAGGCGAATCCGTGCTCATGGACATCAAGGACGCACCCGTCAAACCGCACTACTTCTCGCTGGCCATCGTCAAGAAGAACCGGGGCACCATCCCGGGCCGCGACTGCGAATCAGGAAACACCGAATGAGCACAGCCATCGTCCTCGCCGCCTACGGCTCCCGACATCTCAAGGCGGCCGCCGCCATGAACAGCATGATCCGCCGCGCCGGAGCGCGCTGGCCGGACGTGCGTCTCGAACCCGTGGTGGCCTCCCATCACATCCGCCGGATGATGGAAGACGAGGGCGATGACGTGGAATCGCTGGAAGACGTGCTGACACGCCTAAGCGACGATGACGTGGAGCGTGTGGCTATCCAGTCCCTGCACGTGATTCCCGGCGGGGGCTTCGACAAGATGCGCCACACCGCCCGAAAGTTCATGAAAAAAGGCGCGTTCTCGCGCGTGGAGCTGGGCGAGCCGCTTCTTGGCGCGGAAACCGAGGATGAGATGCAACGCGTTGCCGAAGCGGTAAAAAGTGAATTTCCGGACGACGGCGACCCGGCAAGCGCCCTGCTGCTCATGGCCCACGGCTCCCGGCATCACGGGCACAGCTACTACCAGCATCTGGACCAGTATCTTCGCGACCACGTGCCGCACGCGCACCTCGGAGCCATGAAACTGGAACCAAGCCTCGACACCGTCATCAAGCGCTTTCGGGAAACCGGCATTAAACGCGTGACGCTCCAGCCGCTGATGTTCGCCTCCGGCTACCACGTGGCCGAGGATATGAGCGGCAACCACGACGATTCGTGGCAAACCCGGCTGGAAAGCGAAGGATTCGAAGTAGAAAGCGTCAAACGCGGCCTCGGTGAATACGACGCTTTCGCCCGCATCTGGATGGATCACCTCTCCGACGCCATGGGTTTTCTCGACCGCCGCTAGCCGCGCGCGTTTACAGAAACTCCCCGGCGGGGTACATCTTCGGGGACCGGGAGTTTTCGCATGAGCATATCCATCCGTACCCACGAAGGACACGTGGTCCGCACCGAGGCCAACTCGGACGCGACCCTTGAACAGGCCATCTTTCTGACCGGCGTCTGGGCGGGCGTGCCGCTCTGCTCGGGCCTTGGCCGCTGCGGACTCTGCCGGGTGCGCTTTCGCTCCAAACCGCCCAAGCCTGCCGCAGAGGATCGCCGCAGATTCAGTCGCGAAGAACTCGCCACTGGCTGGAGGCTCGCCTGTCTACATCCGGCCAATCCCTGCGACGTGGATATTCCCGAACCTGTCCGGGCCGCCCGGACCGGCCTGCGCGCCGTCCCCAAACTGGAATCCTTCGATCTGGCCGTGGATCTGGGCACCACCACCATGCACTGGGCCGCCGCGTCCGGCGACGAGGTGATCGCGGAAGGCGGCGAACTCAATCCGCAAAACGGCCTCGGCGCGGAAATCATGTCGCGACTGGCCCACGCCGCCGCCCCCGAAGGCGCACAGACTCTGTGCGATCTCGTTTCCCGGCGCATCCGAAAGCTTGTCCTCACGCTGGAGGAAGTCTCCGATGGACGTTGTGGCAAGCTCGTGATCTCCGGCAACGCCGCCATGGTCTACCTGCTGCTCGGCATGGATCCTCGCCCACTTTCCTCGGCGCCTTACGGTCTGGAATACCGTGGAGGCGACGAACGGACCATCGCCGATGGCATTCCGGTTGCCTATATTCCGCCACTGCTCGCTCCCTTCGTGGGAGCGGACATCAGCGCGGGCCTCCTTGCCGTGGAAATAAACGGCCAGCCGCCGGAGTATCCCTACCTGCTGGCGGACCTCGGCACCAACGGCGAATTCGTGCTCGCTCTCTCTCCGAAAGAACGGCTCATCGCCAGTGTCCCCATGGGTCCCGCACTGGAAGGCGTCGGACTGGCTTTCGGCCGCACCGCAGGACCGGGCAGCGTCACCGGATTCGACCTGACGCCCAAGGGACTTCACCCGCGCCGATTGCCCGGCCGGACCGAACATCCGGGCATGACCGGCACGGCCTATCTTTCCCTGTGCGCCAATCTGCTTTCCCTCGGCCTGCTTGACGAATCCGGCCGTTTCGGTCATGGAACCACACCGTTGGCCGCACGATTTGCGGCGCACGTGGTGAAGCACCGTGGCGAACCCGCCTTCGACTGCGGGGACGGCCTTTTCCTGCCCGCCTCGGACGTGGAGGAAATCCTCAAAGTGAAGGCGGCGTTTGATCTGGCGGTTTCCGCATTGCTTCGCGAAGCCGGGATCGGTCCGTCGGCGCTGAAGACCTTCCACCTTGCCGGGGCCCTTGGCGAACACGTGGGCATAGGCGACCTTGAGCGGCTCGGCTTCCTGCCCTCGGGCGCTGCCGGACGGGTCAAACGCTCCGGGAACACCTCGCTGCGCGGCTCGCTGCTGCTCCTGCGCTCGGAAGAAGCCAGACGGCGCGCGCTGGAACTGCCGGTAAACACACGACTCCTCGATCTGACCGAGGCTAACGATTTCACTGACGAATACGTCAAAAGGATGCGATTCACCCATGTGGGCTGAAACACTTTTCCCGCCGCTGCCCGATGAGACCGCCCAGATTCTCGACAACGTGGGCCCCGCCCTGCGCGAGGCGTTCCCCCTCAAGGGCAAACATTTCAAATTCCTGCCCAACAATATTCGGGACATGTCCGCCGCGCTGACCACCGACCGGGCCGAGGCGCGCAAGATGTACATGAGCGAAGGCAAGCATCTGGGCGCGTATATCTACTATTTCCTGCCGTGGAACCTGTACCGGCTCTCCCGGCTGTTCACCGGCCTCGCCCCGGACCTGCCCGAGGGCGCAACCATCACCGACCTTGGCTCTGGCCCGCTCACCGCGCCGCTGGCCCTCTGGATTTCCCGTCCGGAACTGCGCTCACGCAAGCTGCGCTTCATATGCATAGACAAGGCCCCGGCCGCCATGCACACCGGCATGGACGTCTACAAATCGCTGAACCGGGCCATGGAAGCGGGCAGCCCGTGGGAAATCAAGATGGTCAAAGGCGACATCCTCAAGCCGATCCGCGAGAAGTCGGATCTGGTCATCGCCGCCAACACGCTCAACGAACTGAACTGGGCCGGAAAAAATGCCGACAGCCTTGGCCAGAAAGTGGCCAAAACCCTGACGGGCGGCCTGAAGCCGGACGGAAAACTGCTCGTGGTGGAAACCGGCGTGCGGCTCACCGGACGCATCATCAGCCTGATGCGCGAACAACTCATCGACGCTGGACTCGCGCCGCTGGCCCCGTGCCCGCACGTGAAGGAGTGTCCCATGCCCGGCACGAGCCACGGCCGCTGGTGCCACTTCAACTTCGACGTGAACGGCGCGCCGCAGTGGCTGGAGGACATCACCCGCAAGGCTCGGCTGACCAAGAAGAGCGTCAGCCTGAACCTGCTGTACATGACCCGCGACTTTCAGCCGCCGGAGCAAATGGTGCGGGCGGTCTCCGAACCCTTTGACGTGGAGGGCGGCAAGGCCCAGTACGGATGCGCGGCGCGCGGCCTGACCCTGCTGCGCTACCCCGGCGGCACCCCGACGCTTTTCCCCGGACAGTCCATCACCGCCCGCTGGCCCGAGCAAGACTCCTTCGACCCCAAATCCGGCGCTGCGGAACTACCCGTGAACTTTAAAAAGAAAACGCCGAAGAAATGATCATCAAGGATCTTGGCCTCATTTCCTACAAGGACGCTGAAGCGCTGCAACTGGAAACGCTGCAGTCCGTCATCGACGGCGAGCGCGAGAACACTCTGTACCTGCTGGAGCACCCCAAGGTAATCACCTACGGCAGACAGGGCGGCGGGGAAAATCTGCACGTGCCGGAGAGCTATCTGGCCGAACAGGGCATCGAAGCCGCCCAGACCGCGCGGGGCGGCAACATCACCTGCCACTTCCCCGGCCAGCTCGTGGCCTATCCAATATGGCGCGTGGAGAAGCGGCCCGGCGGTATGCGGGCCTTCTTTCACGACATGGAGCAGGCCGTCATCGATACCTGCGCGGCTTTCGGCATCCGCTGCGCCAGACGCGAGGGGCACCCCGGCGTCTGGGTGGACGAGACCCGCAAAATATGCTCCATGGGCATCGGCGTGCGCAAATGGGTCACCTATCACGGGCTGGCCCTCAACGTCGGCTCGGACGTGAGCCTTTTCAATCTCATCACCCTTTGCGGCATACAGGGCGCGTCCCCCACGTCCATGAGCGCCGAGGCCGGAAGGGAAATAAGCGTCGAGGAAGTCAAGAATGTCTTCGCCGAAGAATTCAGAAAAACCTTTGCGGATTCCGCCGTGGCTCAGGACCAAGCTGCCGCAGGGCAATAACTACTCCTGCACCTCCAGCCTGATCCGCGATCTGGGCCTCAACACCGTCTGCCAGAGCGCCAAGTGCCCCAACACATGGGAATGCTTCGGCAAAAAGGTAGCCACATTCCTCATCATGGGCGGCATCTGCACGCGCAACTGCCGCTTCTGCAACATCACCTCCGGCGACCTCGAACCATTAGACCCGACCGAGCCGGGCCGCGTGGCTGAAGCAGCCGAACGGCTGGAACTACGGCACGTGGTCATCACCTCGGTCACGCGCGACGACCTGCCCGACGGCGGCGCGTCACATTTCGCAGCCACCATCCGCGCGGTGCGCGAAAAGCTCCCCGATGCCAGCGTGGAAGTGCTCATTCCGGATTTTCAGGGTGAGAAACAGGCTTTGCGCACGGTGTTGGACGAACGGCCGGATATCATGAACCACAACGTGGAGACCGTGCCCCGCCTGTATGAGAGCATCCGCCCGCAGGCGGACTACGCCCAGAGCCTCGAAGTGCTGAGGCGATCCAAGGAGATTGCCCCGGACATTCCCACCAAGAGCGGGCTCATGCTCGGACTTGGCGAAGAGGACACGGAAGTCATGCGCGTGCTCGACGATCTGGCGGCCGTGGACTGCGACATCGTGACCATCGGCCAGTACATGCGCCCCACCAAGGATCACCCGCCGGTCAGACGTTACGTGCCCCCGGCACACTTCGACGAATTCGCGGCCGCGGGTGAAGCCAAAGGCATCCCGCACATGTTCTCGGCTCCGCTTGTACGTTCGAGTTACAACGCGAGCCGGTTCGTGGGGAAGAAGTAAGGCTTCATCACGCCGCGCCGGAGACTGCTTCCGGCTGGCCGCCGAGGTTCAGGTTCTTGATGTCGCGCAGCGGGGGAGCGCCGAACTGGCGCTTGTACTCCCGGCTGAACTGCGACGGGCTTTCGTACCCCACCTGCAGGGCGGCGGTGGTGGCGTCCTGATTTTCCGTGAGCATGAGGCGCCTTGCCTCGTTGAGCCTGAGCCATTTCTGGAACTGGAGCGGACTCATGGCAGTCATGGCGCGGAAATGATGATGGAACGTGGACACACTCATGCCGCTCTCCCTTGCCAGACCTTCCACCCGAACAGGCTTGGCGTAGTTGTCCTTCAGCCAGCCGATGGCCCGGGCGATCTCCTGCCCGTGACTGCCCGCCGTGGCGATCTGCCGCAATCGCGGTCCGAGTTCGCCCATGAGCAGACGGTAGAGAATCTCCTTGTGAATCAAAGGCGCGAGAATGGGGATGTCCCTCGGTTCGTCCTGCAACTCCACCAGTCGCTGAAAACTGTCGAGAAGCGGCCCGGAGACTTCGCAAACCGCCATGCCCCTGCCGGAGCGGCTGGCCCGCGCGTCAGGCAGGTCGTTGTCCACCAGCAACTGGGCCAGCATGGCTAGGTCCAGCCTGAGCACCAGCCCCAGCAGCGGCACATCCGGACTCGCTTCAATGACGTTGCTCACCACCGGCATTCCCACGGAGCTGACCAGCAGGTGATTCTCGTCATACACGTACTCCTCGTCACCAAGGCGCACACGTTTGGCCCCCTGCGCCACAAGGCAGATGCTCGGGTCGTACATGGCGCTCTTGGGTTGGGTCGGTTCGTCGTATCGAAAAAAGATCATGCCCGGAACCTCCGACGGCATGTGCCCACTCTGCCGGGCCCAGCGAGAAATATGTTCCGCCAACCTGCTGCGTGTCGCAGCCACCTGACCATCGCGAGTATCGCTCATCACCATTCTCCTTTGAAGGGTTCGATAGCAGACTCATCATCCGCCGGGCAAGCAACAAGGCCCACATCCCGGAATATCGGGCAAGAATGAAAGAGGATCAGTCTATACAGCTACCGCTCTTTGGCCGTATGAATACGTAAAGCTCACATGTGCGCCACGATCAATCCTTCCCAGCCCTTCAAAGCAACCGGTTGCAAGCACCACACTCTCGGCGTGAGCCTTTTTCCGGTTATGTATTTTCCGGCGCGAATCATTTAGGATGCCGTTTTGCGCCGCCATCCGGGACCGCCCCCTTCGGAGGATCAGGCAAAAATTCGCCACGGTGAGGCATGCAGGTTTTGACCAATACGGCTACAGAATACCCACACCGACCGGACGCGCTCCGGCCGACTCAATATCCACACTGCAAGGAGGCAAGAGTGCTATACAGAACAATGCCCCAAAACGGCGACAGTCTTTCCGCGCTGGGCTTCGGCTGCATGCGTATGCCCATGGTCGACGGCAAGATCGACGAGGAGCGGGCCATTTCCCAGATCCGCACGGCCATTGACGAGGGCGTGAACTATCTCGACACCGCCTGGCCGTATCACGACGGCGAGAGCGAGCCGCTGCTTGGCAAAGCCCTGAAGGACGGATATCGCGACAAGGTCAAGATTGCCACCAAGCTGCCGACGTGGATGATCAAGACCCGCGAAGACATGGACTCCTTCCTGAACGCGCAGCTGGAAAAGCTCGGCACCGACCACATCGACTACTACCTCATCCATGCGCTTTCGGGTCCGTCATGGGAATCCATCAAGAAGCTCGGCGTCATCGATTTCCTGAACAAGGCCAGAAAGGACGGTCGCATCGTCAATGCAGGCTTCTCCTTCCACGGTCTTGCCGAGGATTTTCAGCCTATCGTCGATGACTATCCGTGGGTTTTCTGCCAGATTCAGTATAACCTGCTCGACACGGAGTTTCAGGCCGGAAAAAAGGGCCTTGAATACGCGGCGTCCAAGGATATGGGCGTCATCGTCATGGAACCGCTGCGCGGCGGCAACCTCGGACTGCCCACGCCGCCGCAGGCCGTGGCCGACATCTGGGATCTCGCCGACACCAAGCGTCCGCCCGTGGAATGGGCTCTGCGCTGGGTCTGGAACCATCCGGAAGTCACCGTCGTGCTGTCCGGCATGAACGAGGAAGCGCACGTGCGCCAGAACATGGAAATCGCGAGCGACGCCGAAGCCAACTCCATGACCACCGGCGAGCTGGACCTGTGCCGCCGCGTGGCCGACACCTACCGTAAGCTGATGCGGGTCGGCTGTACCGGCTGCGGCTACTGTATGCCCTGCCCCGCCGAGGTGCAGATTCCCACCTGCTTCGACCTCCTGAACAAGTCGCAGATGTTCGACTTCACTGAGGCCAAGCGGATGTACGGCATCTTTGCCGAAGGAACGGTGCTGCAGCGCAACCCCGGCTATGCCTCCCAGTGCGTGGAGTGCGGCGAATGCATAGAGAAATGTCCGCAGAACATCGACATTCCCGAGGTTCTGAAGCAGGTCGTCAGCGAGTTTGAATAGGAACCGTCGAATTCCGTTTTCGCGGCAAGCGGGCGCGCATACCGCCCGCTCGCCGCGGAGACTGATACGGCATGGAAAAGATTGATGAACATACTCTACTATGACTGCTTCGCCGGGCTGAGCGGCGACATGAACCTTGCCGCCATGATCGACCTGGGCGTTGAACCGGCACACCTTTCGGCGGAGCTGGACAAGCTCGGCCTGAGTCGGGAATTCCAGCTGGTCATCTCCGAGGAAATGCGAAACGGCATCCGAGGAACCCGCGCGGACGTAAACCTGTCGGCCGGGCACGATCATCATCACGGGCACGGCCATCACCGCACGTTTGCCGATATCCGTAAAATCATCATGTCCAGCGGCCTGCAGGATGCGGTCAAGAAAACCAGCCTGCGCATCTTCCGCCGGGTGGCCGAAGCCGAGGCCAAGGTCCACGGCAAGGCAGTGGACGAGGTGCATTTTCACGAGGTCGGTGCAACCGATTCCATCGTGGACATCGTGGGCGCGGCCATCTGCTACCACCAGCTCGACGTGGACGCGGTATGGGCGGCGCCCGTGGAACTGGGCGGCGGTTTTGTGCGGTGCGCCCACGGTGAAATGCCTGTTCCGGCCCCAGCCACGGTGGAAATTCTGCAGAACGTGCCGACCTCCCGCGGCAACACCGACCATGAGGCTACCACCCCGACGGGCGCGGCCATCATCGCAGCCCTGACGGACGAATTCATCACCACGCCGACCATGACCGTCACCCGAACGGGCTACGGCGTCGGCCACCGCGAGACCACGCGCCCCAACCTGCTGCGTGTCCATCTGGCGAAAGTTGAAGAGCAGGACCACAGTGACGGCAGCCGGGCCCGGCTGCTGCAATGCAACATCGACGACATGACCGGAGAAGCGCTCGGCCACGCCATGGAACTGCTCATGGATGAAGGCGCCATGGACATCCACTTTTCCTCCGTGATGATGAAGAAAAACCGCCCGGCCACCATGGTCTCCCTGCTTTGCGCCGAAAACGAGGAGCCGCGCTTCAAGGAGCTGCTGTTCCGGCACACCACCACGCTCGGCGTCAAGAGCTTCGCACTGGACAAGACCGCCCTTCAACGGCGATTCGACACACTGGAAACCCCTCTGGGACCGGTGAGCATGAAACGGACCTTGCTGGACGGCAAGGTCATCCGGTCCAAACCGGAATACGAGGACTGCCGCGAACTGGCCCGGAAGCATGATCTCCCACTGGCCGAAATCTACGCCGTCATCGGCAGGCTTGAATAGGAAGGCGCATGACACTCACGGCAGGACAGAAGGAGCAGTACGCCCGGCTTGTCGGGGAACTTCGTTCCATGAAACGCGCCATCTTGGCGTTCTCGGGCGGAGTGGACAGCGCCCTGCTGCTTCACGCCACGCACGAGGCCCTCGGCGAAAATGCCTTGGCGGTGACGTTTGACACGCCCTTCTTCCCCGAATCCGAAGTCGCGTTCTCGGCACAGATGTGCAGGGAGCTGGGCGTTCCGCACAGGGTTATCGAAATGGCCATGCCGGACAGCATCAGACAGAATCCGCCACAGCGATGCTATTTGTGCAAGAAAGTGCTGTTTGGCGAGCTTGTCCGGCTGGCCGAAGAGCAAAGCATCGAGCATATTCTTGACGGCAGCAACCGCGACGACCTTGGCGATCACCGGCCCGGACGCAGGGCCATCAAGGAACTCGGGATACGCAGCCCCCTGCTTGAGGCGGGAATGACCAAGCAGGACATTCGCGATCACTCCCGCGCGCTGGGCCTTGCCACGTGGGACAAACCGGCCGCCGCCTGTCTCATGACGCGCCTCCCCCACGACACTCTCGTGGAGGAAAGCGAGCTTGAACGCATCGACCGGGGCGAGGCCTTTCTGAAGTCCATCGGCTTCGCGGCGGTTCGACTTCGCAGCCACGGTCCCTTGGCCCGTCTGGAGCTGCCGCCGGAGGATATCACGGCCTGTCTCGACTCCGGGCTTCGCGAGCGGATAGACCTCGCCCTCAAGGAGCTGGGCTATCGTCACGTTTCCGTGGATCTTGCTGGCTACCGCATGGGCAACATGAACGAAGTGACGCGTGACGCGCACGAAGAGGACGCCGCAAATGACGAATGATGCGCTGACCAGGCTGCTTGAGGACATCCGGGACGGCAAGGTAACCGTGGAGCACGGGGCCGACAGACTGCGCGACCTGCCGTACATGGATCTGGGGCACACCAAGTTCGATCTGCACCGCCCTTTACGAAACGGATTTCCTGAAGTGATCTACGGCGAAGGCAAGACCCCGGAACAGGTCGGCGAAATTTTCACCAGAATGGGAGATCACACCAACATTCTGGCCACCCGCGTCTCTGCGGAAATGGCCGAGCACGTGTTGCGGGTCTGTCCGGACGCCGAACACAACGCCGCGGGCCGCACCCTGACCCTGACCCGCACGCCGGTGGAATACCGGGACGGGGAAATCGCCATCGTCACCGCGGGCACGTCCGATCTGCCCGTGGCCGAAGAGGCGCTTGACACCTGCCGGATGCTCGGCAGCCACGCCTCCATTGTCTGTGACGTGGGAGTCGCGGGCATTCACCGCCTGCTGGAGCGCGTCGAACAGCTCCGAAAGGCGCGGGTGATCATCGTCATCGCGGGAATGGAGGGCGCGCTGGCCAGCGTGGTCGGCGGCCTTGTCTCGCAGCCCATCATCGCAGTGCCGACTTCGGTCGGCTACGGGGCGTCATTCTCGGGCCTGTCCGCGCTGCTCGGAATGCTCACCTCATGCGCCAGCGGCGTGAGCGTGGTCAACATAGACAACGGCTTCGGCGCTGCCTGCGCAGCCTGTAAAATCAACAATCTCGGCTCCTGAGCGAACCTTTTCCCGCCGAGCGCATTGCGAACGGCAAAGAGGCCGGGACGAACCTTGGTTCGTCCCGGCCTCTTTGCATTGCGTCTGAGAGTCGTCTGCTAGAATCCTTCCTCAAGCGGCGGCCAGACAAGAGCGGGCGCCGAGGGCTCCGAATCGGCCCGAGGCTGGGCAGCAAGCGGCTTGGGGCCGACTTTCACATGGACATGCCGCCCGTCCACGGTCAGCCGCTCTTCCGCCAGCCACTGCAGGGCCTGCGGCAGGATGCGGTGTTCGAGCTTGAGGATGCGCGGGCCGAGGGAATCGCCGTCTTCACCCGCCTGCACCGGAACGGCGGCCTGAATGATGATCGGTCCATTATCCATTTTCTCGTCCACGAAGTGAACCGTGCAGCCGGAGATCCTCACTCCGTATTCGGCAGCGTCGCCCTGCCCGTGGATGCCGGGAAAGCTCGGCAGGAGCGCGGGATGGATATTCACCACGCGGTCGGGAAAGGCATCCAGCAACTCCGGAGTGACGATGCGCATGAAGCCCGCCATGACAACGGCCCCCTCGGGGGCGGTGACGCCGTGTTCGCGCATGGCCGCGACCATGTCCCGGTCAAAGGCTTCGCGGCTGGCGTAGTCCTTATGGGACATGACCTTGGTGGGGATGCCGTTGTTGCGGGCGCGGGTGATGCCGTAAGCTCCCGCCTTGTTGGAAATGACCAGCCGGACTTCCGCGTCGAGCGAGCCCTCCTCGATGCGGTCTATGATGGACTGAAGGTTGGACCCTCCGCCCGAGACGAGAACTGCTAGGGGCAGCGCCATGTCGGAATCTCCCTTAATGCGTGCGTTGAAAAACCAGTCCGGCCTTGTCGTCGGCCAGCTCCAGGCCCTTGGTTTCCAGCCAGTGACGGACTTCCTTGTTCCCCCATGGCAGGGTCCCGAGTCCGGCGTGCAACAGGTCCCAGCAATAGAGCCGGTCTCCCCGCTTGCGTGCCAGAAAGAAAACGTTTTTGAAGTCTTCGCTGCCGCCGTCGCCATCGACGGTGAACCGCGAAAAGCTCAGGACCCGGATGTCCGTGCCGGGCACCTTTGAAGCCACGAACCTGCCGCCGTAGCTCTCCCCGCAACCGAAGGCCTGGGCGTGCCACTCGGGTCCGCTTCTGCCGATGACCACTACGGGGTCGACACCACAGTCGCCGGGGGATTCGTCGCTTACGGCGACGTATTGCCATTCGCCGAGCCAGCTTTCCGGCAGCCCGACGGCGTCTTCGTAGACCATCGGCTCCACCGATGCGGGCAGGCAGCCGCTCAGCACGGTGCAAAGAATCAGGGCCGCGAGCAGCCCTTTGAAAAGCATCCTGTTCATGTCTTCCCCCGCTTGCGTGCGGTCCTTGTAATGCAAGCGGACGGGATGCTCAAGAAAAACCCCGGCCCTCTAAAGGTCCAGTTCAATGCCGATGGGACAATGGTCGGAGCCCATGACATCCGGCTCTATCCACGAGCGCAGCACCTTCTCGCGCAGTTCCTCGGAGACAAAAAAATAATCTATGCGCCACCCCGCGTTGTTCTTGCGGGCATTGAAGCGGTACGACCACCACGTGTAGTGGTGCGGTCCGTCCTCGAACATACGGAAGGTGTCCACATAGCCGTGCTCGATGAACTTGTCGAGCCACTGCCGTTCCTCGGGCAGAAACCCGGAGCGCTCGGAGTTGGACTTGGGATTCTTGAGGTCGATCTCGGTGTGAGCGGTATTGAAGTCGCCGCCGACCACGATGGGCTTGTCCTTGCGCAGCTCTTCGGCGTGGGCCAGAAACGCGTCGTAAAAACCCATCTTGTAGCCGAGGCGTTCGTCGGACATCTGCCCGTTGGGATAGTAGATGTTGAAGAGCCAGAATTCGGGATATTCCAGCCGCACCACGCGCCCTTCGCCCTGATAGGCTTCGTCGGGAAGACCGTAGTGCACGGAGAGCGGTTCCGGGCGGGAAAAGCAGGCGGTGCCGGAGTATCCTTTCTTGACCGTGGCCCAGTTCCAGTAGTGATGCTCGTAGGATTCCGGAGCCCTGCCCTCTTCCGTGAGCTGGTCGGGATGCGCCTTGGTCTCCTGTAGCATGACCACGTCACCACCACAGGCATCCAGCCAGTCCTCGAAGCCCTTCTTGAGCACGGCGCGATAACCGTTCACGTTCCACGAATAGATGATCATCCGGCCTCCCGGGAACACGCAAGGGAACCACCCCCGCCAATTCGGGGACGGCTCCCTTGCGGAAAAGATGCTTCGCCCGTCACCGGGCGACCAGTCCTAGTCTTCGTTGGGCGTGCTGACCTTGATCATTACCAACGTGGCGATGACGGCGATCAGACCCAGAAAAAACCAAAAGAAACCCATCATAAGCCTTACCCTCCTCGATTGCGGCGAATCTACGCCATAAGTCCGAACTCCATAACAAAACTTTCCATGGTTGAAAAGCACCCGCGACGCTGAAAGGCAAACGCGTTCCCGCTTGCCAGCGGCGGCCCCCTGCCGTACAAATCCGCCATGCCAGAAAGCGACGTCATCATCCTCGGAGCCGGGGCATCCGGCCTGTATTGCGCCATCCACGCGGCCCGCTCGGGTCAGAGCGTCACCGTGCTCGACCATGGGCAGAAGCCCGCCATGAAGGTCCGCGTTTCGGGCGGCGGCCGCTGCAACTTCACCAATCTGGAGACCGGCCCGGAGGACTACCTCTGCGCCAACCCGCACTTCTGCAAATCCGCGCTGGCCCGCCACACGCCGTGGGATGTGGTGGCCTTTTTCTCGGAATGCGGGCTAAGCTACGAGGAAAAGACCGCAGGGCAGCTTTTCTGCGTGGAAAAGGCCGGCAAGCTCGCCGGGGAACTGGTGGACCGCGCCAAAAAGGCGGGGGTCGAAATCGTTCTCAACGGCAGCATCGACGCCGTTTTCGGCGAAGGGCCGTTCACCGTGCGCTTCAAGGGCGCGGAGTACACCGCCTCGAAGCTCGTGGTGGCGCTTGGCGCACCGTCGTGGCCGCAGGCCGGAGCCAGCAGTCTCGGATTCGACATCGCCCGGCAGTACGGCCTGAAGGTCATCAAGCCCCGCCCCGCGCTGGTGGGATTCGAGCTCTCCGCTCCTGATGCCGAACTGTGCCGCTCACTCGCCGGGACCGCGCTTCCCGCACGGATCGAGACCGGCGGAACCGTCCACCTCGACGACCTGCTGTTCACGCACAAGGGCATCTCCGGCCCCGCTCCCATGCAGGCATCCCTGCACTGGAAGCCTGGCGCCCCGCTCATTGTGGATTTTCTTCCCGGTCAACAGCTTACCGAACTCGTCGAGAACAATCGCGGTCCCATGAAGCTGGGGAAACTGCTGGAAAAGCATCTGCCGAAGCGGTGCGTCGCCCTGCTGCCGGACACCCTGATACGCAGGCCGCTGGCCGAACTGTCAAAAGAAGATGCGACACGGGCCGCCGACCTGCTGCACCGCCGCGAGCTGCTTCCACGCCGAACCGAAGGCTACACCAAGGCTGAAGTCACGGCGGGCGGAGTGGACACGGACGCAATTTCTTCCAAGACTTTCGAATGCGGGAAGGTGCCGGGACTGTATTTCATCGGCGAGGTGCTGGACGTAACGGGGCGGCTCGGCGGCTACAATCTCCAGTGGGCATGGGCCTCGGCGCACGCCTGCGCACAGGCTCTCGGTGAAGATTGATCGCTACAGGGAGACGTACCAGCGCATGGCCGCTTCCCCCACGAGGATGTAAAGCATGGCACCGAAACACAGGAAGGGGCCAAAGGGAATTCTGGTCTTGAAGCCGGATGAACCGGGCAGTCGCATGTAGATGAAACTGCCGACCATGGCGCCGAGCGCGGCGGCGAGAATGGTGAATGGCAGCCCCGCCGGCCCCACGAGCGCCCCCACCGGCAGCATGAGCTTCACGTCGCCGGTGCCGAGGCCTTCTTCTTTTCGCACGATGCGGTAGACCCGCTGCATGACCCAGAACAGTCCGGCGGCGAACCCCGCACCCAGAAGCGCGGGTTTGAGCGGCATCAGGATATTGCCGAGATGCAGGCCGACAATGGCCTTGTAGGCGATCGCCAGCACGAAACCGCCGAGCGTCACGCGATCCGGCAGGATGAACGTTCGCAGGTCCACGAAGCTGCCGAAGATGAACAGCGCGCCGAAAACCATGTTCGCCAGCCAGAACCACGACAGCCCGAATTTGAGTGAGAGCGCGGCCGCCCAGAGCACAAAGGTTACCTCGATGGCCGGTCCGTGGGGCCGCTCCGGGTTGCCAGCGGGAGCGGGCGAAAAGAGCCAGCGAAGCGGCATGGGGAAGCGAAACGGCGACAGCAGCGGCTTTTCCTCCACGTAGCGATGCACGAAAAGGGTGCACAGACTGCCGAGAAACAGCCCTGCGACCATGGCGAACGGCAGGGCGATCCACAGTGTTTCGGGTATGGCATCCGGTGACGGCATGAGGCTTCCCACTTGATGAATGCGTCGGAATTATGCATGAATGGCGCGTAGCGGGCAGTCGATACCGCAAGCTTTGCGCACTGCCCCCTCCGACCGCCGGGACCACCACGCGGCTCCCGGACGTTCTCGCCATTTTGGCTACTTCATTTCCAGCCCGCGCACAAGCCGGGTCCACACGGAATCATTCGAGGGAGACCATGTCCGAGCATCGATTCATACCGCACCTTTCGCAAGACGAAATCGCCGACATCCAGAGCAGGGGGCTTCAGTGGACCGTGAAGCACTCGTTCGAGAACAGCCCCTTCTACGAGGCGAAACTGCGCGAGGCCGGAGTGGAGCCGGGCGACGTCACCTCCCTGGACGACATCACCAAACTGCCCTTCACCACGGCGGAGGACCTCAAGGCGGGGTACCCCCTGCCGCTGCTGGCCGTGCCCGAGGCGGACGTGGTGCGCATCCACGGCTCCAGCGGCACCACGGGCAAGCGCAAGATTCTCAGCTACACCCAGCGCGACATCGACACCTGGAAGCACATGTTCGCCCGCTGCTACGAGCTGGCCGGACTGACCGTGGAGGATCGTGTACAGATATGCGTGGGCTACGGGCTCTGGACCGCCGGCGCCGGTTTTCAGCTCGGCTGTGAACATTTCGGGGCCATGGCCCTGCCCATCGGCCCGGGGATGCTGGAAATCCAGCTTCAGATTCTGGAAGATCTAAGCCCCACCTGCCTGTGTTCCACGGCCTCCATGGCCCTGCTCATGGGCGAGGAAGTGCAGAAGAACGGCCTGCTGGAGCGCATCTCCCTCAAGAAGGCCATCTTCGGCGGCGAGGCGCACTCCGAGAAGATGCGCAAGCAGTTCGGCGAAGCGCTGGGACTGGAAGACAGCTTCGACATCACGGGTATGACCGAACTTTACGGTCCGGGCGCGGGGCTGGACTGTCCCGCCCACGACGGCGTCCACTACTGGGCGGACATCTACATTCTGGAGATTCTCGACCCGAACACCCTGCAACCCGTGGCACCGGGCGAAGTGGGCGAGATGGTGGTCACCACCCTTTCCAAGGAAGCCTCCCCGCTGATCCGTTATCGCACCCGCGACCTGACGCGCCTGATCCCCGGCACTTGCGACTGCGGCGTTTCCATGCCGCGTCACGACAAAATTCTTGGCCGCTCGGACGACATGTTCATCTTCCGCGGCGTGAACATCTACCCCGGCCAGATCGCCGAAGTGCTGGGACACGTGCCCGGCGTCTCCGCCGAATACCTCATTCAGCTCACCCGCCGCGACGGGCTGGACCACATGGCCGTGCGCGTGGAACGCAGGCCAGGGGAAAGCGCCGACAGCGATCAGGCGCTGGCGCGGGCCGTGGGCGACGAGATCAGAAAGCACATCCTCGTTCGCAGCGAAGTACAGATCGTCAACCCCGGCGAGCTTCCACGCAGTTTCGGCAAGACCAAGCGCGTGCAGGACGACAGGGCCGATACCTGATCCAACCGCAGACCCGCCCCGAGGGGTCACAAGGAGAACGCCGTGCCAAGCATTTCCGACGACGCTTCCCGCCACGTGGTCATCGACCATCGGCAGGGGCATTACCTCTGTTTTCCGGACGTGCGCACCATGGACGACGGCAGCCTGCTCGTGGTCTACAATGAATATGATCGGCACGTGGGCAACCGCCGCAGGCTCATGCAGCAGCGCAGCAAGGACGGCGGCCGCACATGGTCCGGGCCGAGGATGATCCGCGCCCGCCGCAGCCACTGCCCGCGCCTCAGCGCACTCTCTGACGGACAGATTCTGCTCATGGACGACGTGCCGCCCAACGCCACATGGTCCACGGACGAAGGCGAGCACTGGGTGACGGACGACCGCGTGAAGATCACCGGGCACGGGCTGCTGGACCGACCGCTGGCCCTTGACACCGAGACCCTGCTCACCACCGGCCACTGTCACCGAGGACAGGCGGCGCATCCTGCCATCCGGCAGGCGCCGACGGAGCAGATGCTCTACCGCTCCGATGACCGGGGTGCCACGTGGAAGATGCACGCCCCCATTGCCCGCCACCGCAATCTGGTGCTGTGCGAAGGTAGCCTGTGCCTGCTCCCCGACGGCAGGTTGGCCTGCCTCATGCGCGAAAACAGCATGGTCTATGAGCCCATGTACCTGAGCCTGAGCGATGACGGCGGCAACACATGGTCCGACCCGATCCCAACTCCGCTCATCGGCCATCGGCCCACGCTGGGACTCACCCCGGGCGGAAAGCTGCTGGTGACCTACCGCAACGTGGGACCGGACTGGGGAACCGCAGCATGGCTTGGCGAGCTGGACGAACTCACTTCGGGTTTCCGCGTGCACGGCAGAATATCGCAGGCGTCGCCGCCGGAATTCACCACCGAGGGGATGCGCGTGCGAAACGGCCCTGGCCCCGATGTCACCCGCTTTGCCCTGCGGCCCATGACCGATCCGCGCTCCGCCACCGCCGAGCTTGAAGCCACCCTGCGCGTGGACCGTGCCGGGCAGAACGGCTGCGGCCTGCGCCTTGGCTGCTGGTGGCGCGTCTTTCCGGACCGCGTCGAGTCGGAAGGCGAGCACGTGCTGCCGCTGAAGTCCGGGCAATTCAACCACTTCCGCCTGAGCTACTCGGGCGGGGTCTGCGAACTGACGGTCAACGACCGCGACCGCATCGCCATGACCGTGCCTCCCGACGGCGCGGAGACGCGCGGCATCATGGTCGGCGCGCCCCTGCCCTTTGAAGACAACGAGGTGGACTGCGTCTGGCGGGACGTGAAACTGAACGTCAATGAACCGCGCGAACTGCGCGAACATCAATTTACGTGGGACCACACGCAGGGCCTGCCGGACCGCTGGATGCGGGATAGCGTGCTGGAGCTGAAAAACGACCGCCATGCGGCATGGGCGGATTTCGGCTACTCGGGCTGGTGCGTCACCCCGGACGGGGACTTTTTCTGCGCCTATCACCACGGCGGGGGCGAAGAGCCGGATTACGCTCCCGGCCTGTCATCGCGAATCATGGGTACACGTTTTTCAAGGGATGATTTCAAATGATACGGGAACAGGATTTCGAGCACGAACACGACGGCACGCGGCTGCAAAGCGTTCTGGTTCTGCCGGACGGCGATGGCCCGTTTCCCGGCGTGCTGCTGATTCACGAGTTCACGGGCCTCGGAGAGTCCACCCTCGACCATGCCCGCGCCCTTGCCGCCGAAGGATTCGCGGTGCTGGCCGCGGATTTCTATGGCTCCGAACTGCGTCCCGCCACGCGCGACGAAGCAGCCACGGCCCATCGCGTCTTTCGTGACGACAGGCCGTTCATGCGTCGTCGGGCCAGAGCTTGCCTCGATGCGATCGCCCAGCATTCCGCGGTGGACGAAAGCCGTCTCGGCGCGCTGGGATTCTCATTCGGCGGCGGAGCCGCACTGGAGTTGGCCCGCACCGATGCGCCCATCGACTGCGCCGTGAGCATCTACGGATATCTGGACACGTCACATCCGGCACAGGCCGGAGACATCCGTGCGCAACTGCTTGTGGTGCGAGTGGCCGAAGACCCTGTGGTGCCCGAAAAACAGGCATCGGACTTTGAAGAAGAGATGAACGCGGCCGGAGCCGAGTGGGATATGGTGCTGCTGCGCGACGTGGAGCACGGATTCGCCGACGTGGGCAACGACTGCTTCGAGGCCCCCGCCGCCTCGCGGGTACAGGACATGATCGCCGGAACGCTGATCGAAACGCTTCGGGAGCGCTAGCAGCCCATCTTCTTGGTGACGAGCACGAGAAACGCCTCGGCTTCGGGGAAACGCGGGTTGAGCTTCAGGGCCTGCTTGAGATGGTCGCGGCAGTCTTCGAGCTTGCCTTTCTCGTACCACGCGCGGGCCGCGTTGAAGTGCAGGTGGTCGTCCTCGCCATTGATCTCCATGGCCTTGACATAGAAGCGAATGGCGTCGTCGTAGAACTCGCGTTTTCTCAGGTTGATGCCGAACTCGTTGAACTTGTGGCGCTGCTCTTCGCGGAAGACCTCGTCATTGTTCAACAGTCTATCCAGCACTTCCCGCAGTTTGGAGAATTCGCGCTGCTCCGAGTAGACGTCGGTAAGCCCGATGTTGGCATCAACGTTTTCCTCCTGCATGACCACGACCTCGCAGAATTCGCGCTCCGCGTCCGTGAGCTTGCCAAGGTTGAAATAACGCCTGCCGAGCTTCACCTTGCGGTACAGGGTCTCCATGCAGGGAAGGGTCCGTTGCTGGTAGTAGTCCAGTTCCGGAGTGTAGTATTTGAGAAATTCCTCGCGGTCCACGATGCGGCGGACACCGGAGGGAAGACTGTTGGCATTGAGCGGCTGCACCTCATAGGCCTCGTCGTGCAGTTTGCAGACGAACCAGTAGGTACCGTTGCGGTACCGGGACCCGCGCTCACCAACCTTGTACTGATAGCGCGTACTGTGGGAGTAGACCCCCAGAATCTCCCTCTCGCTCACGTAACCCCTCACATAATGCGTTTATACGCCCGAGGCCATGCACCGAAGCCGCACCCTCTAGCAGTGCGCCCCGTCCTCGACGCAAACCGTTCCCCGTCCCGAACGCATTTGCGACATCCATCCGGCAACTACCCGATATGCGCCCGGGAAGCAACAGTCCCTTGCATCGCGACAGGATTTGCCGCAGTATGGAAAGTGGAGGTATTTACATGGAAAAGCAGCGAATCAAAGACATCTTCGACGCCTATTTCGAAAAGTACAAGAAGACTGAAGGCGACCGCACGTCGTGGTCCGCCTTCTGGACAGAGCACACGCCCAAGGGCGAGCTGGTGCTGAACATGACCAAATGTCCCGAAGGCCTGACCTTCAAGATTTTCGTGGACAACAAGAAAATCGACGAAGTCAAGGGCTGGGACGCGTTCTTCGAGGCGGTCTCCAAGCTGGACCCGGAACTCTACGACGAGGACACCATCTTCGAAGCCATGGAGTTCGCCACCTGATTCCGGTCAGACCAGCAGCATCCGGAAATCCACGCTGATGAGGTCAAAGACCACGTGGTAGCCAAGGTGCTGGAAAAAGCGGGACGAACCATAGATGATGCCCCATTCGGTGCGGTCGAGGTCGAGATTTCCCTGAAGGGATACTCCCTCGGCCGCATTTCGGAGTTGGGCTGCGAAAAAGACGTCACGACTGGCTCCGCACATGGTCAGGTCGCCCATGACACGGTAGTTCGGCAGCGTGGCCGGGGCGTCGGGGATGGCCTGCATTCCGGTGATGCGGAACACGGCGTCAGGGAAAAGGGACGTGAAGAAGAAGTCGTCCGAATGCAGATGCTCTTCCAGCACGGGGTGAAGCTCGTCCCCTTCAAGGTCAAGGTTCTTGAGCCCGAGCATGTCCAGCTTGAATTCGCCGGTCATGCTGCGGGCATCGAATTCCCCAGCGCTCACCGGCAGCAGGCCGTAATGCGAGCCGTTGGCGCTTCGGCCGGTCCAGCGGATCACGCTCGCCCGAGCCGCCACAGGGTATACCCGCTGCTCCAGCACCAGCTCCGGATGCGGCGGATCCACGGCGCGCACGGCCGACCCTTCCAGCGGATACCCTTCCTCGCGCCACTCTTCCAAACCGCCCGGGAAATAATACACATGGGCATATCCGGCCCGTTCAAGCTTCTCGGCCGCGGCCAGGCAGTCCAGCGATCCAGGACCGGCACCGTAAAGCAGGACCGCCGCATTTTTGTCCGGAATGATCTTCTGCATGAGCGCAAGAAAACCAACCTCGTAGACGCAGGCATTCACCGCGCCGGGAATGTGTCGCCGCTCGAAATGTTCCGGGACCAGCACATCCACCAAAACCGCTTTCTCTTCGCGGATCATATCCATTGCTTCAATGATGCCGAGCTTGCCGATTGCCATGTCATCCTCCGGGCGTTGGCCAGTTCCGAGCCACAACCGGCCCGGACGCATGTTTCGAGTTGTCCATTCAACCCGGAATTTATTGCAAACCGTAAGCTTCCGTCAACCCGAAGCAAAAACTTGTTCCGGCAGCCGTTTGCCGCTTCGCCGGAGCACAGCCTCCCTCCTGTCTAATCCGCTTGTTTTTTGAGAACACCCTGATATCGTGTTCCGAGGTAAAAACATGCGCACAACCATTCGCTCCACCACCCTGCTGATTCTGGCGGGCACCTTTGCGGCCACAGTGATGTCCGCTTTCATTATTTTTCATGCGTTTCTGCTTCCGGAATTCGAAAAAATCGAACGGACACAGGTTCACACCAACGCCGTGCGCGCGGTCAAAGCCATCGAGCATTCGGTGGACAGCCTGCAAGACCTGACGCGGGACTGGGCATGGTGGGACGACACCTATGCCTTCGTCAAGGACCGGAATCAGGCATTTTTGCAATCGAACCTGGTCCCCTCCACCTACACGGAAACCAATCTGCAGATAGTGGCCTTTTTCACCCCGAAGGGACAGGTCATATGGGGCGAGGGGCTCGCGGACGACGACCGCTCCCTCGTGCAGATTCCATGGCAGCTGGAAGCCTTCATGCAGCAATGGGCACCGAAAGCCGCCCAGGACGAAACAGGCCACCTCAAGGGATTGCTCGCACTGGGCGAACGAATCCACATGATATCCATAGAGCGTATTCGCACCAGCGACCTGAGCGGCCCTTCGCGCGGCTGGATGCTCATGAGCCGTCTTCTGGACGCGGCGATGCTCGACAGGATCGCAGAGCAGGCTCAGGTGAACCTTTCCGTTTCATCGCCGGAGCGAGTGCCCCGATCCGAAGGGGCAACGCTAACCAGAGAGGGAGACCTGCTGAAGGCTTCGACCGTGGTGGACGATGTTCTGGGCAGGCCGGTCCTCGGGGTTTCGACCACGCTGCCGACCCGCATCTCCGAAACCGGCTACCGTACCATGTACACCCTGCTGGGCATGCTGGTCGTCGCCAGTTTCGTGTTGTCCGGCATAGCCTACAGACAGTTCAGGGTTCGCGTGACGGACCGCATCATGAACATCCGGAACCAGCTCGCCACCGTGGCGGGTGACCGTGAAGGCAAACGCTTCATTGAACTGCGCGGCAATGACGAAGTGACCGATCTTGCGCAGGACATGAATACCGTGATCCGTGAATTGCGGGCGCACGAGACCTTCCAGCAGGAGCTCATAGATTCGATGCAGGTGGGGGTAGCCATGGTTTCCGCCGACACCCGCACCGTGGTGCAGGTCAATCGCAAGGCCACCGAGATGATCGGCCTCGCGGCGGACGACGTGCTCGGAGTGCCCTGCCAGAAGGTCATCTGCCCGCAGAACAACGACGACTGCCCCATACTCGACAGGGGCATGAGCGGCGAAATGCGCCGATGCGAGATCGTCACCGCCGACGGCACGCGCAAACACATTCTCAAATCCGTGGTTCCCGTCACGCGCCACGGTGCCACCTTCCTGCTCGAATCCTTTGTGGACATCACTGAGCAGGAAAAAGTCCGCCATGAACTTGCAGAATCCGAGAACCTGTATCGCACGATTTTCATGAATACGGGTACGGCCACCATCCTCATTGATGACGACTGCACCATCGTCATGGCCAACGGAGAGTTCTGCAAACTGGTGGAAGCGCCCTCCGAAGAGGTGGTGGTTCACAGTTCCCGCTGGATGGATTTCTTCCACCCGGACGACGCCGTCTGGATGCTCGAATATCACAACAGACGGCGCGAGGACCCCAACAGCGCACCGCGCTCCTATGAAGCCCGCGTCCTCACCTCCGGCGGCGGCATCCGAAACGTGGAACTCACCGTCGGCATGGTTCCGGAGACCTCCATGAGCGTGGCCTCGCTGCTGGACATCACCCGGCGCAAGGCGGTGGAGAACGAGCTGGCCAAAAAGGCCTACCACGACAGCGTCACCAACCTGCCGAACCGCTACTATCTCATGGACGAGCTCGACAGACGGATTCCGGAAATCACCGGAACGAAACGGGTTCTGGGCATGTTCATGCTCGACATTGATGAATTCAAGAACATCAACGACACGTTCGGCCACGCTGCCGGCGACACGCTGCTGGCGGATGTGGGCAGCCGCCTGCAACAGAATTTGGAGTCCGGCGACCTGCTTGTCCGGCTGGGCGGTGACGAGTTCGGAATTCTTTCAGAAACCGAGCTGGGCCGAGACGGCCTGAGCGACAAGGCAGTCGTCCTGCTCGACTGCTTTCAGACTCCCTTCTCCGTGGGCGGCGCCAGCATCTATCTCGGCGCCAGCATCGGTATCGCCGTGGCTCCCGAGGACGGCGAACGGACCGAAGATATCGTCCGCTCCACCGACCTGGCCATGTACCAGTCCAAACAGATGGGCAAAAACACCTTCAGCTTCTTCACGGAGGCGCTCAATCAGCGCTCGCGCGATCACCTTGAAATCGAAAACGCCCTGCGGCACGCGCTGGACCGTGATGAGATGGAAGTGTGGTACCAGCCCAAGGTGGATGTCTCCGACGGCACCGGACGCATCATCGGCATGGAAGGGCTTGTGCGCTGGCGACGCGACGGAAACCTCGTGCCTCCCGGGGAATTCATCCCCTTCGCCGAAAAAACCGGACTTATCAAGAGCATAGATCTTTTCGTCATGGAGAGAGCCTGCCGCGATACGCTGGACTGGTATCGGTGCACGGGCATCATGCGCCCGGTTTCCATCAACCTCTCCGCCAACCATTTTATGCAGGAGGGACTGGTTGAAGAAGTTTTCGGCGTGCTGGAGCGCACCCAGCTGCCACCGAAGCTGCTCACGCTGGAAATCACCGAGACCACGCTCATGAAGAACTTCGAGGCCGCTGCCTCAGCCATGAAACAATTGACCGCTCGGGGCGTCGTCTTCTCACTTGACGACTTCGGCACGGGTTATTCGTCACTCTACTACCTGAAGCGACTGCCTTTCAGCACGCTGAAGATCGACCGCAGCTTCATCTGGATGCTTGACAGCGAGGACGCCGAAGGGAGAACTTTCGTGCGGACCATCGTAACCCTCGCGCGGGAACTGGGGCTGAACACCGTGGCCGAAGGCGTGGAAACGCCCGAACAGCTCAAATATCTCATGGCCGAAGGATGCAATTGCATTCAGGGCTTCCTGTTCTCACCACCAATTCCTGCGTCCGAATTCAGCCAGAAACTGGACGAGGACGGCTTCACGCTGCCGCAACCCGAACAATAAAAAGGGCGGGAGGAAAACCTCCCGCCCTTTCTCTGTTTCGTATCTCGTCATCTATTCAGCGATGGTCATCACGGAGTCGGCAACGAATTCACGGCCTTCGAAAAGGTCCTCGTCCATGTTGCCGGTGACGCTGACCACGTCGCCTACGTCAATGCGCTGATATCCTTCATTGTCCAGCGGGTTGAACGGCAGCTCGTCCACTTCTACGATGACTTCGCGAAGGCCCGTGTCGAGCTTGAACTCCTCGTCACCCACGATATCCGTCACCACGCCTCGCAGAATCATGTCGCCGTATTCCACGCGCCCGTAGTAGGTCAGCGCGAAATCCTCTTCATCCGCGGGGCTCGCGTAGAAATAGGTGTTCAGCTTTTCGACGTATACGCTTGAAGCCTCGATTGTTCGCTTTTCGTACACATCGTCATCGACACGACCGGAAACGGTTACCTCATCGCCCTTTACCAGCTTGTAGCCATCGGCGTCACGGTCTCCGTCATCCATCTCGACGGTGATTTTTCCGTCTCCGTAATCAACCAGAAAAGAGTTGGCCTGCACCTCTTCAACCGTGCCGCTGAAAGTGATCCACGAATCGTTCCTGGCTCCGGCGGGGTCTGCCGCAACAGCGGTCAGCGCGGTAAAAAGAACCAGCATCATTGCCGTTGTCATACATGTCGTCAGCTTGATGTATCGCATGGAACCTCCTTGTTTTCGGTTCATTGAAACCAAGTTTTCCGACGGTAAGCATATTGCCGAAAACAAAGAGCACCATGAAGGGAACAATTTCGGTAAAAATCGGTGAGCCGTTTTTACCCAGCGAAAAATAGTCCATTTGCAAAAGGCGGTTGAGGATAAAAAAACGCGACCCCGTCTTTCTGCACCACCAAGCAGGCTTTCAATCATCACATTCATTGCTTTCGAGACGCGTCAAATCTTGATTTATCTGCCTAATCAAGTAGAATTATAACTCGTCTAAAACGGAATATATCCTTCAATCCTTATCCCCCTGAGGACCATGAAACTTTCCGCACGCTCCCGCTACGCGACTCGGTTGCTTCTCGATCTGGCGCTGCGCCAGACAGACATGCCGCAATGCACCACGGTTTTATCCGAATCCACGGGTATTTCCGCCCAGTTCATTGAGCAGATCATTCGGCCCTTGAAGAAAGAGGGACTGATAACATCCGTACGTGGTGCCGCCGGTGGACACATTCTGGACAAGGACCCCGCCGACATCACCGTCGGTGACGTGGTGCGCATCATGGAAGGCGGCATCCGTCTTACCGACTGCATCAATGACGAGGGCCTTTGCGAACGGACATCAGTCTGTCGAACCAGGCAGGTCTGGCAACGGGCATCCAAGGTTCTTGAAGAAGAGCTTGATTCCATCACCCTTGCCGACCTCATGGAATCGCCCGAAGGCTCACCCTTCTTCGACTGATCCGCCCACGTCCGAACCGCCCCTCCCTTGCTCTCTTCGAGCTGTCGGCACCCCTCATTTTTACCAGATTTTCATGTTAAAAAAATCGCAATCTCAATCGGTTTTTTCATAACACACTGTTCTAAAAGAACATCTTAAAAATACCCCCCCTTGACAAGTATACAATTTTCCGGTTAATCCGGACTCATCCAATCGGAAATAAATCGGTACGAATTATTCTCATTTCGGACCAAATCAATTCCGATTGACTTTGTCGGATATTTGAATCGTTCCCCATTTCAGGCTCAGGCGAGTCTGCGCAGGAACAAAAGGGACGCTGTCCCGAGGATAGGGCGAGAGACGTGAACAGAGCCGACACGTACCGACACACGAGCAAATCGCTCCACTACGAGGCACCGAGGCATCGCGAGGTTTTCGTTTTCTCGGCGGACCACGCCGTGCTGGAAGCCGATGCCTGTGACGGTCCCGACGCCCTCGTCCCACAACTGCCCAACCGCCCCGGCGTCAGAATATCCGCTCAAGCACCTTCTACCGCATCGTTGCGGGAAGTGAAGAACGCCCACTCTGAACCTCCCGGCAACAAAGCTGTCGAGTCGTAAAACTGGAGTCCCCAATGCCGGAACGAATTATCATCATTGGCGCCGACGCCCCCGCGCTCAACGGCGTTCTGAAATATATCGACTCCCGTCCTGCGGAAGCTGTCGTCCTCTACCCTGAAGAGAACCCGCTGCCGGAGTTCTCGTGCTCCGCGCTTGAGCAGTATCTCGGACGCGGCATAGACTTTCCCGAACGACTGCGCGCGTTGAGTGCTGATACAAAGAATCGCCGCGTGCTCGTCCGCGACATCGTTTCAGGCTCCGAGTCAACCCTTGAATACGACAAGCTCGTCTTTGCCACTGCGGCGGCCCCCTCCGATCTGGACGTTCCCGGCGAGCATCTCACGGACATTTCCCGCATCGCCACGGACGAAGATGCGCGCCGCCTGCGCCCGACCGACGGCAAAACCGTCGTGATCGGCAGCGGCCACAACCTGCTGCTCACGGTTTCCGCCCTGATGCAGCATGGTCGCGACCAAATCGAAATCATCTCCGGCCCCTGCCCGCAGGGCTTTGATCCACTTTCCGGCAGCCTCATGGACATGGTCGCCCACCACATGACCGAAAAAGGCGTCGCCATCCACGAGGGGCATGAGCTTCAAAGAATCGAACGGGACAAGGACGGGTTGAGAGTCGTTACCGACCGGGCAACCATCAATGCCGACCGCATCATCAACGCCCAGTTCAGCAGGCCCCTGAGCGCCATCGCCGCCGACGCCGGGCTCGAAATCGCCCAGACCGGTGCGGTGATCGTGAACGAGAGCCTGCACACCAGCATTTCCGATATCTTCGCCTGCGGCAGCTGCGCCGCCTTCAAGAACGTCAACTGCAAGACACCCATCCCGGGCACCGCGATCCGCTCCACGGAACTCCGGCAAGCCACGGTGCTGGCCGCAGCTCTGGCAGGAGCCGAACCGGTTTTCGCAGCTCCGGCCTGCGCCTACTCCGTCAAGTTGGGAGACCTGACCGCCGCCGGCGCAGGGTTGACCGTTGACGCCGCCCGTCGCTGCGGATTCACCGCCATGAGTTCCACGGTGATCCAGTTCGACCGCGCTCATTTCATGCCGGACGCCGCCCTCATGACCCTTGAACTGGTCTTCGACGGGCCTACGCGCCGAGTGCTCGGCATTCAGGGCATCAGCACCATGGGCGACGCCCTTAGCGGCCGCATCAGTGCGGTTTCCGCCATGCTGACCAAGAAGCCCTACATCGAAGATGTCGCCAACCTTGAAGTCGCCTATTCGCCCCCCTTCGCCTCGGCCATGGACGTGCTCAACACCGCGGCGAACGTGGCCGACAACATGCTGGCCGGGATCAACAACGGCATCGACGCCCGAGAATTCCGCCGTCTCTGGGACGAGCGTGAAAACGGCGACCACTTTTTTCTGGACTGCAGGGAACTGGGCAACGCTCAGCCGTTTCTGGAACGGCACCCCCTGCACTGGAATCACATCCCGCAGGGCGAACTGGCCCGGCGGCTCGATGAAGTCCCCGAAGACTCGAAGATCGTTCTGGTCTGCAACACCGGCACCCGCTCCTACGAGGCGCAGGTGACCCTGAGGCACGCCGGTTTCGAGGATGTGATCAACGTTGACGGCGGCATGTCCGCCCTCAGACAGAGCGGCGTCAAGCTGTAGGCCGCTCACGACCAAGGCAACAGGTCTCTCCACAGTTCCGGAGGGGCCGGAGAAGCATACATTAAGTTTCAAAGGAGTCCTGAAATGAAAAAACTGGTTATTCTCGGCGCGGGCGCGGGCGGCACCATGGTCGCGACCAAGATGCGCGAAAAGCTCGATCCCAAGGAATGGGAAATCACCGTCATCGACCGCGACTGGAAGCATCACTACCAGGCCGGCTGGCTGTTCGTGCCCTTCGGCATCTACACCCTCGACGACTGCGAAAAGCCCAAGGCCGACTTCCTGCACGGCGTGAACTTCGTGCAGGACACCATCCAGAACCTCGACCCCGAAAAGAAAGTCGTCACCTGCAAGGAAGGCAAGTACGAGTACGACTGGATCGTGGTCGGCACCGGCTGCCGCATCGTGCCCGACGAAATCGACGGCATGATGGACGACTGGCGCGGCGACATCCATGACTTCTACACCCCCGACGGAGCGGAAGCCCTGTTCAAGAAGTGGAAGTACATGAAGAAAGGCCGCGTGGTTCTGAACATTGCGGAAATGCCCATCAAGTGCCCGGTTGCTCCGCTCGAATTCGTTTACCTCGCCGACTGGTTCTTCACCGTCAACGGCGTGCGCGACAACATCGAAATCGACCTCGTCACCCCGCTCACCGGCGCGTTCACCAAGCCCGTTGCCGCAGAAATTCTCGGTCGCGTGTGCAAGGAAAAGAACATCAACGTCGTGCCCAACTTCAACATCGACAACGTTGACCCGGGCAAGAAGGTCATCGAGGACGTCATGGGCGAGCAGGTTCCCTACGACCTGCTGGTCTCCATTCCGCCGAACTTCGGCGCCCAGTTCCTCATGGACTCCGAGATCTCCGATCCCATGGGTTACATGGACACCGAGAAGCACACCCTGAAGTCCGCTCAGTACGAAAACATGTACATCATCGGCGACGCCACCAACTGCCCGACCTCCAAGGCCGGCTCCGTGGCGCACTACGAGGCCGACATCGTGGTGGACAACATGCTGCGTGAAATGGACGGCGAAGAGCCGCGCCCGGACTACGACGGACATTCCACCTGCTTCATCGTCTCCGGTTACGAAAAGGCCTACCTCATCGACTTCAACTACGATGTCGAGCCGCTGCCGGGCAAGTACCCGTTCCCGGGTCTCGGACCCTTCGCGCTGCTCGGCGAGAACCACCAGAACTACTGGGGCAAGATGATGTTCAAGTGGGCCTACTTCAACCTGATGCTCAAGGGACACGAACTGCCGCTCGAATCGCAGATGTTCATGGCAGGCAAGATGCGCCACATGGCAGGCAAATAACCCTGCGGAGGCAATATCATGAGTAACGAAGCAGCTATTATGGAACGCCTCGACAAGATCGAGGAAAACATAGCGTTCCTGACCGAACGCGCGAGAGCCACCGAAGAGCTCAAGCAGGACCTGACGCCCATCTTTCACGATGGCTTCAAGGTGCTGATGACGGAATTCGGCAGCATCGAGCACGGCTTTCAGCTTGAAGACCTCACCGAGTTCATCAAGAAGCTGATGCTCAACATCAATAACCTGACCTACATGCTGGACAAGATGGAAGACGCCATCGACCTCTGGCAGACCATGGAGCCGCTTCTGCACTCCTCGGTCCCCCAGCTCATCCAGTATCTGGACGAGATGGAACAAAAGGGCGTTTTCGAAACCTACCGCGCCATGATCGATATCCGCGCGAAGGTTGCCGAGACTTACGGCGTCGAAAACATCCGCAACATGGGCGACTCCTTCGTCTTCCTCATCGGCATGCTGGAAAAGCTGAGCGACCCGAAGGTGCGCATGATGATCGAAGGCGCGGCGAACGCCTTCTCGGAACTGGACCTCACCGACGTCAAGCCCACCGGCCCGCTGGGCATGGTCGGCGGCATGGCCTCCAAGGACGCCAAGCGCGGCCTGGGCATCATGCTCGAAATGACCAAGACGCTTGGCAAGATCGGTATGGAAGTTCCCAAGGTGGACGGTCACGGCAAGCCTGCCGAGACCAAGGAAAAGGCATAAAAGGCCAACCCCGGCGGGCTTGACGCTTTACGCGCCGCTCCCGCCGGGGTTCACATACAGGCCGCAATAGTTCTGCCAATCAGTCAGGACTCCATGACGGCCCATGCCGCTTCCTCACCTCAACCTCAAGGACTGGAACTGGTCCTTTGGCGGCATGGGCCCGCTTTGGAATCATTGCGGGCCTGAAAATAGCTACCGGCCTTCAGGCTACGGACCTCAGGTCCGGCCGGGGCCACAATGCGAGGAGCATTATGGCTAAAAAAATACTCATCATCGACGACGATCCGAATATCGTCTCGTATCTCGACGACCTGTTCACGGACAACGGTTACCAGACCTGCTCCACCAGTGACGGAGCCGGGGCCGTGGACCTCGTGAAGAGCGAAAAGCCCGACCTCATCACCCTCGACCTTGAAATGCCGAAGGAATGGGGCCCGCGGTTCTATCGCAAACTCACGCAGCAGGACGACGAATACAGGGATATCCCCGTGATCGTCATTTCAGGCCTCGAGAGCAATCAGTACGCCATTCAGAAGGCTGTTGCAAGCCTCTCGAAGCCCTTTGACAGGGAAGAACTGCTCGGGATCGTCAAAGAGACGCTCGGCGAGTAGCTTTCCGGCAACCTTCCGGCCCGGTGGACGCCTCACAACGTCATCTCCTCCGCCGGGCCGGATTTCCTCCGGCAACCCCGAGACCGCAGAAAGGCAGCTATGAAGACACGGGTTCTCCTCACGGGCAAAGACACATCTCGCACCGAAGCCATTGCAAACATGGCGGCCGAATCCGGACGGCCCGTCACGCTCTGCGCGACGGGTGCCGAGGTTCTGTCCACGCTCGACTCCGGAACCGATGGCGGCGACTTCATAGTTCTGTGCGACCTGCATCCGGCCGACATGACTGGACTGGACCTTGTCGAACGGATTCGCAGCACGCGCGCAAATGCCCGGACCGTGGTCGCGGTCGGTCCCGATGAAATCGAGCAGGGGGTCAAGGCGCTCCAACTCGACGCCTCCGATTTCATGGTGGAACCGATCACTCGGGACGCGCTGGACGTGTGCCTGAAACGAGCCGACCAGAGGCTTCGCACCGACGGGTGCGAAGCCTCGGCTCAGCTTCCGGCTCCTTTCGACGCACCCCAGCTCACCTTTCAGCAGCTCTTTGACGAAGTGCCCTGCTACATCTCCGTGCAGGACCGGAACCTGCGCATCACCCGGGCCAACCGCCGCTTCAAGGAAGACTTCGGCGATGAAATCGGCGGGCATTGTTACCATATTTACAAATACCGCACCACGCCCTGCCCCAACTGCCCGGTGGAAAACACATTTTTCGACGGCAAACCTCACCAGACCGAGGAAATCGTCACCACCAAGTCCGGCGAGCAGCACAACGTACTCATCTGGACAGCCCCCATCCGCGATGACTCCGGTGAAATCACCCATGTCATGGAGATCGCGACCGACATCACACAGATTCGCGAGCTGCAGGACCACCTGACCAACCTCGGGCTGATGATCGGCTCCATTTCTCATGGCATCAAAGGCATGCTCACTGCCCTCGACGGCGGCATGTACAAGCTGGAATCCGGTGTCAAACGCAAGGATTATGACAAAATCGAGGAAGGGGCCGACCTGATCAAGCTTATGGCCAACCGCGTTCGCAACACGGTTCTGGACATCCTCTTCTACGCCAAGGAACGCGATCTCAACTGGGAGAACGTGAATGTCGTGGAGTTCGCGGACGAAATCGCCGCCGTGGTGGACGCCAAGGCCAAGAACGAGGATATCCGTCTCGTCCGCGACATAGACAGCTCTCTTGGCGTGTTCGACATCGACCCTTCCGTGGTCTCCTGTGCGCTGGTCAACATCCTTGAAAACGCCATTGAGGCCTGCCGGGACGATGACCCTGAAAAAGATCACGAGATCCTCTTCAGTGTCTCCCGCCAGAACGGTCACGTCATCTTCAAGGTTTGCGACAACGGACCGGGCATGGACCGCGAGACGCTCGGCAAGATGTTCTCCCTGTTTTTTTCCTCAAAAGGAAGCAAGGGCACGGGCCTTGGCCTGTTCATCGCCAACGACGTCATCGAACAGCATGGCGGCAAGATCGAGGTCGAATCCGAGCTCGGGGAAGGCACCTGCTTCACCATTCTTTTGCCCGCCACCTGCCGCTGGCATCACAACAAGGCATCTGACCTCGCCTGCCTGAGCTCCGGCCCGATCTCCTGATTGGTTCGCAGTATCACTTTTCCGCTCAATGGGGGGCTGAAGGCGGGAACCGGGAAGGGGCGTTCCCGGTTCCCGCCGCTCGCTCCCCCTTCTCGCTTCCTCCTGTCTGAAAAACAAATTCCTTTCATTTGCACAGGGCCAGTCTAGCCTTGTTCATCGTATCCGTGTTATAATTCCATCTTATAGAGTTTCATATCACCCTTCCAGTAATAGAGGTGGTATGCACACTTGCTGTCCCGCCGCTGCACATAAGTGCACAAAAAAAGGAAAAAGCTTGCACTTTTTTATACTTCTTGGGTATGGAAATCAATCGAAACTCGTGTAACATTATGTTTTTATGAAACATTCTCGTTCGGCACGCTTATTGTTAAGGGATCTACATAAAGGAAGCACCCATGTACGCAAAAAAAATCATCATCCCACTTGCCATGTTCATCCTGATCGGCAGCGCACACATGGCTGCCGCCCAGTCCGAGGACGCACCTCAGGAAACTGCGGCCGGCGGCTACATCGGCGACAGGCCCGAGCTGCAGGATCTGCGGGGTTACCTGAGCCGCGCCGCCGAAAACAACAATGAACTCCGAGCCGCGTTCCAGCGTTGGCGGGCGGCGGTCAAGCGGTCGGTCCATGCCGACGTGCTGCCCGACCCCAAGTTCACCTTCGCTTATTACACCACGCCGCTTGAAACGCGAGGCGGTCCGGCCCGTTACAAGTACGGCCTTTCCCAGACCCTGCCATTTTTCGGCAAGCTGGACTTGAAAGAGCAGCAGGCCCTACGCGAAGCGGACGGACTCAAAGCACAGCTGGACGAACTCAAGCTCAAAACATTTTATGAGGTCAAGAAGGCTTACTACGAGTATGCCTATCTCGCCCGCGCCATCGACATCACCCGCGAGACCATCGCGCTCATGGAGTATCTGGAACGGATCGCCAATGCCCGTTTCACAACCGGCTCCGCCTCCCACTCCGACGTGATCCGCCCGCAGGTAGAGCTCGGCAAACTGGAAGACCGCCTGCGCTCCCTTCGAGACCTCAAGCGCCCACAGGCTGCCCGCATCAATGCTCTGCTGGATCGCCCCGAAGGAACCGAGGTGCCCCTGCCGCCATCGATTCCGGTCATGGTCATCACCGAGGAAGAGGAAAGCCTCGTAGCCGAGATGAAGGAATCGAACCCCGGCCTGCGATACTGGGACATGAAGGAAGCCAGCGAAGAGACCGGTGCCGAGTTGGCGGAGCACGACTTCTATCCCGACTTCACTTTCGGGGTGGAGTCCACGGAAGTGGATGACTCCCGCGCGCCCACCCACGTCACCGGCGACGGACAGAATCCGGTCATGGTTTCCATGTCTTTCAATCTTCCCGTTTGGTTCAACGACAAACAGGCAGCCGTGGACGAGAACCGCGCCAAGGCAAGAGCAGCCCGCCGCAGCCGCGCCGGTCTGGAACGCAAGCTGGAGGCCGATCTACAGTTGGCGCTCTACAAATACCGCGACGCGGGCCGCAAACTCGAACTCTACAAGAGTGCGCTGATCCCCAAGGCGGAGCAGTCTCTTGGCGTTATCATGGAAGCTTTCATGACCGGCTCCGGCTCCTCGCTCGATCTTGTGGACGCCGAACAGACTCTGCTGGAACTCCAGCTTTCCTACTACCGCGCCCTTACCAATCAGGCCGAGCGCATGGCCGAGATCGAAATGCTGGTGGGCCGGGAACTCCCCTGCACCTTCCACGGCTCGTTGCTGAAGACCGACCCGCTCAACGAACAGGAAGGAGAATCCTGATGCGTCATACTTTTCGGCATGCACTGTTCATCCAGGCTGGCCAGCGCAACATTCTGCCTGTCAGCAAAACACCCCGGACCGAATCATGAGCAAAAAGAAACTCATCCTTTTCGCGGTCATCCTTGTAGCCGCAGCGTTTCTGGCAGGATACGCACTGCGTGGCGGACAGGCGCCGCAGAGCCAGACCGAAAGTGTCGAAGAACACGCCGAACACGGCGTCGAAGCCACGACTGATGAATCGGGCGAAGTCATCTGGACCTGCTCCATGCATCCGCAGATTCAGCTCCCGGAGCCGGGCAAATGCCCCATATGTTTCATGGACCTGATTCCCCTCGAACCCGAGGAAGGCGGCGAAAAGCAGAGCCTTCGCGAGATCAGGCTCTCTCCGGAAGCCCGCAAGCTCGCGGGCATCAGCGTGGAGAAGGTCAAGCGGCTGGACGTCGCGGTCCAGACACGCATGGTGGGTAAGGTCAACTACGACGAAACCCGAGTCCGGGCCATCACCGCCTGGACCGGAGGACGCATCGACCGGATGTACGTGGACTTCACCGGCAGCGAGGTCAAACAGGGCCAGCCGATGGTCTCCATTTACAGCCCGGAGCTGCTCACCGCGCAGGCAGAACTCATTCAGGCAGTCAAGGCCGTTCGCGAGCTCAGGGACAGTTCTCTTGAACTCGTGCGCAAAAGCGCCGTGCGCACCGAGAAGGCCGCGCGTGAAAAGCTCCGTCTGCTCGGCCTGACCCGCAAACAGATTCAGCAGGTAGTGGATCGCGGTGAGCCCCGCGATCACATTACCCTCTATTCGCCCCTGAGCGGCGTGGTCATCGAAAAGGAAGTCAATGAAGGCCAGTACGTAGACACCGGCACGACCATTTATTCCGTGGCCGACCTCTCCGCGCTCTGGGTGGAGCTTGAAGCCTACGAGTCCGACCTGCCGTGGATCGAACTCGGCAAGAAGGTCGAATTCCGCACGGAAGCCTATCCCGGCAAGCGGTTTTCCGGCGAAGTGGTCTACATAGACCCGCTGGTGGACGAAGATACCCGCACGGTACGGGTGCGCCTTTCCGTGTCCAACAAGGACGGCAGCCTCAAGCCGGGCATGTTGGTCAAGGCCGTGCAACAGAGTGACTCCCCGGCCGAAGGCGGCAAGGACTCTCCGCTGGTAATCCCGGCCTCCGCACCGCTGATCACCGGCAAGCGCGCCGTGGTCTACGTGGCGGGCGAAGGCAATGACGGCACCTATGAGGGACGCGAGATAGTTCTCGGCCCCAAGGCCGGCGACTTCTACATCGTCAAGAACGGCCTTGAGGAAGGCGAACTCGTGGTCACCAAGGGCAACTTCAAGATCGACAGCGCCGTGCAGATCGTGGCCAAGCCCAGCATGATGAATCCCTCAAGCGTCGCGGCCGGAACGGCCGAGCAGGAACTTCCCGAGCTGTTCCGTTCCAAGCTGCGGTTGCTTCACCAGAGCTTTGTCGAGCTGGAAAAGGCAGTCGCCTCCGGTGACCTGGACAAGACGCATCTGGCTTTCGGCAGCTTCAACAAGGAAATTCGCACCATTGACGACGACTCTCTGGAGGGTGACGCGTCCCTGAAGTGGCGGGAGTATTCCATGCTCCTGAGCAACGACGCCATCCTCGCTTCCGAGGCGCCTGACACGAAGCGCCTTGATGAAATCTTCGGCGAGATGAAACAGCATTACGCCCAGCTCAGAAACGCCTTCGACCTTCAGTTCGGTGGCGGAGAATCCACTGTTCCCCGGATCTTCAGCGAAGAACTCGGAGCGGTCTACCGCGAATACGTGGAGCTGGCGGCAGCGCTGGCTGCCGACGACCTTGAGGCGGCGCGCAAGGCTACCGAGTCCGTACACGCAGCCCTGCAACAGGTCGATCCTTCGGTCCTCGACGGGCCTTCGCACAACATCTGGACCTCGGCCCTGACCCGCATGAACGACGGACTGGCAGCCATGCGCGAAGCGGGAGATCTGGTGGGCATCCGCGCCGGATTCGAACCGCTCTCCACCGGCCTGACCGATGCCGTCCTCAAGCTGGATGCCGAGACCGGCGGTCCCGCCTACGAGATGTTCTGCCCCATGGCCTTCGATTACGAAGGCGCCACGTGGCTCCAGAGCGACGAGGAAGTGCGCAACCCCTACTTCGGCGCGGCCATGCTCGGCTGCGGCGAGGTGAACCGCCAACTCAAGCGCTGATCGGGGTCGGAAGACAATGGAGAACAATACAGAGAACAGGATTGAAGCCAAGAGCTTCACTGACAAGATAATCAGGTTCTGCCTTGAGCAGAAACTCGTGGTGGTGCTGCTTGTCCTGCTGACCATGGGCTGGGGCATGATGGTCGCGCCCTTCGACTGGAACATCGGCGACGTGCCGCGCGACCCGGTTCCCGTGGACGCGATCCCGGACATCGGCGAGAACCAGCAGATCGTCTTCACGCAGTGGACCGGTCGCTCCCCTCAGGACATGGAGGACCAGGTCACCTATCCGCTCACGGTCGCCCTGCTGGGCATTCCGGGCGTCAAGACGGTCCGCAGCTACTCCATGTTCGGATTCTCGACCATATACGTCATCTTCGATGAGGACGTGGAATTCTACTGGTCGCGCTCCCGGCTGCTGGAGAAACTCAACAGCCTGCCGCCGGGGACCTTGCCGCAGGGGGTGCAGCCAACCCTCGGGCCCGATGCCACCGCGCTCGGGCAGGTCTTCTGGTACACCCTTGAAGGACGCGACAAGGACGGCAACCCAACCGGTGGCTGGGACCTCGACGAACTCAGAAGCATACAGGACTGGTACGTCCGCTACGCTCTGCTCTCTGCGGACGGCGTGAGTGAAGCGGCCTCGGCGGGCGGCTTCGTCAAGGAATACCAGATAGACGTGGATCCGGACGAGCTCTTCGCCGCAAACGTAAGTCTCGAAGACGTGTTCTCGGCCGTGAAGATGTCCAACCTCGACGTGGGCGCGCGAACCATCGAGGTCAACAGCGTCGAATACCTGATTCGTGGTATCGGGTTCGTCAAGAACCTTGAAGACATCGGCGAATCGGTGGTCAAGGTGGTCAACAACGTCCCCATCCGTGTGAAGGACGTGGCAGAGGTCAGCCTCGGCCCGGCCCTGCGCCGCGGCGTGCTCGACAAGGGCGGCGCCGAAGCGGTGGGCGGCGTGGTGGTCGCCAGATACGGCGAGAACCCGCTTCAGGTCATCAAGAACGTCAAGGCCAAGATCGAGGAGATATCTCCGGGCCTGCCGACCAAGACCCTTGAGGACGGCACGGTCAGCAAACTGACCATCGTGCCCTTCTACGACCGCTCCGGGCTTATCAAGGAGACGCTCGGAACACTCGACAGCGCGCTGACTGAGGAAATCCTCATCACCATCATCGTGGTGCTCATCGCGGTGATGCACCTGAAGAGCTCCCTGCTCATATCCTCGCTTCTGCCCATGGCCGTGATGATGTGCTTCATCGGCATGAAGGCCTTCGGCGTGGACGCGAACATCGTGGCGCTTTCAGGCATCGCCATCGCCATCGGCACCATGGTGGATATGGGCATCATCATCTGCGAGAACATCCTGCGAAAACTGGAGCGGGCCACGCTCGACTGCAACAGGATGAAGCTCATATTCGAGGGCGCCTCCGAGGTGGGCGGAGCCATCATGACGGCGGTGGCCACCACCATCGTCAGCTTCCTGCCCGTGTTCGCCATGGAAGGCCCGGAAGGCAAGCTCTTCAAGCCGCTTGCCTACACCAAGACCTTCGCGCTCATCGCCTCCATCATCGTGGCCCTGACCGTGTTGCCGACCATTGCGCACCTCATATACAAGCGCAGGAAAGGCAGGGGATTCCGCTTCTCCAGCCACCTCGTGACCGCCATGTATTTTGTGGCCGCGGCAGCTGTCGCTTTCTACGTCAAGTGGTGGATCGGGGCGTTTCTGCTGCTGCCCGCCATGCATCGCCTGTTCGCCAACAGGATGCCCAGACGCGTCGAAAGCCTGTTCGGCCACACGGAGAACATCGGCGTAATCCTGCTGGTGGGAGTGGTACTTTCCGACCACTGGCTGCCGCTGGGACCGGAAAAAGGCGACCTGCTCAACTTCCTGTTCGTGGCAGCGCTCATCGGCGGAATCATGGGCTTCTTCCAGATCTTCCAGCGAGGATACCCGACCATGCTCCGCTGGACTCTGAACCACAAGGCGGCATTCCTGTGCCTGCCATCGGCGGTGATCCTTTTCGGCGCACTGGTATGGTTCGGAGCGGGTCCGCTTACCTCCTGGCTGCCGGACTCGGTGCGTGCCTCCCGGCCCGTATCCGCGCTGGTGCACGCCATGCCCGGCCTTGGCAAGGAGTTCATGCCGCCGCTGGATGAAGGGTCGTTCCTGTACATGCCCACCACCATGCCCCACGCGTCCATCGGCGAGGTCAAGGACGTACTCGCCAAACAGGACATGGCCATGCTGGACATACCGGAAGTGGATGAAGCCGTGGGCAAACTGGGCCGCGCTGAAACACCACTGGACCCGGCACCGGTCTCCATGATCGAGACGGTAATCAACTACAAGCCCGAATACCTGGTGGACGAGTCCGGCACCCGCAAGCGCTTCCGGTTCGACCCGGACCAGAAGGACTACTTCCGCTCCGAGGATGGCGAACCGCTTCCGGCCGGGGACGGGCTGCCATATCTGGTGCGGGGCTACTACCCCCGCGACGAGCAGGGACGACTCATCCCCGACCCTGACGGCAAACCCTTCCGCCTCTGGAGAAGTCCCCTCGACCCGGCCCTGAACCCCGGACGCGAGGCATGGGGAGGCATCGACGACCCGGACGACATATGGGAGGCCATTACAGAAGCCGCCGACATGCCCGGAACGACCTCTGCTCCGAAGCTGCAGCCCATCGCGGCCCGCATCGTCATGCTTCAGTCCGGCATGCGCGCCCCCATGGGCATCAAGATCAAGGGGCCGGACCTCAAGTCCATCGAATCCTTCGGTCTGCAGCTTGAGACACTGCTCAAGGAGGTGCCCTCGGTGCAGCCCGCCGCGGTTGTCGCGGACCGCATCGTCGGCAAGCCCTACCTTGAGATCGTCATCGACCGCGAGGCCATCGCCCGATACGGCATCAAGCTTGCCAAGGTGCAGGACGTCATTGAAGTCGGCGTGGGGGGCAGCCAGATATCCACCACCGTTGAAGGACGCGAACGCTACCCCATGCGCGTGCGCTACCAGCGCGAGCTGCGCGACAGCATCGACGAGCTGGAGAACATCCTCGTGGCTGCGCCGTCCGGCGAACAGATCCCGCTCAAACAGCTGGCGGAGCTGCGCTACGTGCGCGGCCCGCAGGTCATCAAGAGCGAGGACACGTTCCTCATCGGCTACGTGCTCTTCGACAAGAAGTCCGGCTATGCCGAGGTGGACGTCGTGGAGCAGGCCCGCGCCTACCTCCAGAGCAAGATAACCTCGGGAGAACTGACTGTTCCCAGCGGAGTCTCCTACGAATTCGCCGGGAACTACGAGAATCAGGTACGCGCGCAGAAGAAGCTGGCGGTCATCCTGCCGCTTGCGCTGCTGGTCATCGTGATCATCCTGTACCTGCAGTTCAAGTCCATGGCCACGACGCTCATGGTCTTCTCCGGCATCCTCGTGGCGTGGTCCGGCGGATTCATGATGATATGGCTCTACGGGCAGGACTGGTTCCTCAACTTCAGCGTGTTCGGAACACACATGCGCGAGTTGTTCCAGATGCACTCCATCAACCTGAGCGTCGCCATCTGGGTGGGCTTCCTCGCCCTGTTCGGCATCGCCTCGGATGACGGGGTCATCATGGCAACCTACCTCGACGAGAGCCGCGACAGACGGGACATGTCCAACATTCCGGCGGTGCGCGAGGCCATCGTGGAGGGCGCGAAGCGCCGCATCCGGCCTGCGCTCATGACTTCCGCCACCACCATCCTCGCGCTCATTCCGGTGCTCACCTCCACCGGGCGCGGCGCGGACATCATGGTTCCCATGGCCATCCCGTCCTTCGGCGGCATGACCATAGCCATCCTGACCGTCTTCGTGGTGCCGGTGCTCTACTCGCTGGTCGAGGAAATCAAACTGAAGAACGCACAAAAAACAGCCAGGCTCGATGCGGAAATGTCCGACTCGACCTCGGCATAAAGGTAAAACTCCAAGGAGATCGACATGAAGAAACTGACTCTTTTCGCTCTGGCACTGACCCTGACCCTTTCCATGGCCGGATTCGCTTCGGCAAAAGGCATGGGCCACGGCAACGACAACGGCGGCATGAACCACGGCAGCATGGACCACAGCAACATGGGTACCAGCTCCGGCATGGACCACAGCAACATGAGCAGCGACTCCGGCATGGATCATGGCAACATGAACATGCAGGGCGCAGCCAACGCCCAAAAAGGCATGATGCAGATGGAGACCAACCTCGAACTCATGAAGAAGGACGTCGAGGCCATGAAATCTGCGGCGGGACGCGACGCCGCCATGAAGGCCATGAACAAGCACATGATGGACATGCACATGGGCATGAAGTCCGTGAAGGATCACGCCCACTCCACCGGCAACACCGGCATGCAGAAGTCCATGAAGCGCCTTGACAAAGACATGATGACCACCATGAAGGGTATGGGCCTCATGAAGAAAAACCCGGATCAGGCCGTCCCCATGATGATGGAAGGCCTTGAAGGCATGGAGTCCACCGTGGATTCCATGAAGGGCCAGATGTAGGCTCGTCCGGCGTTCGGAACCCGGCGGGGCGCGGCTTGTCCGCGTCCCGCCTTTTTTACGACACCACTCCGCTTCGTCGCCTTGGGAAGTCTCCCGTCAATCCTTTATTATCGGGCCAAAAGACACCCATTATAAAAGACCGTTTTTTCATTGGGATGATACATAACCTCCATGCACAACACCAACCTGCAAACGTGCCGGGATTATTCTCCATCCTTCGCACTGAACATCACTTCCAAGCTGTACGGGCGCGAAGGTGCAATCGAGAGGATGCTCGCGGCCTTCGAAGATGTCTGTCTGGGAGATGGGAGGTTGATGCTCGTTCCCGGTTATTCCGGAGTGGGCAAGACGGCACTGGTGATGCAGCTCGAATCCCCCATTGCCGAACGCAATGGCTTCTTTTGCAGGGGAAAATTCAACCAGTTCCGCAAGAACGTCCCGTACTTCGCCATCCGGCAGGCTGTTGACGATCTTCTGGAACACCTGCTTCGGGAGCCGCAGGAACAACTTGCAATATGGAGCCGCCAGCTCCTTGAGGCAGTGGGAAACCTCGGCCAGCTGCTCATAGACCTCTCTCCGAAGTTCGAACTCATCATCGGTCCGCAACCCGATGTTCCGGGCATCAGCCCCCAGGAGGCCAGACATCGCTTCACTCAGGTGCTTCGCAACGCCCTGAAGGTGTTCAGCAAGCCGGACAACCCCTTGGTCCTGTTCATCGATGACTGGCAGTGGGCAGACCCTGCATCGCTGGAACTGCTGAAACAACTGCGCATTGGCGAGGACCTGCGTTACCTGCTGGTCATTGCCGCCTACCGGGACAACGAGGTGGGTGAGGACCATCCGTTCCACGCCGCATTGCGCGACCTGCGCATCCGCGAAACGCCCATCACCACGGAATACGTGGCTCCACTGGAATTCAGCGACGTTGACCGGTTCATCCGGGACAGTTTACGTCCTGCCGTAGAGGCGCCTTCCGGGCTGGTCGAAATCATCCACGAACGTACCCGTGGCAATCCGTTCTTCATGCACGCCTTCCTCGGATTCATCCACCAGACAGGTATTCTGCAGTACAACTCCGAGCAGCATATCTGGACCTGGATGGACGAGCGCAAACATTGTGCGGAACTTCCCGGCGACGTGGTGGAACTTTTCAGCCGAGAATTCAAGCAGTACGAGGAGAACGAACAGGACCTCATATTCAAGGCGGCCTGTCTGGGCAGCCGGTTCCGAACCGACATCCTCGCCGTGGTCAGCGGATACTCAAGCGCCCAATGCATCGACCTGCTGACATCCACGAAGATGACCCCTTTCTTCATCAGACAACCGCTTTCGCACAGCCACGCTCAGTCGGACGAAACCATCGCCACATTTCAATTCGTTCACGACAGGGTCCAACAGGCGGCTTATGGTCTTGTCCCCGATGAAGAACTTCCCCTTGAGCGCCTTTCCATCGGCAGGGCGCTGCTCTCCAAGCTGGATGAGCGTCAGGCAAACGAGCACCTTTTCGAAATAACCGAGCATCTCAACGCAGGCCAAACGCTCATGGATGACATCGATGAGCGCATCCGCCTGCTGGACCTGAATATCCGTGCCGCAGGCAAGGCCCGGGCCGCCACCGCGTATCAGGCCGCGCTCCAGTTTCACCGTGCCGCGGGAAGCCTTCTGGCAGACGCCGCCACATCAGACAAGGCATGGAAAGAGCATCATGAGTCCACCATGGCTCTGCATCTGGGCTGGGCGGAAAGCGAATTCCTCGAAGGAGATCAATCCGAATTCCGGCAACATATCCAAGCCGCCATGAAACACGCGCGAACACCGCTGGAGCTAGCCGAAGCCCAGCGGGTTCTCATTGTCCAGTACACCTTGCTGGCCCGATATCCCGCAGCCATCGCCGCAGGCATCAGCGGGCTCAATGCCCTTGGGGTCGAACTGCCGGAAGAGGACTACGAAGCCGCCCGCGACCATGAACTGCGCCAGATCCGGAGAAATCTCGATGCGCACGAGGTCAGCTCGTTCTACGACATGCCGGTCATGAGCCGTGAAGACACCCGCATGGCCACGCAACTGCTCATCACCATGGGACCGCCCTGCTACAGGGCCCACCAGCGGCTTTGGTCCGTGCTTGTCCCCAAGGTCGTCAACCTGATTCTTGAACACGGCAACATGCCCGAGGCCGGATACAGCCATACCGCACTGGCCGGTCTGCTGGTCTGGGTGAACAACGATCTGAACCTTGCCAGGGAATTCACGGATCTCGCCGCAAAACTCCTCACCACCACATTCGATACTCCTTCCGACAGAAGCGTGTTCTACCTCATGATCGGCAGCTCCGCCCGCCACTGGTTCAACCACATGAACCACAGCTCGCAGGATTATGCGGACGCCTATGAGATTGGCTCGCGATCCGGCAATCTTCAGTATGCGGCATACGCGTTCGGCCACAACATGTATTGCCGACTCTTTCAGGGAATGCCGCTGACAGCGCTGAAAAAGGAAGCGAACAGTTCACTCGCGTTCAGCCGCACTCGATTCAATCAATGGGCCATTGACCTGCTTGAAGGCGGTATTTTTATCGTCGAGCAGCTTTCCGGCAGCGGCGGCGACCATGGTTCGGCCCATAATTGGGAAAAAGCGTATCTCAAGCGAGTAGAAAGACATCACAACATTCAGGTCCTGTGCATTTACAAAGTGATGCGTTCCTTCCATCTGCTGGTCATGGGCGACTACGGACACGCAAAAGCCGTGTCAGACGAGGCGCACGAGATCATCTATACCGTCGGCACGCAGGGCCTGCTCCCGTGGCCCGAGCACCTGTTCATAAGATTCATGATTCTTGCCGCCCTGCACGACAACGGCACCGGTTCCGATCAGGACGGTGAAATGGAGCAAACCCTCGATCTGTTGGAGCACTGGGCAACCCACTGCCCGGCCAACTACGAATTCAAGCGCCTCCTCGCAAATGCGGAAATGGCCCGGCTGCGCGGAGAGCCGGGGCCGGCCATGGTTCATTATGAAAGCGCCATCGCCGCCGCACAGCAGGGAGGATTCATCCAGTGGCAGGCATTGGCCAATGAACGCGCTGCGCTGTTCTGGGAAGGGCGCGGAATCGGACAGGTGGCGCAGACATACTGGCAGCAGGCCTACAACGGTTATGACGAATGGGGGGCGGATGCGAAGACACAGGCCATGGAAGACCGCTTCCGCCAGTTGCTGACCCACGCCGTCCCCGCAGGCAGCGCAGGCGCTCCCAGAGACCTCGATCTGGTCCGTTCGTCGCTCATCGAAAGGCAGATCGACCTTCTGCGCTCCAAGGAAATCCGGTCCGAGGAATCCCTCAAGCGACAGGACGCCGAACGACAGGCACGCGACCTGGCCGAAGCCACGGGACGTCTGCGCGAGGAAGTGGCACGACGAAAGAAGGTCGAAGAAGAGCTTCGTGAAAGCGAGGAACGCTACCGCCTGACGATCGTGGCGGTCCGCGACGGCATGTGGGACTGGAACATGCTTACCGGTGAAATAGGCTGGGACCGTCGATCGTTCGAAATGCTCGGCTTCGAGGAAAACGCCTTCTCGATTCACATGGGATCATGGGATGAGCTATTGCACCCTGACGACAGAGAGACGACCGTAACCTCTATGGGGCAGCAGATTCGCGACATGAAGGCCTTCAACATAGAATTTCGCTACATGACTGCCGACGACGACTGGCTCTGGGTCCAGAGCCGAGGTCAGGTCGTCAGCCACGTGGATGGCGAACCTGCACGGATGGTCGGCACCTGTACCGACATCAGCGCCCGCAAGCGCGCCGAGGAATCCCTGCTCGTGGCCAAGGATCAGGCGCTGGCCGCCAACAGGTCGAAATCCATTTTCCTCGCCAACATGAGTCACGAAATCCGCACGCCCCTCAACGGGGTCACCGGCATGTTGCAACTCATGCAGACCACCGAGCTGGACGAGGAGCAGAGCGAGTACGCACAGACCGCCCTTCAGTCCAGCAAACGCCTCACCCAGCTTCTGAGCGATATTCTGGATCTCTCGCGCGTCGAGGCCGGTCGGATGAAGCTCACCGACGCGCCTTTCGATTTTCAGGAGGCCATGGACGCCATGGTGCAGCTCTTTCGTCCGGTCGCCCGGCAGAAAGGCCTTGAACTTCGGGCGCACATCGACCCGGCCACCCCGACCTTCCTCTCCGGCGATTCGCTGCGAATCCAGCAGATTCTGAGCAACCTCATCGGCAATGCCATCAAGTTCACGGATAAGGGGTACGTTGAACTCAGGACCCACTTCATTCCGGACACCCACACCAACACTCCCCGACTGCTGTTCGTGGTGGCCGACACCGGCATCGGCATTGCCGAAGGCATGCAAAGCAAGCTCTTTGAAGCCTTCACGCAGGCAGAAGGTGAATATAAGCGCCATTTTCAGGGAGCCGGACTCGGATTGGCCATCTCACGAGATCTGCTCAACCTCATGGGAGGCAGCATAGAAGTGTCCAGCCGGGAAGGCGAAGGGACCGAATTTCACGTAGCAATCCCCTGCAAGCCAGTGGAGGAGAACGCAAACGCAAGCCCCCGTATTACCGAATCCTGGGACACCGAGAACCTTCGCGTGTTGCTCGCAGAGGATGACCGCATAAGCCAGCTCAGCATGCAACGGATGCTCGAAAAGATAGGCCACGAAGTCATTGCCGTGGAGAATGGACAGGAAGCATTGGACGCTTTGCGGAAAGATGCCTTTGACCTTGCCATGCTCGACATCCAGATGCCGGTTCTCAACGGAGAGGAAACCACGAAGGCGATCCGTGACGGGATGGCCGGTGAAGCCGTCAAGGATATCCATCTCATTGCCATGACCGCCTACTCCATGTCCGGTGACCGGGAGCGATTCATCGCCTGCGGCATGGATGACTATCTCTCAAAGCCTGTTGATCTTGCCGAGCTCAGGAAAGTGCTTTCCTCGGTAAAGAACAGGCACGGGACAATGAACTAGGCTCATCCCGTTGGGAGCGCCTATTTCGCTCGGAACCGTTTGCCACGCCCGGCGCCTTGGAATATGATTGCGGCAATACCCTTTCAAGGAGGCTTCCATGGGACGCGAGACCATTCTTTTCAAAAGTGAAGAGCGCAAATCTTCGGCAGAGGCCGCAGCCGTGCTGAGAACCGTCGCGGACAAGATAGAGACCGGTTCCATCACGCTGACGGCTCAGGACACACAGGTGACGCTGGATATTCCGTCACAGGTCACCCTTGAAATCAAGGCCGAGGAAGAGGAAGGCAGGACGCTCAAACGCTCACTGGAACTCGAAATCGAATGGGCGGAAGGTGAAGACGCCTCGGCCGCGCAAGGTGTCACTATAGACTGATTGCGTCCAATCACTTTACCCCCGACCAATCAAAGGAAAGGGCCGACGGATCAATCCGTCGGCCCTTTTATCACAATGGGGTGCAGCGCGTCTCGCCACTTCACAGCGACGCACGCATACTGCAATATTACATGTCGAGAATCCGCTTGGCGGTCTCGTCCATGACGTCTGTAATGAACGGGACGCCGGTTTCACGTTCGGTTTCGCGGTTGCCGGAAGCGATGTCGTAACGCGAGATTTCCTCAAGGGAGAACTTGCGCGCACCGCACAGCAACTGCTGCAGTCCGGCAGAGAGCTTGTCCACGAGACCCCAGATGGCCACGGCGCCGAGCGGCACGTTCTTCATCTCGTCCTTGCCGACCTTCTTCTGCACGTCCTGATAACTGGTGAAGATTTCTTCGGCGGTGCTGCCGTAACGGGCAACGGAAGCCGGGAGCTTGTCCCAGTTGCCGTTGACGGCTTCGCGGCGCTCGGGATGCAGCACGCCTTCGATGTTGGCACCGAGGAACCCGGGGATCATCATGGCGCGGCCCATGCAAATCATCTTGGTAAACGGCGCGCCAAGCGACAGCGCCTTGAAGATGTTGCTGCACTTGCCGAAGCCGCCGGCAAAGGACATGTCCGGCACGCGCTGACCCTTGGCGGCGAGGTGCGATGCATACTCGTGCGCCTTGGAATGCAGCAGGATGGACGGCACGCCCCAGCTTTCCATCATGTTCCAAGGGCTCATGCCGGTACCGCCGCCGGAGCCGTCCATGGTGAGCAGGTCCAGCTCGGTTTCGGAAGCGCTGGCCATGGCCATCAAGTTCGCTTCCATGCCGTAGGAGCCGGTCTTCAGGGAGATGCGCTTGAAGCCGAGCTCGCGCAGGTAGTTGACGGTTTCGTAGAACTCGTCACGCACCTGCTCGTAAGAGGAAAGGTTGGTGTATCCCAGACGGCTGTGACGGGCAAAATGCTTGATGGCGCCCTGATGGAAACCCTCCTGAACCTCGGGCTTTTCCGGGTCCGGGTCCACAAGGTAGCCGCGCTTCTTGAGGAAGAGCGCGTAGTCGAGGCTGGAGACTTCGATCTCGCCACCGATGTTCTTGGCGCCCTGCCCCCACTTGAGCTCCACGATGACCTTGTCGCCGTATTTTTCGGCAAGGTATTCGGCCACGCCATTGCGAGTGTCCTCGACGTTCATCTGGACGATGATGGCGCCGTAGCCGTCGTAGTAGCGCATGTAGGTGTCGATGCGACGCTCCAGTTCGGGAGCCTTGGTGATGCGACCGTTGCTCATTTCGGCCTCGCGGTCCACACCGACCACGTTTTCGCCGACCACGATGGGCGCGCCAACCAGAGCGCAACCTGCGGCAAAGGAGTCCCAGTATTTGGCGGCGATGAATGTCGAGCCGAGAGCACCGGTCATAAACGGCACGCGACATTTGGTCTTTTCAGATGCACCGAAGGACGTTTCCAGATTCACGTCGGTAAAGAGGAGGTCCTCATCGCTGTTAACGGGGCCGGTAGCGCCGTAATTCAGCCCCTGAATGCGAAGGGAGTTGTAGGAAACGCCGACATGCGTGGTGTTGCCACTGCCCGCAGTGACCAACCCGAAGTCGCGGGGGTACAGAATTTCACGTCCACGCATCGAGGACATCCATGTCTCACATTTGCCCTGACAATCGGCCCGGCAAAGAGTGCACAGACCGGATTCAACGGCATTCCCGCGGTTTACGCTTCCCAGAACATCATTGCTTTTTGACCAATTCATTATTTGGATTCTCCTTCCATATGGATCATGAATAACAGTGCGAAGGGCAATACCAATAACGCAATGCGGTGTCACCCCTAAATGCATACTTTTGACATTTTCAGCCCTTTTTTCGACCAAAAAGCCACTAAAAAGCACTCATTACGCAGCAAGAAACAACATTATTGGCAAAAATCACTTCTTTTTTTCAAGCAAAAACTTCGGCACGCAATCAACGCAAAGGACATTTTCACACGAATGTGAAATGGCACTGTTTCTATAAAAACCTCAGGAAAAAGCCTTTTCTGCGAAATGCGAAAGGCCCACTACATGAACTCCCCCCTCTCAACCGAACCCGACCAAAGCCTAAACTCATCCACGTTTACCCGTATGGCTCTTCGTTCGGGAGTCTTCTTTCGGGGCAAGTGTTCCCGCCTGTGACTTGTTCGGAAACAACTGCGTAATGAGAGGTGAAGCCCTGAAACCAATCGTACGTCCCGGGAGATTAATATCGACTCATCGACTTCTGGGCTTTGCATCAGGCAGGATTTTGTGGTTATATTAAAAATAGTAGGTGCCATCTTTAGCGCAGTCCAAGAAGNAAGGAGTCTATGCAGAAGATTTTACAGTCCAAAAGCGTTCGTGCTCTGGTGATGCTCATGGTCATGGCAGTGTTCAACGCCGGATACGTGTCCGTGGCAAACGCGGAACTCATCCCCAGTGGAAAAACCCAAATATCGCAGGAACGAGCTCAGGACATGACCACTGTGCGGCAGGCCCTTGAAAGCAAGGTCGTCACCGAGCGATTGAGCGAGCTGGGCTTCTCCGAGCAGGAGGTTGACCAACGCCTTGCCATGCTCACTGATCAGGAAGTTTCCCAACTGTCCAACGACATTCAGAATGTGGACACCGCGGGTAGCGTAATTGGTGCCGTGGCCGGTGTGGCGGTGGTTTTAATCATCGTGCTGGCCATTCTGGAAATCACTGGCGATGCTGACAACTTCTAGTCACTACGAACACAATGCAAAAATTCACTCGCCGAATATTCGGCCGCTCCCGTGCTTTGGGAAAACCATGGCGCGGGAGCGACTCTTCCCGCACACGTGCACTCACAAGAACACTATTGGCCGGGTTAGTCGGGCTGGCCTTCGGTCTGGGTCTGGCCGCCTGTTCCACGCGCACCCTTCCGCCCGACTTCTCGCAGCCCACTGAATCGCACACTATCTCCTCGGTTCCCGCCTTTAAGCAGCGAACCATGCAATGCGGTCCTGCGGCGCTGGCATCAGTGCTCAACCACTACGGAAACTCTATCTCCCCTGATGAAATCGCTGCGGAAATCTATCGTCCAGAAAGTATGGGAACACTTAATCTCGATCTAGCCCTGTATCCGAGGCAGCGTGGATACAGCACCAAATGGTACTCTGGATCGCTGAGAAAGCTTCTGAACGCTGTGGACCGAGGACTCCCGCTCATCGTCATGGTAGATCGCGGCCTGCCTCCTCTGCAGGCGCTTCACTTCATGGTGGTTGCCGGTTACACCCCCGAAGGACTGGTGGTCATGGCCGGTGAAGACAAACCGGAGTTGACCCGTTGGAAAACCTTCGCCACACAGTGGGAGCGCACGAACCGCTGGACGCTCGAAATCCATCCTGACACGCAAGGCACCCCATGAACCCAATGAAGACACCGAAATCTTTACACTCGCTCAGCATCTGCCTCCTGACGCTCCTGCTCGCGCTTTCAGCTTCCGGCTGTGCCACAATGCGCGCTGTGATCGATCCACCTTCTGACCCGCTTACAGCCGAAGAACACCTTGACCTCGGACTGGCCTACGAGTCCGAAGGCCGCCTCAAGGAAGCTGTCAGACAATACGATCTTGCCGCAAAAGAAATCCCTGAAGCTTTAATGCTCAAGGGAAATGCGTTGTTCGCGCAGGGTAAATTGAAACAGGCCGCAGATTCCTTCGAATCCGCTGTGGAAGAACAAGACGACAACGCTGAGGCACGAAACAATCTGGCGTGGACATTATACGTGATGGACGAGGATCTTGAACGAGCTGAAAAACTTGCTGTGCGTGCGCTTGAGCTTGCCGGACCCACAAACCGTGAGGCTTACGAGGACACCCTCATTCGCATCCGCGCCAAACGGGCTGGTAAAGACTGACACCCGCGAGACACTACGATTGCGATTATTCACCCTTCAGCGGCAGTGCCATGAAGGGTGTCTCTCAGGTGAGGCCACGAAAGGACAATACGGCACAAAAAAGAACGCTGCCAACTTTCATCATTTCAACAGGTTAAACTTGCCACAGAAAACACGTTTCACACAGCTGAAGCCACGTACGAGTCACGCAAACCTTGACTTCGGAGATTCAATTTTCAACTTGCACCGATGATTCGACCAGTTCGAAAAAACACCTTTTATATCCCGGAAAATCAAAAGCCCCGCATATACAGTGCAGGGCTTTTAATTGAAAGCTGTTTCTTGTGGCCTTCCAGCATCAACTTCCATCAGTAAACACGATATTTTCCACCTTGTCAGCGGATATTTGCCGAGTAGCTTCGAAGGTCGCTTCTTTTGTTTTCTTGGTTATTATTGCCCCCGGGCCGCTGAAGTACACGGAAGAAACCGCATTTTCCGCTTGTCGGGTTTTGAGGCTGGCCCATTTACAGCTGAAACGATGGAGACATCACAAGACGAAAGCACCTGAAAAAGCATGCTTTTCGGAGCCTTTTTCAGGTGCATATTCACAATTATTTGCACACAAGGCCTTTGTGAAAAGCCCAAAGAAAAAGGACACCAACCGAAATGATTGGTGTCCTTGATTCTTTAATGGCGGAGCCGAAGGGACTCGAACCCTCGGCCTCCGGCGTGACAGGACACAAAAGGAAAACGGGAAGGCCGCTTATTTATATGATTTCAGCCGGTTAAAAACGTCACCAATCGCATTAAAATCACGTTTGACACGACTGAAGCCACGGACGAGCCACGTGAATTGGGCCTTCGACCAGTCTCTTTTCCGTCTGATCCATGGCTATTCCTGACCCGGATTTCGACATCTACTGACCAGTCTATGCAGAGTGCTCGCCTGGGACATCCAGCCCCATGTCCATGATGCGGATATACTCGCTGTAGGCGTACACCCGGTTGCGTTTTCTACCACTGACTTCCTTCACGATGCCGAAGAGCTCCAGGTTGCGCAAGGAGCTGTTGATCGTCGCATGAGTTTTTCCCGTAGCTTCGACCAGACTGGACGGGGTGGAGATCGGCTGTGCCAGCAAGGCGTCGTGGATGGCCTTGGCCGTTTCCTTCGCCTTACCCAATCCATTGATTGTCGCTGAATCCCTGGCAAACATGTCCTGAAGCTCCTTGGCCGTGAGGACTGCCTGGTCTGCCGTTCGCACGACCGCTTCGGCGAAGAACGCAAGCCAGGATTCCCAATCCCCTTTCCTTCTGACCGTATCCAACATGTCGTAATATTGCTGGCGATACGTCTTGAAGTAGAGACTGAGATACAAGGACGGCTGCTTCAAAAGCCCTTCCGCGCACAGAAGCAGAGTGATCATCAATCGGCCAAGACGACCGTTGCCGTCGAGATGTGGATGGATCGTCTCAAACTGCAAGTGCGTCAAGGCAGCCTTAAGGAGCGGCGGAATATCTTCATCATGAAGGAACTTCTCCAGGTCGCCCATAAGGTCCATCAAATGAGTATGTGGCGGCGGAATGAACACGGCATTTCCCGGACGAGTGCCACCAACCCAATTCTGGGTTCGCCGATATTCGCCCGGCGCAAGATTCTGGCCGCGCCCACTCCGAAGCAGAATCGCGTGCATCTCTTTAAGCAAACGCAAGCTCAGTGGGAAACCATCCTCCCGCATGCGCTTCAATCCATGATTTAGTGCTGCAACATAGTTGCTGACCTCGGCCACGTCATCCTGGGGAACAGACACGGCCTCGCCAACCTCGTGTGTCAGTAAGTCTGATAACGAAGACTGGGTTCCCTCGATCTGGGAGGAAAGAACAGCTTCCTTACGTACATACATATAAAGGAAGAGTTCCGTATTCGGAACGATCTCATTGATGGCGTTCAATTCGCCTAACGACACATGAGCCTGATCGAAAAGCTTCTGCAAGTCGCCGCCCCACTTGATACCCGGCTCCGGCGGCAGTGGATCAGGGATGAATGCCTCCACCCGTTCATCCTTGACGCTGACAATCTCGATACGTCCTGTTTTCTTTCTTAACATAAGAAGCCTTCTTATTTTAGAATAATCGACTAAACTAAAATAACAGAGCTGCTTATTTTAGGCAAATACGAAACTAAAACGAATATGCAGACCTCCACAGTTCTTCACATCAGACTGAGGAAAGGACTATTCATCCCCGGCAGTACGGCGTGTGTGGAGCCACCAAAGCCCCCTAATGACACGTTGTGGACAAGCATCATAGTTGCTCAAAAACACAATTTGGCGTTCCATCTTTTGGAATAAACTTTGGTTATCATTTGCGGGAGGGGCGACGTCAGAGGAAATGCCCAACTGTGCGATGGTCTTTTTTCAATCCACGCCCCTGCGGGAGGGGCATCTCCATTGGGCCAGAATTCTCTAATTTGCAATGGACCTAGTTTACGGGGACTTTACAAACCCATTGCTAACAAACTGAACACAACTTGAGCTATTTGCATTGTTCGCTCTTCAATTTCTGGTTCATTTTGTTTATACACCAATCAATAGTCAACATATTATTGTAAGGCCTAAACATGCACATCTCTCACGTTTCAATCAGAAATTATCGAAATTTCAAACAGCTAGACATATCTCTCGCCAACAAAGCGGTAATCATGGGAGAAAACTCGGTTGGAAAAACCAATTTTCTTCGTGCGCTTAGATTAATATTGGACCCCACCCTTCCCGATTCCGCGAGACATTTAACCGAAGACGACTTTTGGGATGGCCTGGATTCCCCCATCTCAAACCACAAGACAATTGAGATAGCTATTCTAATTGAAGGGTTTGAAGGCAACCCTAAACTTATGGCGTTACTCTCCGATTACGTCGTGTCCCCCAAAAAACCCCACCAAGCCAAAATCACATACAAATTTAAACCCGTCGCAGGGAGTGTGCCTGGCGAAGACGCAGAGTATGAATTTAATATTTATGGTGGACTAAACGAAGAAAACACCTTTGGGCACTATCAAAGAAAATTCATGCCCCTTCAAATACTGCCTGCTCTAAGAGATGCAGAAGGAGACTTAAAGTACTGGAATAGGTCTCCACTACGCCCCTTAATTGAAAGCCTAGCGCTAACCCACAAAGAATTAATCCCTGTAGCCACAGGGATAGACTCTGCTCAAAAGGAACTTGGAAAACTTGCTGGCGTTCAAGAATTAAGCGAAAGAATTGGGACACGCCTAAAGCAGATAGTAGGAGAACTCCACTCAATATCCCCATCACTCGGCGTAGCATCAACAGAAACCACACACCTATTAAGATCACTCAAACTCTATGTTGATGGGATCAATAAACGCTCGGTAGGCGAAGCAAGCTTGGGGCTGTGCAACCTTATCTACCTTGTACTCCTTTCCCTTGAACTAGAACGCAAAGAGCTAGCGGGTGAAAGAGCTACCACGATCTTAGCAATCGAAGAACCAGAGGCCCACCTCCACCCCCACCTTCAACGACTCGTTTTCAAAGATTTTTTCGACAAAAAGACAACCATTATACTAACAACTCACTCCCCTAATATAGTAAGCATAGCACCGATTAAATCCTATGCAATTCTTCGAGACTCAAACGGAGGAACAAAGGGCTATTCTTCTGCGCAGTCTGAACTAAGCGAATATGAACTCAACGATCTTGCTAGATACATGGATACCAATAGAGGCGAACTATTGTTTTCACGTGGTATCATTTTTGTTGAAGGCGCAGCGGAAGAGTACCTTACAACTCCTTTTGCAAAATGGCGAGGCATAGATCTTGATCAAAAGGGAATATCAGTGTGCAGCATAAATGGCACCCATTTTGAGCCGTATATCAAGCTCGTAAGCGAAAAAAATCTGAACATCCCATATGTCGTAATAACAGATGGAGATCCAGTTGATAACAATCGAAAAACCATAAACGCAGGCCTATCTCGAGGGATCAACATCGTAAACAAGGCATTAGGAGAAGACACGAAACACCTTGAAGCTCAATATGAACGCGGCTATTTGAAGGAAGTCCGTGTGAAACTTCAAGATTACAATATCTTTGTTGGAATTCACACACTTGAAATTGACCTTTGTAAAAATGCTCAAGATGAAATGTATAAAGCACTGGAAAGCTTGGGAGCAGGCACGACCACACTAAAAAGGTTTGAAGAACGAATTGCTGACACATCATTGGACGGCCTGCCGAGCTACGACAATAGGGCCTACATTTTAAACCGAATAGAAGATTATGGGAAAGGGCTATTTGCTCAACGGCTAGCATCAATATTAGATGATGACTATTCGCCTGAATATTTTGATTTAGCCATTGATAGAATCGACGACCTCGTCACCCCCAACTAAAATGTCGATTTATCTTCAAAAACAATTGAATCTACTACGAAAGAACGCTGAACAGTTCGAAGCATACAATTGCACAAACAGTTGTGCTGTCACAGCTGGACCAGGCAGTGGAAAGACCGCTGTTCTTACTCTAAAAATGATGAAACTTCTTAATGAAGACATCTCAGCGCCTCGTGGTGCAGCATGTATAACGTATAGCAATGAAGCAGTTAATGAATTCAGAGGTAGATTTAAAAAACTTGGCTTAAGACCCCGCCCTAATGTCTTTTTAGGGACACTCCACAGCTTCTGCCTTACCCACATACTAACACCTTTCTGTCAACACTACCTGCCAGAAGTACCACACCCATTAACAATCGCTTCAAATGAAATCGTTTCAGTTTGTAGAGCAAAAGCCAAAGACAAGCTGCCAACAGCAAGACTACCATGGGATGTTGAAAACGAGTACTTAAACGTAAGGCGAAAAATTCTAGATCGGTCTAGTCCGGCTTGGCATCAAGACCCTCAATGCGCCATGTACATTAGGGAATACGAGAGGCAATTAAGAAATCATGGATGCATCGATTTCGACGACCAAGTACTATTATCCTTAAACATAATTGATCAAGTCGACTATGTTAGGCGCAGCCTTGAGGCAAAATTTCCTTGGATTTTAATCGATGAATATCAAGATCTTGGCCACCCATTGCATCACTTGGTTATAACCTTACTTAATCAAACCGAAATAAAAATCTTCGGGGTGGGAGACCCAGATCAAAGCATATATGATTTCCAAGGGGCTGATCCAACTTACTTTAATATTTTCTCATCAAACGAACTCGTCAAGCCAGTCTCCCTCAGTCTCAACTACAGATGTGGTCAGAAAATTATAAATGCTGCTAGTTGCGCTTTGCCTACAGAAAATGCTGAAATACAATCTTGCTCCAGAGGCGACGCCGATCCTGGTGAAGTGTACTTTTGGGATAAGCCCGGTGGCTTGTCAGAACAATCTGAATACATAGCAACCCAGATAATACCTGGGATGATTGAAGAAGGAGTTCAATTAAAAGAAATTGCAATACTCTATCTGGATAAATACGACCTTGGGGTAATACAGCCAGAATTAGACAAATTTGAAATTCAGTACTCTGGCGAAAAAGATTTGAGATATGACAGAAGCCCACTTATCAGGTGGCTTGAAAGGATTGCACTGTGGAGCTGTAAAGGGCCAACAGAAAGCGGCATCCTATTCAAAGACCTGTTTCAAGATTGGCAGAAGTATAAAACGACAAGCCTCGAGGCTTCTTTAAGGCATGAACAATTAACCAATTTTTATGAAACCATAGCTGAGTTATCACTACCGAAGATATCGCTCATAGATTGGTTGACTCAGTTAAATAAGACTCTCGAAATCACTAAAATTTTATTAGAAAAAAGATCGTACGAACAAGCAAAATTTTCCTTGTTATTAAAAAACGCTGAAGCTGGGGGAAAACTAGCAAGCTACAACCTTGAAAACTTTGCAGGATGTGGGGCTAACCTCAACAAATTATGTTTGACAACCCTGCACGGCTCAAAAGGACATCAGTTCGATGCCGTTATCATTCCTGGACTCGAAGAAGGCCGAATCCCTAGATACGACAACACACCAACACAAACAGAAAACCAACGTCGACTATTTTACGTTGGTATCACTAGGGCAAGGAAATACGTACACCTGCTTTACTCTGGTTGGTATCGCACCCCCCGGAGTACGTTTAAACAGGGTCCCTCTTGCTTTGTTACGGAACTACAAAAACTTATCGTAGAATAGGCTGCTCAGCTACACATCCATTGCCGGCAACCAAACTTGTGATTAGTGATACAAACACAATCATCCCGGTGCAATTTATTAGCTCAATAAATCATGATCCAAACATGTTGTAAGTTCCAATCGGATTGAGCAAAGACACAGGCGCTAGCTCTAAACCATAGAGCACCATTAAGAAGTACCAGTCTTTGGCAGCCCTTCTTGGGTCGGCGGTCTATTCTCGTCAATAAACGCCGAAGTACATGGTAAACGATGAGCAATACCAAAATCGTTGAGCATTGCCTCATAATTCTCATCACCGCTTGCAATATAAGCAAACTGCTCCTTCAGCATCTGCTTATTCGCGACATTATTAACATAAGCCGAAGAAATATTTTCAAAAAGATTTAAATATGTCACAACGGTCTGTCTCATAATAATAGAAGCATGTGCTGTTAATTTGTTTTCAGCAGCACCTTCAAATACATACTTACATTCCTCGCACTCTCTACCGCACCCAGAATCTCGACACACAACAGACTTAACTAGCCCTTTCAAATCATCCGGGACAGAAAAAGGAGTCCCTTCGATTAAAGCCTTCTTATCTTTAACGGGTAGCTCTTTAACGAGCCTACGTGCAACAAAATTAATTCCATTGTTATTTAACGCATTCCATTTATGAAGCAAATCCAAAGAAACGGCTCTCCTTCTTTGCTTATGCTCCTCCACCATTTGATCCTTATTTTGTTTGAGTTGATCATTCAACGACCGAAGTTGTAACAAGGCAATAACAATAGCTATCACAACGAGTGACTGGGTTAAGAAGTAAACAATTTCCACAATAGAATTATTGGTGCTAAACAACAAAAACTCATCTTTGGGACCAAACCACAACATGACCATTCCCCATTTTGTTTCAAACTATATAACTATATTAATCATATTAACCATTTACCATCAGACAAGGTCGCAACTATTTCCCCATTCCCCCTAATTGCGAAGAAACACAATCCAAACAAAAATAGTCACATACATGACCTGAGAAGTAAACCCATCTCTGTGTAACGAGCATGGCCGTGCTGGTGGCCGTTGGCGTACGCATGGACGGCCATCGTGAGGTTCTCTGAGTGGAGGCCAAGGTGGGCGAGCGTTATCTTCTTTGGCGGGACTTCCTACAGGATTTGACCAGCCGTGGCCTGCATGGCGTCCGCCTGGTGATCAGCAATGCCCATGAGGGCCTGAAACGGGCCATCACCGAGGTCTTCCCGGGGGTCAAGTTGACAGCGGTGCCGTGTGCATTTCATGCGCTCCATCTTGGCCCACGTCTCGAAGCGTTACCAAGAAGTGGGTTCACTTTTTTGGACCACCCAACGGCAAAACTAAAGTGGCACACAATCAATCCAATTCTGTAATCAAATAATCCCAACATCCCTTGAACCTGAGCCGCCATCCCCGTCACCGTCGCCTGAGATTGACACGGCACGGGTTAGGCGGTTCGGTCAAGGCCGGATGACCGAAGGGAATCCGCCCGAAAGGGCTTGGCCTTGACCGGGCCGGTGACCGTGCCAGCCTGCAGGCAGGCGACGGGCGGCAATAAGAAATCTTCAGAAAGTCGGGCCCCCGAGTGGAAATCTGCAAAAGTGCCGTGGTATGGAAAACCATAAACCTAGACAGAAGGAGGCACTACAACCGATTTGGTCGTCATAAGTTTTGACGACAGTCAGAACTGATGACGACGTACGAAGCCCACGGCTTCAACGCTTACCGCCGTTTTTCCGAAACAAACGGCATCCTTTCCGAAACCAACGCCGGTTAAACGCATCAAACTTTGCCAGATGAACGACAGGACTACGCGCCTGCCGCTGCCAGCTTCCCCGAAGGTCACTTTCTGCTTGTTGCAGGCTTAAGACATATGCGCTTATGCGTGACATCCACTATTAAATGGACAATTAAAAGAGATCTCTTTTTACTGGGAACAGGGCATTCTTCATCCCGTATTTTGTTTGTGTGCGACTTTCGCCACAGGTTGCCCTATTTGGGCGGCTTGGCCCTCCTTGTTCTGAAGCGGTAATGCCTTTTCAGAGTGAGGGATTGAAAGCAGATCTCCTTGTGTCCGTTCGACGTTCCGGCCCTGTGCCGATTGTTTTATTTATCGTAATTTTGGGCGTCCCGGACAGGGACGACCGATTCTGAGTACACACCTTGCCCCGAGCATAGTCGTGTCCCTGTCTTTTACCCATGAAATGAGAAGCCCCTTCAGGGGGCTTTTGTCATTTCCGCGCCATGAGCCTGTCAGAAAAAGGGGGCGTCTTGCCGCCCCCTTCAAGGTGTGCTTAATGACAAGGTGGTTAAAAAAAAGCCGGAAAAAGGGAAAACCCAGAATGATGCATTTTCCATGTTTACGCCCTTGATTTTTTGATTTTGCACATGGTTATGATGATGGGTTGGCCCAATTCCGAGTCACCCAATAACCATGGGGACATCCATGAAGAAAAACACAAAGGGCCTTCATTTCGCAGTCGCCAGAGCAAGCCTTTCTGGTCGAAAGTCGAAACAACATCGGATCCGCAACAACGCAAAGATGTTTGCAACTGAGCTTCAGAGAGCAGGACTGGGCGTTAAAAAGTGGGAAAATCTGACTAATAAGCACTTTCAACGTGTGGCGGATTCGATGAAAGCCCGAGAGGTTGGTGATGGGCGCATCGCTGAGGTCTTCTCTGCAGCACGTCACGTATGTAATGCATATGGAAACGACGGTATTGCACGCGAAAACAAAGAGTTCGGTGTTGAACGTGGGCGGATTGGCAACAACATTTCACGGGCCGCCGATCCTGAAAAAGTCGTCCAAATCATCGATGGGTTGCGTAATGATGACAATTACAGGCATTCCGCCCGATGCGCTGTACAGATTGAGCTTCAATATGAACTGGGTCTTCGCCGAGAAGAGTCCGCGAAAGTCGATTTAGTGAATGACTGGGACCGGGAGCAACATACCCTATTGGTTCACAATGGAACCAAGGGAGGCCGACCTCGTACCCTTCACTTGTCGGAGCAACAAGAAGCTGCCTTGAAATGTGCCGAAGAGTTCGTTTCGCCATCAAACCGAAAAGGGGTTTTCAATTTAATGCCCCCGGGGATGGGTGACTCCTGGCTGAATCGCTTAGACTATGCCGCACGAAAAAGTGGCCTGACAAAAAAGAGGTTGGGTTACACGCTTCATGGCAACCGACACGAGCGTTTCAGACAGGTTTACGTGGAACACACAGGCTTCCAGCCACCAAACCAGCACCGGTCTCATGAAGACTTTGTGCAAGAAGCTGAGAAAACCGCCGGGACTCAGTGGCCGTCACTGGACAGCGAGGCCCGGGACCAAATCGAGGTCATGGCTGGCCATTCCCCAGGCCGGCGAGACATCTCTGATGCCTACCTTGGGTCAAGCAAGATTAGATGACAGAAGCCCCCGCAAGGGGGCTTCTCAGTTCTTTCCCTAACAAGTCAGGGAGAAGGTCTGGATGAGCAGAAAAGCATCTTTCGGAACGACCTTTTTTGACGATTTTCATAACCACATGATTTAAATAAATATAAATTTTCAAAAAACCTACCCCTGAACCTAGAGATTTCCGTTTCGCACGTTGTAAGCAGGCGGGTTAACCAACAATCAGGATGGTCGTTTGGTGCCCGAAGTGTTGAAAGTCAAAGACGTAGCGAAGATGCTGAATTGCTCCGAAAGCCTTGTGCGGCGTGCGGACATGAAGCAGCTTCTTGGTGCGTTCACGGTGGGGAAGCGAGGGATTCGCTTTCATCGTCAAGCTGTGGAGGCGTACATGCGTCAGGGGTGCGTAAATGTTTCCGAGCGTGAGGTTTCAAGGGGTTGTGACGCTCCTCGCCAGCGCAAGCGGAAATTGACGTCTTTACATGATCTTTGGTAATATCTTCAGGTAAATAAGCGGCCTTCCGAGAAGAGGATACCTACATGCCTTACAAGGAAGGAAAAAAGTGGCGGGGCGCGGTGCGTTTTACCCCGTCGGTTGGAAAGCAGCTTCGACGCACAAAGCTCTTTGACAGAAAGCGAGAAGCCGAAGCGTGGGAACGCGAGACCCTCAAGGTGCTTGAACTGGCTGATCGCCAAAAGCGCAAGGACTTGGACACTGTCGGCAGACTCCTTGTTGCCGGGGAGTGGGCCGAACGGTACTTGGATTACGCCAAGACCACTTGGTCGGAAAAGACGTATGATTCAAAACGTCGGGCCTTCAAGCGGCTGTTTAGAGACAGCATCAGGCCGGAAATGCCGGTTGGCGAGATAAGCCCCGCCGTTGCGCTGGATCATCTGAGCAAGCTGAACCGGCGAAAGAACGGCAACACGGCAAACAAAGACCGCAAGAATCTCGTCGCCGCATGGAACTGGGGAGCCAAATACCACAATATGAATCGAGTCAACCCGTTTCAGCTGGTCGACAAGTTCCCTGAAAAGCGGCACCCCCGCTATGTTCCGCCGTTTGCGGATTTCAAAACGGTGCTGGACACTGCTGACGAATATGAGCGGTTCGTGCTCCTGACCACCTTCTTTACGGCTGGCCGGAAGTCGGAAATCTTCCGCATCAAGTGGAGCGAGGTGGATTTCGACAAAGGCACTGTTGGCTTGTGGACGCAAAAGCGCCGTGGCGGAAACTGGGAATTTGATGAAGTTCCCATGGCCGACGCTCTCCGGGCAGAGCTTGCCAAACGCAAGCTGCAAGCCGGAAAAGCGGAATTTGTGTTTGATCAGTCCCTTTGGATGGTCCGGGACAGCCACAATCGGTGGCTGAGCAAGCTGTGCGACAAAGCCGGGGTCAGGCAATTCGGGTTTCACGGCATCCGCCACCTGTCGGCAAGCATCGGCATGGAGACCGGAGCAAACATTCTGGACATCCAGCAGTTGCTTCGCCATACCTCTACACGCACGACGGAACGGTACATCCACCGCACCACCAGAAACAACCGGGCGGTGAGCGCCTTGGACAAGGCCATGCGGACGCCGTCGAGCGAACACGGCCTGTGGGACAAGGCAGAAGGTGAAAGCTGATGAGGTACAGCCAAGTTGAGAAAAGTGCCGAAAAAGCTGTGTGCCACCTGAAGCCACGAAGACGAGCCACGAAACGCGAAAACGGCACAAAAAAAGGGTCACACTTTCGTGTAACCCTTTGATTTTAATGGCGGAGCCGAAGGGACTCGAACCCTCGGCCTCCGGCGTGACAGGCACGTGACCTAGCTAATCACCGCCGTTTTTATTGAATATTATTGGGGCGTACGAAGCCTCGGTGCGGCTCGGTGGGTTTAAAGGGCCCACCTGTGGGCCCACTAAAGTAGTACCGTTCCACCATGTAAGATCGATTCTATTTCTCACGTTCTTTCGCTTCGAGAATTACTATCCTATCCAGCTAATCATCTTGAGTGACAAAAGTAGGTCCACTTTGTTGGATCACCTGAAAGCTATGCGGAATCCATGAAAACAAACCACCGAACACGAAAACGGCATGAAAATGGCTCAAGCTTACGTAAGAAACTGATTTTAGGACAAAACCAAAGAGACTCGAATCCTCATACTTCGACGTGAATTAGCAGAGGTAAAGTCTATTATTCAAGAATTTTACAGAGCTCTAGTTCTGAAAAAACATGCACTTGTGATATAGGCGACAGGGACCATCTGTCCGTATTTCCACCTAATCCTCATCACCATGAGATTATATGGAAAACCCGGATGATTATCTCAATTTTGGAAGAGAGATGCTATGAGCTTTGATAGGAGCACTTTGAACTACTTAATTACGGTTGAAGGAGAGACCTTAAATAACTTGCCCTAAATACGAGGCATTGAGGAAAGCTGAATAGGTCGACTTTTAAGCTCACATCTTGGCATTGCCATCGTCATGGGTTATAGACTGATAAAAAACAATTGTCTAATCCCCAATCCAGAAAAACATTATGCAAAAAAGTGTACTTATTAAACTCTCAGAGGATCAAATTCCTACAGTTGTATCGTATAGCTTAGAAAAAAATGAACACTCAATTGGGACAGAAGCTAGAGCAAGTGGCCTAAAAGGTATTACCAATGTCTTCAATTTCAAAAAAGATCTCGGACAAAGCGAAAAAGAATTCACAAGGAAAAAATACTGGATCGCCCCTTCTGGCATCCACGATAGAGACACCAAAGTTCTCAGCGCAAAAGAAGCTGCAAAAATCTTTATCGAAAAGGCGCTTGGCTCACATGCTGTTCCTGGCAAAGTGGTAGTAGGCGTACCAGCCATACCTGACCCGTCCTGGGCAGAGAGATATCGAGCAAACATTCGCGACATTTTTACTGAATTAAAAATGGAGCAACCTGAATTTTTTCATGAACCGCTAGCAATTTATAATTCATACAAAAAAGCATCCCAAAAACGAGCTGCTCTAAAACAAAAAGAAGATGTCTTGATCATCGACATTGGTGGAAGCACTTTTAATAGTTGCATCGTCAGATCCAAAAAAGATGGAAATATTCATCGATCAGGATCTTATTCTGTCCCACTAGGGATTAATGCGGATTTTGATGGGGGGAGTAAGGTCGATCAGCTTTTGTTGGAAAAGCTAGTCAGTCAATTCTTTCCCATTGTCGGTCACCTCCTGGACGTTTGTTACGCCCAATTCGGTGTCCAAGAAAACCCTAGGGCAATCCAGTATCTCAAAAAGTGGAGTTGCATGGAAAGAAGATCCGATGAACCGGGCATTGTCAGGTAAAAAACCAACTCTAATGCTCGTGGAAGACGCGAAGATCAAGCTTTGCGGCGAGCTCCGAGGCAAAAAACTCCACCACAATTGCTCAAAGAATTCTGTAAAATTAACATTCCCTCCCGGATGGCTTCATCATGAATCGGAAATATCAACAACTCTGAACGGGAATGACATAAAGAAAATTGTTATAAAAATATGGGAGAAAGAGTGGCTTCCTATTATTGAAAACACAATCAGTGACGCTAATCAAAAGATTAAATCGACCAAACGTGGCGACAAAGACCCTATCAAAATTTCCAAGATCATCTGTGCAGGCGGGTCCTCTAACCTCCCGTTCCTTCCCTTGCTCATCTATAAAGCATTTGCGGATACCATCAGTCAAAAAGATATTTTAAGGAGCCAAAACCTTGCTGCCACAGTAGCCACCGGGTTGGCGTGTGAGTGTAAGTACCAATCAGACAGGCAACCCTCCCTGATGAGTGACAAACTCGCACCCTGCCTTCTTAATGAACTGTATTTCGGAATAAGAAGAGACAGAAGCTCTCCAATCATTCCCGTAAAAATTCTAAACGGAGGAAGTAGCATAAAGAATGGCAGATTAACGCTCAGCCCATATATCCTAGACAATTATAAAACAAACCTTGCTATTGAGACTCCTTTCCCCCTTGAAGACAAAATACTCTACTGCTTCTCAAACAAACCCTTTGGAAGCGAAACTGAATGTCAATTAAACTTCTCTGACGACATTGCGCGATTGCCATTTAATGGCAAGGCGGCTTCTAAAGCCAAAATTGAGATTGAATTTAAAGAGGATGGTTACATCAAATGTAATCTTTACGTGAAAGGAAAGGGTGCGCGGGCAAAGTCAGGATATGAAAAAGTCTCTCTGCCTGAATTTGAATTCCCCAACTTACACATACGAGAAGGAAACATATACTATGGGTTCGACTTTGGAAATTCCAACAGCTACCTAGTCAAAGTTCATACAAAAAAAGAATCGTCGCTCAACATCGAGTCATACCCATCATACATTGTAAACAAAAAAACCAAAAACAAATTACATAGAATCCATGAGGAACTCGGGAAAACCACATTCAACAAATCTAAAATCATAGCATATGCTGACAGGATTAAGGCAGAGCACGTATATCATTCGAACAAAATTGAGCAAATAGACTTTAGCAAAGGCGAAACCGAAAAAATCATCGAAGAAAATAATCCGAATGAATCTTCGACAACGGAAGTCAGGAATCTTGGGAAAGCATACACCTGGATGACGCACAACTGTAATACGGTAAGCGATTCACCAGAAAACTTTATTAGAGAACTTAACAGGCAGTTACTTTCTGGAGTGGCTGATAACGCCGGAGAATACCGTTCCGGTCCTGTGCGAATTGGGGGAGCTAAAATCACTCCCCCCAATGCAGCCACTGTGCCTGCTTTAATGCATGAGCTCGCAGAAGAGATCAGAACAAAGAAAGATGATCGTTCCCCTCTAGAGTTTGCAGTTAGCATGCATACGAAATTTGTTTTCATTCACCCCTTTGAAGACGGTAACGGCAGAACAGCACGCTTGCTACTAAACTGCTTACTTATTAATAACGGACTTCCTCCGATGCTGGTAAGCTCCGAGAACAGGAACAGATACATCAATTCACTAGACAACGCCTCTTCAGGTGACCTATCTGAACTGATTCTTTTTTTTATTGATGAATTCAAATCGACACTGTCAGCATACAATTCATTTGCAAGTCGAAAGGAGAAGCCTAAGGAAGACAAACCCCAAAAGGATCAACCAAAAATCAAGAAAACAAGCTCATCACCAGTTTTTGCTGCTAAGTCCAAAAGTTGCGACAGCTATCTCTACGAATCTATTTTGCACATGGCGAAATATTGCACAAATATCTTCTTAGTTAAAAACAGAGGCTTCAATATATCTATTGAAGATTACTCTCTTCCCACTTGTGAATACTTATCTGGGAAAGTCGACATAATAGAAAAAATAGTCAAATGGTATTTTGTTCTAGAAATGACAAGCGGAGCCCGAGTTGAAAAGTTTTTATTCTATTTTGATTTTGTCACACCTCAGACGTATGGAGACATCAGATTAGGCAACACTACACTCAATATTGCAAGGTATTCAGATGGCTCTTATGAGGATCTCTCCGTTGAGCCGATTACTATGCGCGACCTAAGTTCAGGAGAAAGAAGTATTTTTATTTCTCCACACCTAACGAAGCTAAAGGAAGAATCTTTTTCAAGGCTACTAACAGAGATAAAAGAGGCCTATTTTTAGGCACAGCAACACGTTATCTTCAGAATTGCTGGCACAGGGTATTCGATTTTGACGTTGAGCGTGTAGTTCATTGATAGAAAAGTATAGACATCTGGAAATGAGTCGATCAAGAAAAAAAGAGGTGAGTCTGAGATATTGGGCCACAACTTAAAGTGGACGTAAGAAGGCCAAAGGAGGCTTTTAATGTCCAAGAAGAGAAGAAGATTTCCCACTGAGTTCAAAAGCCGTCTTGCCTTGAAGGTTCCTTTCCGGTGAACACCCCTTAGAGCTTCTTTCACAGAGCTCATATAAGATTCTGGTTTCCTCTATCCTGCAGTCATTCCCCTTCATTTGCATCCGGGCCTTCGCTGTTCTACTGAAACTCAATGTCTGTCCCCCACATACAGTTCCAAATCCTCCGCCACCTAGCTGCCTCATGGATCACATCCTACGGCATCCATGATTTCAGACGTGAGGCAGAGCGCCAGCAAAAGCCAATAGCAAGCGCCGAGTTAGCCAAGTGGCTTTCTTTTTACCGAAATCATCGCCGCCTGACTGACGGGATATTCCGTTCTTTTGGTCTGAATGACCTTGGCCCATTCGATAAGCCTTATGGCAGCGCCTCCTTACCGGATGGCTTCCGTATGCAGGATTTCCATGACCAATCGGCAAAAAGGGTTGAACCAGAGCTAACCGCCGAAGGACAGTTTTCCATTGAACTGGCGTTCATGGCTCTCGTCTGGGTTCCTTGCATTGCCCTGTATGGTGACTATCCTCCCAACCTTCTCCGAAAGGCTCGACACGGGGATTTGGACACGATCTGTCGTCTTATTGTGGTCGATAAGTCTGTTGTTGCTGAACCCCGGATAGCGCAATGGGTTCTCGAATGGTCCTTGGCTATTGACCGACCCAAGTTGGAGCAGATCGGCAAGGCTTTTCAGACTGATTTACCGAAACTCACCCCGAAACAGTGCAAGATCACTTGGGCTCAGTTTGTCGATTCCATGGCCGTACGCATGGGCTACCCTATAAACATTCCTGAGATAAGAGGAATCTTCGACTCTTTGGCGCAAGAGGAAGGGCTAGGCCCACATGACCTCGATCTAGCCGAAATGACGGATGATGCCCTCTACAGGGCGATTCGAAAGCGCCCCAAACCCTTGAAAGACCTCCCTTAGCCCTGCCTTCCCCCAGCCATCCCTTGAGCCAGAGCTGAAAAGTTGCCATCCCTCTCGCCGTCGCCTGACATCCACGCAGCATGAGCAAGGCCGTGGAATCAAGGCCGAGCGACCGCAGGGAGCGAGCCGCAGGGCAGCCTTGATTCTTCGGACGCTCATGCTCTTCTGCCCCAACGAGGGCGAGCAAAATCAGCTAGTATACCACCCGGCCCAACCGAGCACCCGGACATTTTTTTCTTTCGATGTGTCCGGGTGCTTTCGTGTTTGATTTCCTAATCAAATCACATGCAAAACAAATCTCAAACCAACGGAAATCGTCAGAGGCAGCCCTCTAAAGGGGGGCGAATGACTATCAGCCCCCCTCCAAAGGTGAAAACGAGGCCCCAAAAGGGTGTGCAAGTGCTTACGGGCGGCGTGGATTCCCTGAATCTGGCTCTGGATATCCAGTGGAAGGATGAAAAGACGTTCAAGATTCTGGAAGAAGCAAAAGCGTGTGCTGCAAAGGATCAAAAGCCCAGCCCTGTCTTCATCTATGATCCCGAGCAAGAGAGAAATATTCCCTTTTCCGTTCTGCCGCATGGCACTAATGGCTATAGCTGGATACTCACAAGCCGTGAATATGCCATACGGATCGGCGATTGGATCGACCCAAAGCAACGGCCGAGCGCCATGGTGGAAGTCCGATCCGAAACCCTTTGGCATCGTGGGCTGGTTGATTCGGTAACAAGCATACTGCGCGGGCTTGAAGCGTGTGAGGCCAAAGTGTTGAAGACCAAGCCAAGCCGCATGGATCTTTGCATGGACCTCCTTATGCCTGAAGCCATGTGGAAGCCTTCGCTTGTCGAAAAGGCTTTCACCAGAGCCACGCAGTATTCAACCTACATGCAGCACCGCAAATTCTCAGGGATGAGCATTGGTAAAGGCAAGCTCAGTGCCCGCTTGTATGACAAGGCTCTGGAAATCCAGTCTCAATCCAAGAAAACGTGGATGTACGACATCTGGCAATTGGAAGAAGTGCCGGAGGGCAAAAAGGTCATTCGGGTTGAATTCCAACTCAGGCGCGAAGCGCTGAAGGCACTCGGACTCGATTGCATTNAGGATGCGTTCAAGAGCCTTGAAAATGTCTGGGCCTATTGCACGCAAAATTGGCTCAAGTTCCAAACAAGCGGCAAGCATCATACGCAACGCCGCACCTTGCCGTGGTGGAAGAAGGTCCAGCAAAGCTACCTCGGTGTGCATGATCCGGTACCGTCCATCAGAGCCAAGGCCATTCGCAATG
>NZ_AQXE01000013.1:3904-102904 GCF_000375485.1 Desulfovibrio oxyclinae DSM 11498 | reverse complement strand
TGAGCCCCAAGGCAATGGCATCGCGGAACGATTCGTTCGCATCCTCAAGGAAAATCTGCTTTGGGTCAGGCGATTCAACACGGTCGAAGAGTTGAGGAAGGCCCTGCTGAAATTCAAGGAAACCTACAACCGGCAATGGATCATCGGCAGGCACGGCTACAAGACGCCGAGCCAGGTCCGCGAAAGGCAGATCGTGCTCACTGAGTGCGCGGCGTGATTAAGGACAAAATTGTGTCCAGAAAACCCTGGACCGCTACATGTGACAGTTATTCCTGATTCAGAATAAGCGGCGACAATTGGTATGATCAACATCGGGCAACCCTGCAAAAACAAGGTCAGACTGAGCAATATCGGAGCCCAAAGCCTCGAAAACGAGTTGTTCACTTGGTACCTCATGACGTCTCCTTGTAAATGAGTATAGGTTGACAGATCGCAATGTTGATTCCATATCACAGCTTGAACACTTTTACGACAAAGTTTTTAGCTCGCAGAGGCATTGGCGCAGCAGATTATTATGCGTGCCCGGTTGGTTTTTGCAGTATGAAGAAACCAACTTCGCGCTCGGCGGCTTTCAGGGGTTTAGGCTATAGGCATGCGCCTTCTGCAACCTGCCGATATTAAAAATTACCCGTCGTGTGTGAGTGTGTGGGGGCTACCATGGTAGGCGACTGCGTTTGCCGGAAACAGCGGTAGCCTCTGAACAGAGAGCGCAGGACGTGGAGGGGGAGGTGGTCAAGAGAGAAGTTTCAGGAGACCAATGCAGCCTCTCCAACCGCAGAGAAATCAAGGCTTTTGCATCTCCGCCTTGCTCGCATCAAAGGATCAAATCATGTTGCGCACGGCGGCGCAAAAGAGTGGATATTTGAAAAATAAAAAAGGCTTGCGACTAGTTAGACGCAAACCTTTTGAAATTTTGGTGCCGAAGAGAAGACTCGAACTTCCACGGGATTGCTCCCACTAGACCCTGAACCTAGCGTGTCTACCAATTCCACCACTTCGGCACGCGGAGACTGTGTTTATATTTTCACTTCCTGCTTGGCAAGCATTTTCTGAATTTTTTTCCCATGAATTTCACAAACGCTTGCGGCAGGTTCCGTCGCTGTCACGAAGAGCTAGCAAAGACGGGTTCCGTCGGGCACGGCGCGGTCCGGCCCAACCAGCACCACGGCTCCGTCCTCATCGTAAAGCCCGGTGACAAGGCACTGGGACATGAACGGCCCCACCTGCTTTTCCGGAAAATTGACCACGGCCAGCACCTGGCGTCCCACCAGCGCGTCAGCCGCATAGTGTTCGGTAATCTGTGCGCTGGACTTGAGCACTCCTATCTCGGGGCCGAAGTCCACCCACACTTTCAACGCCGGACGCCTCGCCTCGGGAAACGCCTCAGCTCTGACAACGGTGCCGCACCTAAGCTGCACCTTGTCGAAATCACTCCACTCTATCGTATCCATCTCGATCCCTCCATTGCCGCCAGATAGCATACTCCAGACGCAAAGCCGAGCAGAGAGAAGGCCGCCCGTAGGCGGCCAGCAACCAACGGTTATCCTGTCCGTTTGAACCAACAGGAAGGAGCCTCTTCACTTCCTTGCGTTTTCATTTTTAAGAACCACGTACGACTTGCGGCCGGTCATGCGCACTGCAAGCGCCGCTATCCCGAAAAGCCCGGCAAGGCCAAGATGCGCGACATCCAGCACCATGGTCTCCAGCGGCCCAAACGGAACCCCGGGCAGGTTCTTGTACATTCTGGCCGCGCCGGTCAGGACCAGAGCAAGGACGAGAACGGCCCGCATCAGTCCGCTTCCCGTCAGACGCAGCTCGGCGCTCCAGTCCCTGACCCAGCGCACGACCATATAGGAGAGGAGGGCGATGAGAATCATTGCGGCAATATAATGCAGCTTGTGCACCACAAAGGCATCCCCGGTCCATGCAAGTCCGGGAATCTCGTTGAGGTAGTATCGGCGCGCCAGCGGCATCTGCAACAGTCCGCTCACACCAAGAAAGGCCGTCAATGCGACGAAAATCCAGCCAAGACGCCGGGAAAATAAGGTCCTACCCTTCATTGTCATCCTCCTGCCCGAACAGTGCGGACCCAAGCCCGAGCATCCCGGCAGCTATCCCGGCGACCGGGGCCAGCAGCGTAGCCGTTGCCAGCGCGTTTTCATCTTCCATGAGATCTTTCACCGGTCCCAGATGCGGCCTTCCCTTGCCTTTTTCCACTGCGTCATTCAGCAGTTCAAAGGGCACCGGGGATACATAAAACGTATTGGTGCCGCCGTTCTCGTCAGCCCCGTACAGGAAACCTCCCGTCTTTTCCGCCAGCGCCTCAGCCCTGCGAAGAATTTCCCTCCGCGGGCCGATGGTCTGAACCTGCACCGGACAGACCTCTATGCACCCCGGCGTCTTGCCGTCCGCGATGCGCTCACGGCAACGGTCACACTTGTACATGACCCCGTTTCCGGCAAAACCGGGCATCAGGCTGCGGTACAGGCCAACACCGCTCTGCCGCTGTGGGATATCCCACGGACAGACGGATCGACACTTGGCCCCGCCGAGGCAGACCTTATCGTTGATAAAGGTGATGCCCCGCTCGTCCGTGCCGCAGGCACCGAATGGACAGAGGTTGGCGCACGGAGCGTTTCGGCAGTGCATGCACCGTCGGGGCACATGCACCGTATGCGATTTGCCCTCATGCTCCACCACGGCGGTCTGAATGTAGAGCCAGTTGTAGGGCGTGAGCCGGTCATCCACGTCGCGCCTGTCCGACCAGTCCTCCACTTTGACCCGTTTCTCGGGATGCATGACGGGGAACGGCTTTTTCGGCTCGGGATAACGATCCGCGTTCACGTCGCGACACGCGTATACGCACTCTCCACAACCGATGCACTTGGACAGGTCCAGAAGCGTGGCCAGCTCCTCCCCTTTCTGCGCGGCTCTCGCGGTGCCGGGAAGGAGCGCCGACGCTCCCCCGATGCCCACGCTTTTGAGAAANCCACGGCGGCTCAGGCCGCTCTTTTTTGCTGCTGACATGTATTCTCCATAACTGAGTAGCTTGCTTTCAAACGGCGCGAAGCCGCTCCCATATCAAGCACACACCATGCCAGTTCACCTCAGCCATGATTTCGAGCAATTATATTGTCATCCGGCCCTTTGTCCCCCCTGAGCCCTTGCCATTTTGCGCAACTGTACATAGACATATGTTTAAACAGGTGGTCAAAACATGACTGAACAGGAAATTCTCAGACATCTGCCGGAAATCGTGAACACCATGAACGACGGGCTCTTTCTGGTGCGCCCGGACGGTACCATCATGATGGTCAACGACGCCCTTTCGCGCATCACGGGGTACTCTCGCGAGGAACTGCTGGAGAGTCCGTGCAGCGTGCTGGAGTGCGACATCTGCCGCATCGCACGGCGCAAGGGCAGCAAGCACTGGTGCGCCCTGTTCCGGTCCGGGAAGGAGAACTCCCGCAACTGCCATCTGCGGCGAAAGGACGGCACCATCGTCCACGTGCTCAAAAACGCCGCCCTGCTTCGCGATGAGTTGGGGAACGTCCTCGGAACCGTTGAGACCCTGACCGATGTCACCGAGATAGACCGTCGCGAAGACACTATCCGCCAACTTTCCCGCATGTTCGATCAGGACGGCGCGTTCCACGGCATGATCGGCCGGAGTCCCGTCATGCGCCGGACCTTCGAACTCATCGAGCGCGCGGCCGGGAGCGATGCCCCTGTGATTCTTTTCGGAGAATCCGGTACCGGGAAGGAACTCGCGGCAAGGGCCATCCACGACCTCGGCCCGAGAAACGACGGACCGTATGTGCAGATCAACTGCTCCGCGCTGAACGAGTCACTGCTCGAATCGGAACTGTTCGGCCATGTCAAAGGGGCGTTCACCGGCGCTCACAGCCATCGACGCGGACGGTTCGAGGAAGCGGGCGGAGGCGATATCTTTCTCGACGAAATCGGGGACATCCCCCAGTCCATCCAGATAAAACTGCTCAGGGTGATCGAAACCAGAACCTTCGAACGCGTGGGCGAAAACCAGCCCAGACGGCTGGACGCGCGCATCATCAGCGCCACCAACCAGAATCTTCCCGCGCTCGTGGCACAGGGACGCTTCCGGCAGGACTTTTTCTACCGCATCAATGTCATCCCCATCGAACTGCCGGCCCTTCGCAAACGTATAGAAGACATCCCGCTCCTGACGGACCATTTCATCAAACGGCTGAACATGCAGCGCTCGCGCCCGATCCACGGCCTTGCCCCGGAAGCCATGGATTTGCTGACGCGCCACCACTGGCCGGGCAATGTCAGGGAACTCAGGAGCGCGCTCGAATATGCCTTCGTGGTCTGCGACGCTGAGACCATCACGCCGGAGCACCTCCCCTCTCTCATGGTCCCGGAAACCGCGCCCCGTCACGTTTCGTCACCGGAAACCATGAGTACGCCCCCTTCTCAAGAAAGAAACGACCACGAAAATCCGCCGGAAAAGACCGAACTCTTGGCGGCACTGAGAAAATGTGGCGGAAACAAGTCCGAAACCGCCAGAAAGCTTGGTGTAAGCCGCGGAACAGTACTCAACAGAATGCGAAAATACGGAATCGACACAAAAAAGATCATTACTGAATAATAAAAGGGCGCAAAGAGCACCTCTTGAACCGCACAAATAACATTTTTGCAAAACTGTCAAAAAGGGCGGGCTTTACTTTTTTCCGTTTTCTGATATCAAAGGTGTTCACAACGGGTACCAGACCATTCTCTCCACCCGTTTCCAATCCCGGCACCAGTTCTCGGACATTCAGGGCCTTTCCAGCCAAGCCCATCATACCGGTGCGAACACTGCCGCCCAGCGGTTTTCAGGAGGTCATAGATGCTCAAAGACAACGAAAAAGTCAGCAACAAGACGGCATACCTCATTCTGGACGGAACCACCTATGAGCTTCCGGTCATGGTCGGTTCCGAAAAGGAACATGCCATCGACATCCGAAACCTGCGAAAGGAAACCGGACATATCACCTACGATCCCGGCTACGGGAACACCGGCTCCTGCGCCAGCGCCATCACCTACGTCAACGGCGAGCAGGGCGCGCTGCACTATCGCGGGTATCCCATCGAGGAGATCGCCCAGAACGGCTCTTTCATCGAGACCGCATGGCTGCTGATTTTCGGCAGGCTCCCCAATTACGAGGAACGCCAGCGCTTTCGCGATCTGCTCACCGACAACGAGCTGCTGCACGAAGACCTCAAGCACCACTTCGAGGGATTCCCGTCCAACGGGCACCCCATGGCCATCCTTTCAGCAGTGGTCAACGCAATGGGATGCTACGACCCGGAGCTGCTCGAAATCCAGACAAGGCAGGAATTCGCCCTTGCCGCCGCCAAGGTCATCAGCAAGGTGCGCACCATCGCTGCGTGGGCCTACCGCAAGTCGCAGGGCCTGCCCTTCATGTACCCGGACCCGGAACGTTCCTACTGCCAGAACTTTCTGCACATGATGTTTTCCGAGCCGTACCGCCTGTATGACCCTGCTCCGGAGGAAGTGCGCGCCCTGAGCCTGTTCTTCACCCTGCATGCGGACCACGAGCAGAACTGCTCATGCTCCACCGTGCGCATGGTCCAGTCCACGCAGGCAAACCTCTTCGCTTCGGTCTCCGCCGGCATCTGCGCCCTGTGGGGGCGTCTGCATGGCGGTGCGAACTCCGCAGTCATCGACATGCTGGAGGAAATCCGCAGCGGTCAGGAAGACATCAAAGGCTTCCTCGAAAAGGTCAAGCGCAAGGAAACGCGGCTCATGGGCTTCGGCCACCGCGTCTACAAGAGCTTCGACCCCCGCGCCCGGATTCTCCAGAAAGCGGCCCACGACCTGCTCAAAGCCAAGGGCATCAAGGACGACCTGCTCGACATCGCCATGGAGCTCTCTGAGGAAGCCCAGAGCGACGAATACTTCACTAGCCGCAGCCTGTACCCCAACGTGGACTTCTACTCAGGCATCATCCTGCGTGCTTTGAACATACCGGTGAACATGTACCCGGTGATGTTCGCCATCGGCCGCATGCCCGGCTGGATCGCGCACTGGTACGAAGCTTACGGCGCCGGTCTTGAAAAAATCCACCGCCCCCGTCAGATCTATGTGGGCGAAACCCGCCGCTCCTACACCAAGATGGGTGACAGGAAAGACGGATAAATACCTGCAACGTCAAAAGGCCCGCTGCCGGATTACCGGCGGGCGGGTCTTTTTTTGTTCCTGATCGTTCAATACTATCAGAATCCTTCAATACCGTGCCGTCTCATGATGGCATCGTACGTGCCGTCGGTCTTCATCCTTTTGAGCACGTGGGAAAAGCCGTCCGCCAGTTCTTCGGTGACGGCTTGTTTCGAAAAGGCCAGATAGGCCGGGACCGTATCCAGAAACGCCGGAGAATGGTCCTCGTTCCGCACGATGTCGAACCGCTCACCGAGAACGAAGTCGCGCAGGATGCGGGTCGCGTGCAGGTAGTCCGTCAGAAAGGCATCCAGTCTGCCGCCGAGCAGCTTGGCCATATTGTCCGCAGCCTTTGCCGCAGGTTCGATTCGCTTGAACACGTCGCCCGTGAGAATGCGCTCCAGCCTCGGCCCGTAGTAATACCCGCGCCCGACACCCAGTCTGATGTCCGAAGCATTGGACAGATCGCTTTTCAGCACATGGTCCGTTCCGCTGAGTACAACCGCAACGGTCCGCTCCACCCACAACGGCTCTTGCGGGTAGCGTAAAAACCGCTCCCGTTCCGCTGTCTTCACAGCATAGAATATGGCGTCGGCTTCGCCGGTACGCACACTGTTCACGGCCCGCTTCCACGGCACCACGCGTATTTCAAAATGATACCCCATGCGGTTGAGCCCTTCGCGCACTACATCCACCAGGGCTCCGTGCACCGAATCGCCAAGCGTGTAAACCAGCGGCGGGGCTTCAAGCGTCACCACTTCCAGATGATCGGCCCGCGCTGCGGTTCCGGGAAACACCAGCAGCAGCGCAGCCAGCAATGCTATGGAAAAGGATTTCATGTATCCTGTATACCACAACTGCGAGCCCGAATCCAATCCTGCTCTGTTCCGGCCCGCGGGCACGGTCATGGTTGCGCAGGAGCTTAAAAACAGGATACGTTGCCGAAGTATTGATTCGCCCACGCATTCAACCCGCAGAGAGGCACATGAGCGTTATCAACCTGGACCATCTCTTCAATCCGAAGTCCGTGGCAGTCACCGGAGCCACCAACGATCCGGCGGATCCCGGCGGCCTCGTCATGAAAAATCTGATGGGCGGCGGCTTTTCCGGTCCCGTCATGCCTGTTTCCGCCAAGGCCGAAGCCATCTCCGGCGTGCTTACCTACAAGAACGTGAACGATCTGCCAAAAACTCCGGACCTCGCAGTCATCGCCGACCCGCTGGACGACGTCCCCGACGTGCTGCGCTCCCTGCGTGATCGAGGCACTCGGGCCGCGGTGCTCGTGGGATCCGGCTTTTCCCGCATGGCTCCCGGCGAGCGGGAAGAATTCCGCAAGACCGTCAGAAGCGTCGCCACCCCCCCGGACATGCGGATCCTCGGACCCAAGAGCCTCGGCTTCATGGTCCCCTCGCTCAATCTCAACGCCACGCTCTCCCACTCCCGGGCCACCCCCGGCAAGTTGGCCTTCATCTCGCAGTCCGACAGTCTGTTCGCCACGGTCGTGGACTGGGCGCGCGACAAGGGCGTGGGGTTTTCGCATCTGGTGGCGCTTGGCGCGCGCCTCGACGTGACCTTCGCCGACATCATCGACTATCTCGGCACCGACCCCATGACGCGCTCCATCATGGTCTACGTGGAAGCCATCCACGACGCGCGAGAGTTCATGAGCGCTGCACGAGCGGCATCACGCAACAAGCCCGTGCTGGTGCTTCGTCCCGGCAAGGCGCTGGACGCCCTGCCCTCCTGCTCGCTTGACCAGGGCCCCTGCGTCCCCGGCCTGACGGGTGAGATATACGACGTGGCTTTCCGGCGCGCGGGGATGCTGCGCGTGGAAACCATCGACGAACTTTTCGACGCGGCCCGCACCGTTTCCACCCCGAGACACGCCAAGGGACGCCGTCTTGCAGTGCTGACCAACGGCGCGAGCGCGGGCGTCATGGCCGCCGATCGGCTGCTGGCAGGCGGCGGCGAGATGGCTGAATTCTCCGAGGAGACACGCAAGGCGCTCGAAGCGCTCCCCGGAGGCAGGAACGCTGCGGTCAATCCTGTGGGCATCCCCTTCAACGCTGACGGCGAGACCTACTCCGAGGCGCTCAAGGCGCTGGTGAAGGACAAGGGGGTGGACGCGGTGCTGGTGATGCATGTCCCGTGGGCCGCCCAGCCCGAGGCCGAAACCGCGGCTGCGGTCGCCAAGGCGCTGAAGCGCGTGAAAAAGCTGGTGCTGACCGCATGGCTCGGCTCCGGCGACGCTTCCGATGCGGCCCGTGCGGAATTCGCGAGCGCGGGCATCCCGACTTACGAGTCACTCACACAAGCCGTACGGGCCTTCCTGCACCTCGCGGATTACCGGTTGAGCCAGAACCTGCTCATGGAGGCCCCGGACTCCCTGCCCACCGACTTTTTCCCGGATACCACCACTGCGCGCAACGTGGTGGAAAAAGCACTGAACGAAAACCGCTCGGAGCTGAGCGAGACCGAAGCCAAGGACGTGCTCGCGGCCTACGGCATCCCGGTGGTGGAAACCCGCTTCGCGGTTTCCGCCAAGGAGGCGGTCATCGCGGCGGACGAACTGGGATATCCGGTGGCCGTGAAAGTGCGCTCGCCCCAGATTTCCCAGCCATTCCACGTGGGCGGCGTCCTGCTGGACCTTGAAACGCCCGAACGCGTCTGGGAAGGCGCGGCCACGCTTCTGGCCCGGGTGAACCGGGAACGGCCCGACGCTTATATCGAAGGCTTCATCGTGCAGAAGATGGGACGCAGGCCCGGGGCGCACGAGCTGTTCGTCGCCGCCGAGACCGACCCGGTCTTCGGCCCTGTCCTCAAGACCGGCCACGGCGGCATGGCCCGCGAGGTCATTCAGGACTCGGCCCTCGCGCTACCGCCGCTGTCCATGACGCTGGCCCGCGAGGCGGTCCGCCGTACACGCATCAGCCACCTGCTCTCCGGCACGCCCACGCAGCCGCCCGCCGACATCGACGACATCTGCCTCACGCTGATTCAGATTTCCCAGCTGCTCATCGACGTGCCTCAGATCAGCAATCTGGACATCAACCCGCTCTACGCGGACAACGAGGGGGTTCTGGCCCTCGGCGCTGACATCAGCGTCGCCCCTTACGACAAGGACGGCCAGTCGCGACTCGCCATCCGGCCGTATCCCCGTGAACTGGAGGAATGCGTCCAGACTCGCGACGGCCGCAAGGTCACCCTGCGCCCGATCCGTCCCGAGGACGAATCCACGCACCGGGAATTTCTGGCAAGGCTTTCCGACGAGGATCTGCGGATGCGCTTCTTCGGCGTGGTCCGCCGGGACTTCGACCACAAGGACCTGGCCCGCTTCACGCAGATCGACTACGACCGCGAAATGGCCTTCATCGCAACCGCACCGGATGAAAGTGGCAACCCGGAGACTCTCGGCGTCATGCGTACCAATACGCGGCCCGACAACTCTGAGGCGGAATTCGCCATCGTGGTCCGCTCCGACCAGAAGGGAACCGGGCTGGGCAGCCTGCTGTTCCACAAAGGCATCGAATACACGCGAATGCGCGGCACCGAGGAGCTCACGGGCCAGACGCTGGCCGAGAACAAGGCCATGCAGGGACTGGCGAAAAAATTTGGCTTCAAAATCAGCCCGGATCCGGATGACCGGGACGTGGTGGACATGACGCTCGACCTGTCGGAGGATCAGTAGCGTGCCGCACTCGGACCCCAAGGCGAAGATCATCCACCATACGGCCCTTCAGAAACGCGGCGGCGCACGACGCGTGGCCCAGATTCTGCGCGACTGCCAGCAGGGCGACGGCATTGACGCGCGCATGAGCTTCGAGATCCCCGAAGACACCGCGTTCACCGGCACCCAGCCCATCGACTTCGGCCGCAGGCTGGAGCCGGATCAGGTGCCGCACCTGCACGCCAGCGCGGACTGGCCATCGCTGCTCAAATCCATCCCGCGGGACACGCGCTGCGTCATAACCCTGCATGACTGCAACCTCATCACGGGCGGCTGCCCCTTTCCGCTGGACTGCCCGCACTTTGCAAAGGACTGCGAGGACCCTTGCCCCAGAGGCTTTCCGGCATCTTTCGAGAACCGCCGCATCCGACGCGAACGACTGGACAGACTGCAACCGACGCTGGTCTCCCCCTCGCGCTGGCTGGCAACACTGGCACGGGAAGCCCTGCCGGGCCACAAGGTACGAATCATTCCCAACGGCATCCCGTGGCCCGAGTCGCCGCCGGACAAACAGGCTGCTCGGGCTGCTCTGGGGCTGCATCCCAACGCGCGGGCAGTGCTCTTTGCGGCGCACGGCGGCATGCGCGCGGCCTACAAATCCGGTGAGGCATGGCCGGTGTACTGGCGGGAAATCAAACGGCGCCAGCCCGGCGCGGTGGGATTCGCCGTGGGCGGCGACACCGCCGGAGAACAGGACGGCCTGACACTGTGGCCCTATGTGGACCGTGAAAAACTCGGAACGCTCATGGACGCCTGCGACTGCTTTGTCTATCCCACTCTGGCGGACAACCACTCCCTGCTGATTCTGGAAGCCATGTCCCACGGTCAGCCCGTAGTGGCCTCCCCCGTCGGCGGGGTCCCCGAACAGATCGACGACGGCACCACCGGCTTTCTGGTCAAGACGGACCCGGAAGAATTCGGCGAAGCGGTCTCGGACCTGCTGGAACACGCATCGCAGGCGCGCAGGGTGGGACACACGGCCTTCCTGAAGGGCGGCAAACGTTTCGACGCCAAACGCATGGCAGCCCAGTACGCGCCACTCTATAACAGGCAAGAGTGATTGCAGGAGTCCTCGCGGCACGATACACTCCCGCTACACTCAAGGAGACACGCCCATGAAATACATCATCTTTGAAGACTTTTCCGGAGCACCCATCCCGGTGATCTTCCCCGGCCGCATCAACCACGCGGACATGCGCGAACAAATGCCCTACACACGCGTGCTTTCTGCAGGCTACGTCCAAACCCGCGACAAGGAATTCGTCTGCCACGGCGGCTCCAAGGGACTGAACGCGCATGCGCGCCCCGAGGATGCCGAGATCATCTCACAGAGATTTGAAAACCCCGACGCCTAGGCGCCGGGGTCCGTTTTATCCGAGATAGGGATTGAAGTAGCCGAACTTGATCCAGGGCAACGCCTTGCGCAGTCTCTTGCGGAAGTTGTTGAAGCCCATGCTCGGCCCGTTCACGAAAGGCTTGGCGAGGTTCATGTACAGCTCCGGGTCCATGTTCAGGTTCCTGAGCTGAATGAAGTCGAACCGGGTCTCTTCGCCCAGCTCCACTATGGAATCGAACTCCTCCTCAGTGTCGGTGACGCCTGGGAAGAACAGCAGGTTCAGCGAGACGAACATGCCCACCTCGTGCGCGCGCCGGATGGTCTCGCGCACATCCTCCCACGCATAATTCACGGGGCGGTAGTAGGCTTCGTAAAGGTCCTTGCGCGTACTGTTCAGACTTATGCGCAGCGAGTTGACGCCTGCGAGCTTAAGCGCGGGCAGCGTCTGGGGCCGGGACCCGTTGGTGTTGATGTTGACCGTTCCTGTACCGCCCTCGTCGCGATAGGATTTCACCGCCTCGGCGATGAGCTCCGCTTCCATGAGCGGCTCACCCTCGCATCCCTGTCCGAAAGAGAATATGGGCCGCCTCTCGCGGGATTCATGTCGCTGCATGATCTGCACGATTTCTTCCGGCGTGGGCCGAAATTTGATGCGGCACTGCGGCGAGGGAAAGCCGGAATCCTCCGGCTGCTCGGAGATGCACCCGACGCAGCGGGCATTGCAGGTCTGCGCGGTGGGCAGCGGGCATTCGAAACGGCCCAGCGCGAGGTTCTTGGCGGCGGGACAGCCGTGGGTCAGGGCGCAACCCGCCAGATGACTCACCAGCCGGTTCGCCGGAAAATCCTTCATGAGCTGATGCGCACCCGCCTCGACGCGGTCCGGAGCGATCTTCGAAAAGACCTGCCGCTGGTCCTCGTCCACCTTCTTGGCACAAATCCAAAAACGGCCGTCGGCATAGCCGATGGCCGCATAGGAAAGCAGAGGCAGCGCCGGGGCGTCCTCGTCGCTCTCGTAGGCGCTGACCCCGGTGACGGTGTGCGCGGGGCAGGCGAACGCCGCCACCGCCAGATCTTCCATCACTTCCACGGACCCGCTCTCGGCGTTGTAGCCCATGGCGTGACGGCCCGGCAGCATGAAAAATTCGCTTTCTTCGGGAAGTGGAATGATCTCGTCGGGTCTGGGCAGGCCGAACTCGTCGCCGCGCCTGCACAGCAGCAGAAGGTCAGGGTGATCGTATATCTGTCCGTCCTTGTCGGCGAACAGCATCCGCGGTTGTGGTTTCTTCTTGCTAGCCATGCCCTAGTGTATAGGTTCAGCGGCGTTTGAATGCAAGGATTTCGGCGGATCAATAATCCTCGGCCCCGAAAACCGCGCCAAATCGACTTTCCTGCCGATATAGCCCTGACCCAACCCCCTTCAACAAATAGGCACCATGCGATTCTGCAAGGATTGACCATTCCCGCACAGTCCATCGACCTTCAATAAAACAAGCATTTTATGCTTGATTCGCCAGAGAGGATGACGCTATTGCCTATCGGCTATGGAAACCCTCATCATCTATCTCGCGATTCTGGCGGGCATCGGCATTTTCGACTGGCGACGCTCCGGCAACTGGGACGACTACGTACTTGCGGGCAGAAGCAAATCCGCGCCCGTGGTGACGCTTTCCATTCTGGCCTCCGTGGTGGGCGCCAGCTCCACCATGGGTGTGGTGGGCATGGCTTACGGCACCGGATTCCCGGCCTTCTGGTGGCTCGGCGTCGGCGCCGTTGGGCTGGTAATGCAGGGCTTTTTCCTTTCCGACAAGGTGCGCGCGCTGGGGACCAGCACCCTGCCCGACCTCGCCGAACGGGTGGCCGGACCGTGGATGCGCAAGGTGGCCGCCGTGGTCGTGGCAGCCGGCTGGACCGGCATCGTGGCCGCGCAGTTCGTGGCCGCCGCCAAGGTCGCCGGCACCATCTCGGGCTTTGACACCCTCTCCATGACGCTCGCCATTGCGGCCGTCATCACCGGATACGCGGTTCTCGGCGGACAGCATTCGGTCATCCGCACCGACGTGCTCCAGTTCGGCATCCTCGCCGGGGGGCTCGGCTGGCTCCTGTACGTCCTCTACGGCGGCACGCCGGTTCCGGCGCATACGCTCGCCCCCATGGCCGTGAACGACGCCTTTTCCTCCTACGACCTCATGGAATTCATGCTGCTCGTGGGCGGCTCCTATTTCATCTGCCCCATCATCTTCAGCCGCCTGTTCACGGCAAGAAGCAACCGGGCCGCGCGAGAAGCATCCCTGAGCGCTGGCGTGCTGATCATCCCGGTGAGTCTGGCCATAACCGCCGTGGGTCTGTGGGCGTCCCATGCCATGCCGGGCATCGAGGGTGACGTGCTGACCACCGTCGCCGCCGCACATCTCGGCCCCATGGCCTCCACCATCTTCCTGCTCGCTCTGCTCTCGGCCATCGTCTCCTCGGCGGACACCTGCCTGCTGGCCGTGGGCTCCATCGTCTCGCTGGACCTCATGCACAGCAAAAGCGTGAAGAACGTGCGCGGCATTGTGGTGATCACCGGCGTCGCGGCCACCGCCATCGCTCTCAAGCGGCAGGATATCATCGGGATTCTTCTGGAGGCTTATTCGGTCTTCACGGCGGGACTGGTTCCCCCGCTGGCTGCGGGACTGCTCGGACGCGGTCGTTTTGCCCCGGCGCACGGCCCCTTGCTGGCCGCTGCCGTGGTCGGCGGCGGAATGGCACTGGCCGCAAGCGCCACGGAGGCTTCGTGGCTGTCGCTCGCGGGCCTCGGCGCTTCCACCGTTTTGAGCGTGGCCGCATGCTTCATGCCTGCCTCGCAGTCCGCATTCTCAACCAAATAGCGGCGAGAAATCCACCGCAACCGATTCAGGATGCCCGTCCCCGCCAGAAGCGAGGGCGGGCATTGTTACAATGCGCTCGGCAAAGCCGTGCCGACGCAGCCCGCGTCCCATGGTTTCTAGGGCGTGGCTGCGCATGACCGAGTCCACCGGAGGCAATTCGTTGAACACGATCCCCTGCAACGTGAGCCCCCTTCGTGCCAGCGTCTCAAGCGACAACAGCGTATGGTTGAGCCCGCCCAGCCGCGCGCTCGCCACGAGGATGACGGGCCAGTGAGTGCGCTCCAGAAGATCAAGAAAGGTCTGTTCTGACGTCAGGGGCACGGCCAGACCGCCAGCCCCTTCCACGAGCAGCGTTTCATATTCCCCAGCCGCATGGTCCACGGCTTCCACCAGCGCGCCGGGATCGACGCTCTGCCCCTCAAGCGAGGCAGCCAGATCGGGGGCCGCGGGATAATCAAACCGGGCCGGGCATGGCGGGAAATCTCGCAAGCCGGTCATGGAAGCATACACCGGCAGGTCGCCCTGTTCGTCCGCCAGCCCCGTCTGCACGAGCTTGATAGCGGACGCGTTCTGCCCTTGCTCCAGCAGATACTTGAGCATAAGGCCTGTGGCGACCGTCTTGCCGACCCCGGTGTCGATGCCGCTGACGAAGTAAATCACGGCGCATCCTGCCGGATATCGTCGTCGCGCTCCACGACCTCACGGATGGCAGCGGTCAGCCTGGAAAGGTCATCGGGCTGCATGACGTACGGCGGCATGACATAGACCAGCCTGCCGAAAGGCCGGACCCAGACGCCGCGTTCAACGAACTGTTTCTGGATTTCCGCCATGACCACGGGCCGATCGAGCTCGACCACGCCGATGGCCCCCAGTACACGCACGTCCGTCACATGATCAAGCTCGGCGCACGGGGCGAACTCTTGGCGCATCTGCTCTTCCAACGCCTTGACGCGCGGTCTCCACGGATCCTGCTCCAGCAGGTCCAGCGCGGCATTGGCCACGGCGCAGGCCAGCGGGTTGCCCATGAACGTCGGCCCGTGCATGAACAGGCCCGGATCAGCGGAGCAGATGGTTTCGGCCACATGGTCGGTGGCGATGGTGGCGCCGAGGGTCATGTATCCACCGGTGATGGCCTTGCCGACGCACATTATGTCCGGCGCCACCCCGGCATGATCCGCGCCCCAGAATTCCCCGCTTCGCCCGAAGCCGGTGGCAATCTCATCGAAAATCAGCAGCACGCCCTGCTCGTCGCAAAGCTCACGCAGACGACGCAGATATGTGGGATGGTAAAAGCGCATGCCGCCCGCGCCCTGCACAACGGGTTCAAGGATGACGGCGCAGATTTCGTCGCGGTTGGCCCGCAGGGTTTCTGCCAGCTCGGCGATGTCGGTGTCGTCCCATTCGCCGTCATAAGCAATGCCCGGTTCCGGAGCAAAGAACTGCCTGGGCAGCGATCCGGAGAACAGCGAGTGCATCCCGTTGACCGGGTCGCAGACTGACATGGCGTGAAAGGTGTCGCCGTGATAGCCGCGCCGCACCGTGAGGAACCGGCAGCGGTCGGGGTCGCCGCGTGCCGCCATGTATTGCATGGCCATCTTCATGGCCACCTCCACGGAGACCGACCCGGAATCGCAGAGAAAGACCCGGTTCAGATCGCCCGGTGTCAGCTCCGCCAGACGCGCGCACAGGCCCGCCGCCGGGGAGTGGGTCATGCCGCCGAACATGACGTGAGACATGGCCCCGAGCTGCTCGGTGGCGGCCCTATTCAGGTCAGGATGATTGTATCCGTGCACGGCGCACCACCAGGAGGCCATGCCGTCGATGAGCTCCGTTCCGTCTGCAAGACGAATCCGAACGTCCGAGGCGGACTGCGCTTCATATACCGGAAGCGGGTCCGTGACCGATGCGTAGGGATGCCACGCGTGCCGCTTGTCCATCGCGATAATGTCGTTGTTAGCCATGCCCCTGAGGTACGAGAGAAACGGCCCTATGGCAAGGCCGCCACATGGGCGTCGGGCGGTCGGTATCCCGTGAGTTCCAAGGAGAAATGTCCCACGACTACGCTGGATTTCACCCGTACCGGGATGCGCCGCTCATCCGCCGAAAACCAGACCGTAAGACTGGCGTCGTCGCTCTTTTTGAACACGCCGCTCAGGTCGGCGGTATCCAGCTCAACCCGAAAGCAGTCTATCTCGCCCATGGGCGTGTCCAGCACGTTTTTGCCCGCCACGTAGGCCTTGCCCTGCACCAGCACCTTGCCGTCCGTAACCGGCCCCGAAAAGCGCATGGTCTTGTAAAGGATGTGCTTGCGAAAATTGAAGAGCATCGCCAGCGGATCGAAATACGGACCATCCAGCTTCAACTCGTCGCGCAACTCGTCCCTGACGTAGCGGCGGGTCTTCATGGCATCCCAGTCGAAGACCACGAGGGAGTCCTTCCTGTACGACCCTTCCCGCTGATTCTTGCGGTGGCGGTAGGAGCGCGTCATGGCCGGGTCCGTCCACGAGTCGATGACGTCGCGGACCTTGTAGAAGGAATCGATGAACGGGGTGGTCCGCGCCTTGGCGTGGATGTTCAGGGTCGGCTTCCCCTCGATTTCTCGCCCGTGGCGCACTTCAAGCGTGGCGCTGCCCGCCTTCACCACGGTCCAGTAGATGTCATAGGTGAACCGCTCGCCGGGGCCGAACGGGATCTTCACCCCGGCAAGGCAGGGGGTTGATAATAATAGCAGTGCCGCGAGGGCCAGTGTCATTCTGATCATTCCTCTTCACAGCCCGAGATACGGGCCGATGTCAAGAATTCCCTGCCCGCAGCTGTGGACAACCGGCGTGATTGCCGCTATGGGCGGAGGAAACGGCTGTGATTTTTTCCAGTTTTCTTCAAGGAGTGTACGACCTATGATGCTCAGAAAGCGCGCCTGGGACATTATGCGCGACGAATTCCCCTCTGTTCAGGAAGACGCCAGCATGGCCGAATGCGTTCGCGTGCTGCGCGACGCCATCCGCGAGAACCCCGACAACTTCGTGGTCGTGGTCAAGACCAAGGGCGGCAAGCTTGCCGGCGCGGTCAGCATCTGGAAAGCGCTTCGCGCGCTCAAGGAATCCGTCCTGCGTGACGAGAACATTCGCAACGTGGACAACATCGACTGGGATCAGGCCGTCCGCCACGCCTGCCTCACCTGCACGCAGATGCGCATCGAGGAATTCATCGAGCCCGACGTCCCCACCGTCAAACCCAACGACGCCGCGCTGGTGCTGCACGACGTCATGGCCCGCGCCCGCAAGAGCTGGTGCATCGTCACCGAGGGCGGCAAGGTCATGGGCGTGGTCTTCCTTTCGGACCTGTACCGCGAAATGACCCGCGACATGCTTCGCGTCTGCTAGCACGCTCCGCTTTCAAACAATCCAAAGGCCCGCGCTGCATCCCAGCGACGGGCCTTTTTCATGAAAAACCCCGCTCTTTCAAGAGCGGGGTTATCTATTGTTGGCTTGCCCCGACAGGAATCAGGGCTTCATCTTCATGTCGTTCATGAGCAGCATCTGAAGCGCACCGGCCATTGTTTCATCATAGCCCGGGTTGTTGCGCAACTCCGAAGCGGCTGCCACGAACTCCTTGCCTTCCCCGTAGGGACGCTTGGTGACCATGGCGCAAAAGGAATCCACCAGCCCGCAGAGTCTGCCGTGAAAGCTGATGGCGTCGCCCTTCTTTTTCTGCGGATACCCCGAGCCATTGACCCGCTCGTGATGCTCCGCAACACAGGCTTCCACTTCAGGATACTTCAGATCAAGCTTGGTGAGCATCTGGAACCCGAGGTTCGGATGCTGGTTGATCTTGGAGCGCTCGTCGCCGGTGAGCGGCTTTTCCTTGGAAAGGATGAAGGCCGGGACCTTGCTCATGCCTATGTCGTGCAGAAACAGTCCGGCGGCCAGCCTGTCGAAGTTCTTGCGCACGATGCGCCGGGCCTCGAAGTCCTGCACCTGAAGTTTTCCGTACAGGGCAAGGCCGGTGAAGCCGCAGTTCACCGCATGGTTGGGCTGCGAATGCTCGCGATGCAGCCTGCGCACCAGCGCCCGTGAACGGTGGATGTCCTGCGAGAGGTACTCCGTGAGCACCATGAGGTCGCGCCAGAATTTGTCGAACACGGCCGGAACGGGCTGTTCGAAGAGTTCCTCGGTGCGACGTGTAAGGGCCTGCACGAAAATGTCCGCGATCTCGGTTTCCTTGAGGTTCTTGTCCACAAGCACCAGATCCAGCTGGTAGCTGATGTGTTTGACGTAGACCGGGTGGTCGTCGCGCGAGACGAAGACGACTCCTTCGTTGGCGAGGTCGGGAAGCTCCTCGACCTGCTCGGCGGTGAGGCGTCCCCCTTTACGGTAATAGGGGCTCACGCGGGCCACACTCTCGTCCAGGACGAAAATGTCGAGCGGCGGACGGTACTTGTGAAAGCTTCCGAGGATGTCCGGCGTGATCTGGTAGTACTCTTCGTTGAGTCCGTCGGTGATTTCGTGCTTGATGGCCATGGTTACTTCTCGAACAGCTTGACGACGTTGGTCTGGGTGCGATTCTGCTTCTTGTCGGGCTGACCCGCGGTGATCACGAGAGTGTCGTCACTCTCGAATCCCTTGAACTGGCGGACGAATTCTTCTGCGCGCTGCTGGTGACCTTCCACATCCTCGGGCGGTGCGTAGGGGATGACGCCCCAGGAAAGGTTGGTGAAGTGGCGCACGATGGAGTCGCGACTGAGTGCGTAGATGGACTGGCGCGGACGGCAGGCCGAGAGGATCCGTGAGGTGGCGCCCGAAGTGGAGTGGCTGACGATGGCCCGGGCCTTGGTCTTGGCTGCAAGCATGGCCGCTGCAAAGGCAAGGAACGTGGCGGGATGCTCCTCGTCCCCGGGCTGCATGGCATCGGTGGAGCGCTGCTCGAAGTAGAATTCCTCGATCTCGTAGGCGATCTTGCGCATGAACCGGACCGCCTCGCCGGGATACTGGCCGATGGCCGTTTCCTCGGAGAGCATGATGCAGTCCGCACCATCGAGAATGGCGTTTGCCACGTCCGTGGTTTCGGCGCGGGTGGCCATGGGCGCGTTGACCATGGAAAGCAGCATCTGTGTGGCCACGATGACCGGTTTGCCCCGCTTGTTGCAGGCCTTGATGATCCGCTTCTGGGTGGCGGGCAGCTCGGACAACTCCATCTCCAGACCCAGGTCGCCGCGCGCCACCATGACGCCGTCGGCCTCGTCGAGGATACGTTCAAGGTCGTTGACCGCCGCGGTGCGCTCCAGCTTGGCGATGATGGGCACGCGCCTGCCGTACTGGAGCATCTCGGCCCTGAGTTGGCAGATGTCTTCGGGCTTCTGTACATAGCTCATGGCCACGCAGTCCACGCCCAGCTCCATGCCCACGGTCAGGTCGCGCTTGTCCTTTTCGGTGAGCGCGGCCAGCGGTGTGGTCTTGCCGGGAAAGGTGATGCCCTTTCTGGGTGGAGCAATGCCGGAGTTGATGGCCTTGAGGCGCACCAGATGCTCGCCTTCGCGCCGCAGGGCGTAGAAGCGCAGCATACCGTCGGAGAGCGCCACCGGGTCCCCCTCCTGAATGACGGGCAGCAGCTCGGGCATGTCCAGACAGATGAACGGTTCATCCACCCCTTCCGCCATTTCAGGTGTTCCAAGCAGCACCTCCGTGCCCTTGGAAATCTCCAGAGTGCCTTGCCCGGCGTCGCAGGTGCGCACCTTGGGCCCGGACAGGTCCTGCAGGATGGTCAGCGTGTAGCCGGTCTCCTCCTCCAGCCCCCTGATGATGTTCACGAGCTTGGTGAAAAATTCCTTGTCGCCGTGGGAAAAGTTCAGGCGGAAGATACGCGCCCCGGATTGAACCAGTTCGCGCACTGCCTCTTCTGACTGCGTCCCGGGTCCGAGGGTGGCGATGATCTTGATGTGTCTGTCCATGGTCCCCCCTTGGGGTGGTTTTGCCGGGTTTTCGGGCCCGTCACGGCCATCCGTGCCCGCAATTCTTCGGGATGAATGGTGAAAGCCGGACGGAAAATATTCGCCCACGCTGCGAAGTGTAGGGCGATGACAGCGAAAAATCAACTGAACGCGGTTTTTTTCCCACATAAATCATACGGGGGTGTTGACATTCTCTTGAGATTCACTCAAAGGTGGTAAAAAGTGGTACCAAGTGATGACAAAGGGGAACAAAGTGGAACGAAGTGTTCCACAAGAGGAAGTCGATGCGATTCAGAGGTCACGTACATAGAAGCCTGGACGAAAAGGGACGGCTCATCCTTCCGTCCGCTTTCCGGGACAAGCTACTGGGGGACACCCCGGACGGCCGTCTTGTGCTGACCATCTGGGAGAAACACGTCATCGGCATAACCCCCGAGCAGTGGGAGAAGCTGGAGCAGGAACTTGAGAAGATCAAGGCTCCCAGCCGTCAGATGCAAAACGTCATCAGGATATTCTTTTCCGGCTACGAGGAGGTGGCTGTGGCCAAGAACGGTCGCATAGCCATCCCCGCGCATCTTCGCAAGAGCGGAAAGCTGGACAAGGACGTGGTGGTGATGGGCGCGGGCAGGCGTTTCGAGATCTGGCCGGCCGAAAGCTTCGAGTCACTGCTCGACGAAGACTACGACGTGTCGGAAGAGTTCGCCGACAACAGCGTCGCCCTGCCCTTCTGATGGAGAGGCGGATGAGCGACCCCGGCGACAGACACGCAACGGTACTGCTTCAGGAGACCATCGAGTGGCTCAGACCCCGTCCTCAGGGCAGATACTTGGACGGAACGCTCGGAATGGGCGGACACTCGAAAGCCATTCTGGAAGCCGCGGCGGGCAAGGCCGAGCTTCTGGGACTGGACCGGGACGAGGAAGCCCTCGACCTGGCCGCCCGCAGACTGGCGGAGTTCTCCGGCAAGACGCATCTGTACCACCTGCCCTTCAGCCGTTTCGAGGACGCCCTCGACGACCTCGGCTGGGACAGGCTGGACGGAGCGGTTCTCGACCTCGGAGTGTCGAGTCTCCAGCTCGACGAGGCTGATAGAGGATTCAGCTTCATCCGCGAAGGACCGCTGGATATGCGCATGGACACGGCGAGCGGCATGCCGCCCGCCAAGGCGTTGGTCAACACCATGAGCCACGGGGACCTCGCCCGGATCATCCGACAATACGGCGAAGACCCCATGGCAGGCAAGATTGCCAGCGCGATACTGAAAGAGAGGGAGAAGGAACCGATCGAGACCACGCTCAGGCTGGCCTCCATCGTGGAACGGGCTTACCCGCCGAAGATGCGGGCCACCTCCCGGACCCATCCTGCCACCCGGACCTTTCAGGGACTGCGAATAGCGGTCAACAGGGAATTGGAGGAACTCTCCACGTTTTTGGAAACCATAGCCGCGCGCCTCAATCCCGGTGCCAGAGTGGCGATCATTTCGTTCCACTCCCTTGAAGACCGGGCCGTGAAGCGGGCCTTCCGGGAAGCCGCACGATCGTGCGTCTGCCCGAAGCATCAGCCCCTTTGCACTTGCGAGGGCGTGGCAAAGTTCCGGGTGCTGACCAAAAAACCCGTCCTCCCCACAGAAGAGGAGATGGCGGTAAACACGCGAAGCAGGAGCGCCAAGCTCCGGGTCGCGGAGAGGTTGGGGCCCGACGGGAAAACCGCATGAAGACCAATGACGGCAGCCGTTTCAGCCTGATTCTCGCCCTGCTTGCAGGCGCGCTGATCTTCGGGCTGGCTTCGGTTTGGCTGAACATAGGTCGCATGGACATGGCCTACGACATCCGGAACATGGAGAAGGAACTGGATCGTCGCAGGACGGTCACGGCCAAGCTCGAAGTGGAGCGCAACAACCTTCTCTCGCCCTACAGGCTGGGCGAACTGGCGAAGGAACTCGGACTCGTGGTCCCGGAGCCGGGACAAATACGGCGCGTCACCGAACAGTGACGGGACGGGAATTTTTTTATGACTGGACGCAACGGCGCGAAAAAAGAATTCAGCAAGCCGAAGATCATCATCGTCATGGTGCTCTTCGGCCTTGTGCTGTCCGCGCTTTGGGTCCGGGCCGGCTGGGTGCAGCTGCACGAGGGGGAAGCCCTCGAACGCATGGCATCCCGCCAGAGCCTCGCCTCCGAACTGGAATTCGGACGCCGGGGACGCATCTTCGACAGAAACGGCACCCTTTTGGCCTCCAGCGCCGAGGCGCGCAGCGTCTTCGCCAATCCCCGCAAGGTGCGCGACCCGGAAAAGACCGCCCATCAGCTGAGGCGCCTGCTCGGCGTATCCTTCCCCAGAATCCACAAGCGCCTCGCCTCGGACCGGCAGTTCGTCTGGATCAAGCGGCAGGTCACGGACCGTCAGGCCGCGGCCGTGCGCAAAGCCAGGATTCCCGGCGTTCGCATGGCCTCTGAGTTCACCAGACTGTACCCCAACGGCCCGCTGGCCGGACAGGTGCTCGGCTTCACGGGCATCGACGGCAAAGGGCTGGAAGGCATTGAGAGCGAATTCGAAAAACGCCTCGCTCCGGGCAAGGCCCGCTTCGTGGTTCAGCGCGACGCCTCCGGCCGCAGGCTCTACCTGAACGATCAGGGTGAAGTGGTGGATATCGACGGTCTTGACGTGACCCTGACCATCGACGCACGCGTGCAGCACGCTGCCGAGGAAGCCCTCTATCGCGCCATAGAAAAGCACGAGGCCAAGGCCGGAATCGTCATCGCGGCAGACGTGAAGACCGGTGATATCCTCGCCATGGCCAACTATCCGTTCTTCAACCCGAACATTTACTCCCGCACCCGCCCCGCGGACAGGCGCAACCGCGCGGTGCTGGATCTGTACGAACCGGGTTCCACCCTCAAGCCCATCCTCTTCGCCGCGGCGATCGAGGAAGGCGTCATCGAGCCCAACACGCTCATCGACTGCGAAAACGGCCGCTGGCGCGTGGGCCGAAAGGTCATCCGCGACCATAAATACGCTCGCTGGCTCCCGGCCCGCAAGGTGCTGCGATATTCCAGCAACATCGGCTGCGCCAAGATCGGCCAGATGCTCGGAGCGGACGCCTACTACTCGTACCTCGTGAAGCTCGGTTTTCTCGAACGGCCCGAGGCCAGACTCCCGGCCATGCGATCGGGCATGTTGCGCCCCCCGGAGAAGTGGACGGAAGTGGATCAGGCCGCCATCTCGTTCGGTCAAGGCATCAGCTCCACGGCCCTGCAGCTCATGGAGGCCTACATGTGCATAGCCGCAGGCGGAGAAACCCGCTCCCTGCGTCTGGTGCAAACCCCCGACAGCCCGGCTTCGCGCTCGGGCGAACGCATTTTCAGCCGTCAGACCGCCGCCACCGTGCTCAAGCTCATGGAAGAAGTGGTGGAAAAAGACGGCACCGGCCGGCGCGCCCGCATCCCCGGCATCGCCATGGCGGGCAAGACCGGAACGGCGCAGAAGGCCGTTCGCGGCGGGTACGGGGACAAGTACATGTCCTCATTTGTAGGCATGGTCCCGGCCGAGGACCCCGAGCTGCTCATCCTCTGCATGGTTGACGAGCCCGAAGGCATCGACTACGGCGGCATCGTGGCCGCGCCGGTGGTTCGCTCCGTGCTCGTGGAGACACTGGCGCTTCGCGGTCAGCTTCCCGACGCCCACGCCGTGCGACTGGCGCGGAAGAATTCCCCCGAAACCGAGGTGGTTGAGCCCACCCCGGAGTCGGTCCGCGCCGTGCTCCCGGCTCCCGTCATACTGGCGCCCGGCACACGCATCCCGGATGTGAAAGGCATGCCCCTGCGGCGCGCCCTGGAAGTATTTCTGAAAAAAGGCATCGTTCCCGCCGTGCGCGGGGACGGCATGACTGTCACCGGCCAGACGCCCGCCCCCGGCGAGCCGTGGCCCGAACCCGAAGAGGAGGCTCGGGATGATGTTTTTGTTCTCCAGCTCTCCTAGACTCGCCAAGGAGCGAACCGGCCTCATGAATTTCGCACAGCTGGCCAAGCTGGTCCGAAAGGGCCTGCCCGTGCATACCGACTCCCGCAATGTCAAGGAAGGGGACTGCTTCGTCGCCATGCCCGGCACCACCGTGCGCGGCATCGATTTCATACCCATGGCCCTTTACAACGGCGCAAGCTGCATCGTGGCGGCAGAAGCCGATCGCGACGTCATCGGCCCCGAAGTGGAAGACAAGGCCGCCGTCTGCTACGTCCCCGACACCGCCGACGCCCTCGGCGAACTGGCGGCGGAAGCGTTCGGCACCAACGATATCCAGATGAAGACCGTGGGCATCACCGGCACCAACGGCAAGACCACCACCAGCTACATCGTGGAACACCTGCTGTCCGCGTCCGGACTCATCCCCGGCGTGCTCGGCACGGTCTCCTACCGCTGGCCCGGATTCTCCGTTGACGCCAAGCTTACCACGCCCGACTGCTGGGCCATTCACGAACTCATGGCCAACATGGGTCAGGCCGACGTGGACGCCGTGGTCATGGAAGTATCCTCCCACGCTCTTGAACAGAAGCGCGTGGCTGGCATCGACTTCGACGTTGCCGTGTTCACCAACCTCACGCAGGACCATCTGGACTACCACGGCAGCATGGAACGCTACTTCGAGTCCAAGGCAAAGCTTTTCACGGAGTATCCGGCCGAGGGCAAATGCTGCGTCATCAACCACGATGACCATTACGGGCGCCGCCTGTTGGGCATGTGCGAGAACGTCGTGGGCTACGGTCTCGGCGAACCCGTGCAGGACATCCCCAGCCTGTGCGGTCGCATCAAGGAGAGCACGGTCAAGGGACTGGTGCTCGAATGCTCGTGGAAGGGCAAGAGCTGGGAGATCCGCTCTCCCCTCGTTGGCGAACACAACGCGCTGAACCTGCTGGCGGCGCAGGCTGTGGGCATCTGCCTCGGCCTCGGCTGCAAAGACTTCCGCAAGCTCGACGAGTTCAAGGGAGTCCCCGGACGGCTGGAACGCGTGGAAAACGAACTGAACCTCGACATATTCATCGACTACGCCCATACGCCCGACGCTCTCATGAACGTGCAGAAGACCCTCAAGGCGCTTGATTTCAGCCGCCTGATCACGGTTTTCGGCTGCGGCGGCGACCGCGACAGGACCAAGCGTCCGCTCATGGCGGAAGCCGTGGCCCGGTTCGCCGACGTTGCCGTGCTGACATCCGACAACCCGCGTACCGAAGACCCCGAAGCCATCATGCGCGACGCCGAGCCCGGCCTTGAAGGCTGCCCGCACGTGATTCGCGAGGCGGACCGCACCGAAGGCATCCGCAAGGCCATTCTCGAAATGCGCGACGGCGACGTGCTGCTCATCGCGGGCAAGGGCCACGAGAGCTATCAGGAAATCGGCACCGAGCGCATCGACTATCACGACAGCCGCGCGGTCATGGCCGCCATAGCGGAGGCGAAGCAGTGAGACTGACCCTTGCCGACATAGAACAGTGCCTCGGCATCGGCGCCGACGTGACCGACACTCCCGTGACCGGCGTGTGCACCGACTCCCGCACCGTGCAGAAGGGCGACCTGTTCGTCTGCATTGATGGCGAGCACTTCGACGGACACGAATTCGCGGCCAAGGCCGCGGAAGCCGGTGCCTGCGCCGTGATCGCCTCCCGCATGCTGGAACTGCGCGATACCCCGGTTTTCATGGTTCGCGACACCGTGAACGCCCTGGGCAGAATCGCCGCGTGCTGGCGCGAGAAGTGCGAGGCCAAACTCGTGGCCGTCACCGGCTCCGCAGGCAAGACCACCATCAAGGAGCTGCTCGCGCTGGCCTGCTCGAACCGCTACCGGGTCGCCAAGAACTACCGCAACCTCAACAACCAGATCGGCCTGCCGCTCTCCATGCTGCGCGCCTCCTGCGACGAGGACCTGTGGATCATGGAACTTGGCATCAGCCACACCGGAGACATGGACGAGCTGGGCATGGTCGCGCGCCCCGACGTTGCGGTCATCGCCAACATCGGCCCCGCGCACCTTGAAGGCCTCGGAGATATTTCCGGGGTGGCACAGGCCAAGGCCGCACTGCTCAAATACCTGCGTGACGGCGGTGAAGCCATCGTCAGCAATGATTATTTCGAACTCTGGGAAGCCGCGCAGAAGATCATCCCGTCCCCCACAAGCTTCTCCACGCTGGCGGGCAAGACCGGCTTCACCTGCTGTTTCCTCGGCGCGGGGCCGGAAGGCGAAGGCCGTTTCCGGCTCACCACGCCCGAGGAGGAGCACGAATTTCAGGCCCCGGTCTGCGGTGACCACATCGCGGAAAACCTCGCGGCGGTGGCCGCTGCATGTCACGCACTGGACGTCCCGGCCGAAGACGTGGTCTGGGCGGCGCAGCATTTCAAGGCCGATGCGCAGCGCTTCTGCACCCGTCAGGCGGGCTGCTTCACCCTCATCGACGACACCTACAACGCGAACCCCTTGTCCATGCGCCGCTCCATCGAGACAGCCCGCTGCATTGCTGCGGATCGCCCCCTCGTGCTGGTGCTCGGCGACATGCGTGAACTCGGTCCCGGCGCAAACGCGGCACACGAAGAACTCGGACGGCTCATCGCCGAGACCACTCCCGCCGCCGTGTTCTGGCGCGGCGAGCACGCCGCCGACGTAAAGCGCGGCTTTGCCGGCCTCTCGGACATTGATGATACCGAGGGCTTTATCTCGCAGTGGAATACCCTTGGCCTCACGGACGCGGTGGTGCTCTTCAAGGGTTCCCGATCCATGAACATGGAAGACTTTTCCCGCGCCCTCGCGGCCAAACTGGAAGGAGACGCGGCATGATTTTCAACCTGCTCTACCCGCTCAGCACGGAAATCGGCGTTTTCAACGTCTTCCGGTACATCACCTTCCGTTCGGTCTGGGCGCTGCTCACCGCGCTGATCATTTCCATAGTATTCGGTCCCATGATGATCCGCTGGCTGCAGCGCATCAAGTGCGGCCAGTCCATCCAGAGCGAGGTGGCGGCCCACAAGTGCAAGCAGGGCACCCCGACCATGGGTGGCGTCATGATCATCTTCAGCGTGCTCGTCAGCACCCTGTTCTGGGCGGACCTCACCAACCACTACGTATGGCTGGCACTGCTGGTCTTCACCGGCTTCGGCGCGGTGGGCTTCGCAGATGACTACATCAAGGTGGTCAAGAAACGGAACCTCGGCCTCTCCGCCAAGGCGAAATTTCTCGGCCAGCTGCTCGTGGCGGGCGCGGCCATCGCCGTCCTCATCCACGAACCCACCTACTCCACCAAACTGGCGGTGCCCTTCTTCAAGGACATCACCCCGGATCTGGGCTGGTTCTACCTGCCCTTTGCCGTGGTGGTCATGGTGGGCGCGAGCAACGCGGTGAACCTCACGGACGGTCTGGACGGGCTCGCCATCGGCCCCATGGTGGTAGCCATGGCCTGCTTCGCCATCTTCGTCTACATCTCCGGCCACGCCGCCTTTGCGGAATACCTCTCCGTCCCGCTGCTGCCAGGCATCGGCGAGGTGACGGTCTTCTGCGGCGCCATGGTGGGAGCCGGACTCGGCTTCCTCTGGTTCAACGCCTATCCCGCGCAAGTATTTATGGGCGACGTGGGTTCGCTGGCCCTTGGCGGCGCGCTGGGCTTCGTGGCGGTCCTCGCCAAGCAGGAACTGCTGCTGATCATCGTCGGCGGTGTCTTCGTCTTCGAGACCCTCTCGGTCATCCTGCAGGTGGGCTACTTCAAGATGACGGGCGGCAAGCGGATCTTCCGCATGGCCCCCCTGCACCACCATTTCGAACTCAAGGGGATTCCGGAATCCAAGATCATCATCCGGTTCTGGATCTTCTCCATACTGATGGCGCTCACCGCGCTGTCCACACTCAAGCTGAGGTAGGCCATGACGAAGATCGACCTCACACAACTTGAAGGCATCCGGGCCGTGGTCGTGGGCGCACAGCGTTCCGGTCTGGCCGCGGCGCGCTTTCTGGCAGCACATGGAGCGCGGGTCAGCCTGCTGGATCGCCGCGAAGACCTCGATCTTTCCGCGGAAGGACTCGACGGCGTGGACATCATCCTCGGCCCGCACACCCCTGAGATGTTCGAAGGAGCGGATCTCGTGGTCCCCTCTCCGGGCGCGGACGTGCGGAAGATCGAGGCCATGGCCGCTGTCCCGGCTGAACGCATCATCGCGGAGATGGAGCTGGGCTACGCCAATACCGACATCCCCGTGCTGGCGGTGACCGGGACCAACGGCAAGACCACCACCACGCTTCTGTGCAAGGCCATGCTTGAAGCGGCAGGAAAAACGGTCTTTGCCGGCGGCAACCTCGGCACCCCGCTTACGGAATTTCTGCTCGAAGACGGCAAGGCGGATGCCCTGGTATTGGAGATTTCCAGCTTTCAGCTCATGCACTGCCGCGACTTTCGCCCCGCCGCCGCCATCATGCTCAACTTCTCCGGCAACCATCTGGACTGGCACGAGAGCATGGAAGAGTACCTCGACGCCAAGCTGCGGCTGTTCGCCAACCAGACTTCCGGCGACGTTGCAGTGCTGGGCGACTCCCTGCGCCAACTGCTCGCGGACCGCGAGTTCACCGAGGCACAGATCGTCTGGTCTCAATGCACAGAACGGTTCCAGTCCCCGACGCTGCCGGGCGAGCACAACTGCGCCAATGCCGAAGCCGCTTGGCAGGCCGTGAAACACTTCGGCGTAAGCATGGAACAGGCCACCAAGGCCGTCAGGGAGTTTCCGGCCCAGCCCCACCGCATCGAAACCGTGGGGGAAAAGGGCGGCGTGACCTTCGTCAACGACACCAAGGCCACCACCTTCGAGGCCGTGGCTGCGGCGGTAAAAACCTTTCGCAAACGCCCGGTGCGCCTGCTCATGGGCGGCGTTTACAAGGGCGGCGACATGGACGCCCTGCTGAAAGCGCTGGAAGGACGCGTGATCCGCGTGGGCCTGTTCGGCGGCTCGCGCGACGTGTTTGAAAAGCCCCTGTCCCGCTACTTCAACGTGACGTGGGACAAGACGATGGAGAAGGCCGTGAAGCGCCAGTATTCCGCCGCATCCCGCGGTGACGTGATACTGCTCTCGCCCGGCACGTCGAGCTTTGACCAGTACGCAGACTACAAGGCGCGCGGAGAGGACTTCCGCCGCATCTTCGAGGAGCTGGAGGACTAGATGAACCGCAAGCTGAACGCTCGCAAACCCGCCCCCAACAACGGGGACATGGACCGCTGGTTGCTGACCTCGGTCATGTTGCTCGTGGGCTTCGGGCTGATCATGGTGCTGTCTTCCAGCGGCATCATGGCCGAGCGTTTTCATGCGGACAAGTACTTCTATTTCAAGAAGCAGGCGATGTTCGCGGCGGGCGGCCTCGTCGCCATGTACGCCGCAAGCCGTATCCCCCGCAGGATGATTTACGGCCTGACCTATTTCTGGGTGTTCACCGTGGCGGTGCTGCTGGTGCTGTGCGGCCTGACCCCGCTTGGCGTGAGCGCGGGCGGCGCATCCCGCTGGCTCTCCATGGGGCCGATCAACATTCAGCCCATGGAATTCGCCAAGCCCGCGCTGGTGATCTACCTCGCCTACTTCTTCGCCAAGAAGCAGGACAAGGTGAAGCATTTCTCCATCGGTTTCCTGCCGCCGTTCGTGGTCACCGGCCTGTTCTGCCTGCTGCTCATGACGCAGCCGGACTTCGGCGGCGCGGTATTCCTTGCGGCCATCCTGTTCTTCATGTGCATGGTAGGCGGTACCCGCTTGAGCTATCTGGTTATGGCCGGTGCCTTCGGCGCGTTCGCGGGATGGCAGCTCATCGCCTCTTCCCCCTACCGCCTCAAACGCTGGACCGCATTCCTCGACCCGTTCGCCAGCGCACAGAACGAGGGGTACCAGCTCGTGCAGTCGCTCTATGCCTTCGGCTCCGGCGGGCTGACCGGTCAGGGACTCGGCGCTGGAAAGCAGAAACTGTTCTTCCTGCCCGAAGCGCACAACGACTTCATCATGGCCGTGGCCGGCGAGGAGCTCGGTTTCATCGGCCTGAGCCTGTTCTTCATACTGGTTGGCTTCTTCCTGTTCCGCGCCTTCCGCGTATCGCTCAGGCAGGAAGACCTTCAGGACCGCTTCACGGCGTTCGGCATGACCCTGATTCTCGCGCTCGGCTTCGTGCTCAATCTTGCCGTGGTGCTCGGAACCGTGCCGCCCAAGGGCGTGGCCATGCCCTTCATAAGCTACGGCGGTTCCAGCATGCTCGCCTCCCTGCTGTGCGCGGGAATGCTGCTCAATATTTCACGGGAGGCTTCCAAATGACGCTCTCCCGGCTCGTGATCACCACCGGCGGCACCGGCGGCCACATCTTTCCCGCGCTTGCCGTGGCGCATGAAGCCAGACGCCGCAATCCCTCCTGCTCCGTGCTGTTCCTCGGCGGCTCCGGCCCAGAGCGGGAACTGGCGAAGAAGGCCGACATCGAATTCCGGGAGCTGCCCGCCAAAGGCGTCATGGGACGCGGCGTAAAAGGCATCCTCGGCGGCATCGGCTGGCTTGGAAAGGGCTTGACCCGCGCCATGGGCGAACTGCGCCGCTTCCGGCCCGAAGCGGTCATCGGTTTCGGCGGCTACGCCGGATTCTGCCCGGTACTGGCGGCATGGCTCCTGCGCATCCCGTCCGCCGTGCACGAGCAGAACAGCTATCCGGGTGTGACCAACCGCGCGCTGGGCCGCTTGGTGAAGCGGGTTTTCCTGTCTTTCGAGGACAAGGCGGGCATGTTCCCCGCCACCAAGACGCGGCTGACCGGCAACCCGGTCCGCGAAACGATTTTCAAAGCACGCGAGGACGACGCCGAGCGCCCGGGACGGCATCTGCTGGTCCTCGGCGGCAGTCAGGGAGCAAAACCCCTGAACGACGCCGTTGTCGCGGCGCTTCCCGCCCTGCTGAAAGCGGGCATTACCCTGACACATCAGGCGGGACGGCAGGATGAGGAACGCGTGCGCGAGGCCTATGCGAAAGCCGGGGCCGATCCACAGAGCGTGAAGGGATTCATCGAAGACATGACCGAGGCTTACCGCCACGCCGATATGGTTCTGGCACGGGCCGGAGCGTCCACGGTCTTCGAACTGGCAGCTGCGGGCAAACCCTCGGCGCTGGTGCCCTTCCCGTACGCGACACACGACCACCAGACCGCCAACGCCCGTGCCATTGAAGCCGCGGGCGGCAGCGTGGTGGTCCCCCAGCCCGAACTGGAACAGGGCTGGCTGAAACACAACATGGAATCGATGTTCGACTCCGGACGACTGGCCGAAATGGGCCGCAACGCCGCCGGGTTCGCAAAGCCGGACGCGGCGTCGGACATCGTGGACGGACTTGAGGCGATCGCCTCAAGCCGCAGATAATCGGGAGACGACATGGCAGCAGCACAGGGACCTACGCTGAAATACCGGGGAGAAAGTTGCCCCGCCCTCCAGGCCAGAGTGAACACCATCCACATGGTGGGCATCGGCGGTTCGGGCATGAACGGCATCGCCGAGGTGCTCATCAACATGGGCTTCACGGTCACCGGATCGGACCTCTCGGCCGGACCGGCCGTGCGCAGGCTTCAGCAGCTGGGCGCACAGGTCTACATCGGCCACGGCGAAGACAACGTTCGCGACGTTGACGTGCTGGTGAAGTCCACCGCCATTCCGGACGACAACCCGGAGCTGGTCAAAGCCCGCGAGTTGGGCATTCCCATCATCCCCCGCGCGGAGATGCTGGCCGAGCTCATGCGCCTTCGCACCGGCATCGCCGTGGCCGGAACGCACGGCAAGACCACCACGACCTCCCTGCTGGCCACCATCTTCACCGAAGCGGGCCTCGACCCCACCGTCATCATCGGCGGCAGGTTGAACACCTACGGCGCCAACGCGCGACTCGGCGACGGCGACCATCTCATCGCCGAGGCCGACGAGTCAGACGGCTCCTTCCTGTTCCTGCCCCCGGTCATCACCGTGGTCACCAACGTGGACGAAGACCACCTCGATTTCTACGACGGCATTCAGGCCATCGACGACTCTTTCACGGATTTCATGAACAAGATCCCGTTCTACGGCATGAACGTGGTCTGCGGCGACGATCCCGGCGTGCAGCGTCTGCTGCCGCACATCAAGCGCCCCTGCATGACCTACGGGCTGAACGCGGACAACCGTCTGCGCGGCGAGATTATAACCTCGCACCTGCGCAGCATGTTCCGCGTCTACCTTGACGGCGAGCTCTGGGGCGAGGCCACCGTGGCCCAACCCGGCCGCCACAACGTGCTCAATGCGCTCGGCGCCATCGGTGTGGCCATCGAGGCAGGACTGGACAAGGATGAAATCCTGCGCGGCCTGTCCAACTTCGGCGGCGTGGGACGGCGTTTCGAACGCAAGGGCGAGCGCAAGGGCGTGCTCGTGGTGGACGATTACGGACATCACCCCGCGGAAGTGGTCGCCAACCTCGAAACCGCCAAGGCCTGCTATCCGGACCGTCGTTTGATCGTAGCCTTCCAGCCGCATCGCTTCACCCGCACGCAGGCCCTGTTCGGCGACTTCTGCAAGGCCTTCGACGCGGCGGACATGCTGCTGCTGACGGAAATCTATCCCGCGTCCGAATCGCCCATCCCGGGCGTGAACGGTCTGTCTCTCGCGCAGGGCATCAAGCAGGTCAGCGACGTGAAGGTACGCTTCTTCCCGGATTTCGGGGCCATTGAAAAGGAACTGCCCCGCATCCTTCAGCCCGGTGACCTGCTCATGACACAGGGCGCAGGGTCCATCTGGACCGTGGGCGAGAACTGGCTCAACAAGCAGGAGGACGAGGAGTAACCATGGCACTGGGCATTCGGCGGCATATCTCCCTGAGCGACCTCACCACCCTGAGAATGGGCGGCGAGGCCGCATGTGAACTCACCGTGCGCGGCGAGACCGATTTCGACGAACTCTCGGACTTCCTTTTGCGGGAGACCGTGCGGCCCTTCGTCATCGGCAAGGGAAGCAACCTGCTCGCCGCCGGGGATGTCTCCGATCTGGCCCTTGTGCGCATTCAGTCCCCGGCCACGCCCGAACAGGTGGGACAGGACGGCGATCAGGTCATCTTTCGCGCCGGAGCGGGACTGCATCTGCCCGCCCTGCTCGGCTGGGCCTTCAAGTCCGGACTCTCCGGCATGGAAGGTCTTTCGGGAATTCCCGGAACCGTCGGCGGCGCGGTTGCCATGAACGCAGGATCTTACGGCACCGAGATGTCGCAGGTGGTGCGCCGGGTGCGTGTCTGGACGCCCACTGAAGGGCTCGAATGGATCGACGCCGCCGAATGTGCATGGGGCTACCGCAGCTTCGACCCGGGACGCATCAGCCGCTACATGATCCATGAAGTGGAGTTCGCGCTCTCGGAGTCCACGCCGGAAAAGGTCAAGGCCGCCATGAAGGAAACCATGGACAGGAAAAAGGCCGGACAGCCCATTGCCGCCTGGACCGCCGGATGCGTGTTCAAGAACCCCGTGGGCGACAGCGCTGGCAGACTGCTGGATCAGGCCGGTTTCAAGGGGCGGGAGCACGGCGGTTGCCGTTTTTCGCCCATGCACGCGAATTTTCTTGAGAACACGGGTGAAGGCACCGCACGCGAAGCCGTCGAACTCATCGAGGCGGCCCGCGAGGAAGTGGCGAAGCGATTCGATGTGAAGCTGGAAACGGAGGTCATCATCATATGAGCACCATCACGCTCGGCAAGAATCGCCCCAGACTGGGCGGCAAAACGGTCAACAAACGCCGCAGGCAGCGCAGCCGCCAGCCCGCTTCCGGCATCGGCGCGTTCCGCTTTGTCCGCAACACGCTGTTCACCCTCATGGCGCTGGGCGGTCTGGCCGTTCTCGGCGCAGGACTGCTCTACGGGTATCGCTGGGTGACCTCCAGCCCGTACTTCGGCCTTGGCGAAGTGGTCATAAGCGGCAACCAACACCTGACGCGCGGCGACCTCATGGCGCTTGGCGACGTGGAGCTTGGCGAGAACTGCGTGGACCTGAACGTTTCCGAAGTGGAACGGCTCATCTCCAACAGCCCGTGGATCGAATCGGCCACGGTGCGGCGCGAGCTTCCGGGCAGGCTTATCGTCAACGTGACCGAACGCGAGCCGGCCTTCTGGACGGTGCGAGACGGAAAACTGAGCTTCGCGGACGCCGAAGGCCGCGTCATCGCTCCGGCTGCACCGGGAGAATATGCCTCCATGCCGATGCTTCGCATGGGCGAAAACGTGCAGGGCGGCGAAGCGCTTCAGGGATTCGTGAATTTCGTCGGATCGGGCCGTGCCCCGTTCGACATGACGCAGGTGGCATGGGTGCGGGTGCTCCCGAGCCACCAGATCGAGGCCCGGCTGGACACGGTGGGGGTGAACGTGGTGCTGGACATGGACCGCTGGGAAACCCAGCTGGCCCGCATCAACACCGCATGGCGCGACCTCGCTCGTCGCGGAGAGTTTTCAAGGGTCGTCTCGGTGCAGGCCACCGGCGACAAAGTATGGGTGAGACTGCGCGGATAACTCCGCGCCGCAATAAATAGACAGGGAAGAAAGGAGACATTTCCATGGCCAGAAACGACCTGATCGTCGGCCTTGATGTCGGGACCACCAAAATCTGCGTCGTCGTGGGGGAAGCCACCCCGGAAGGCGGCGTGGACATCATCGGCATCGGCACCGCTCCCTCCACGGGACTGCGCCGTGGCGTGGTGGTGAACATCGAAAAGACGGTGCAGTGCATCAAGAAGGCGCTCGAAGAGGCCGAGCTCATGGCGGGCTGCGACATCCGCTCGGTGTACGCGGGCATCGCGGGCAGTCACATTCAGGGCTTCAACAGCCACGGAGTCATCGCCGTCAAGGGTGGCGAAGTCACCCAGCGCGATGTGGACCGTGTCATCGAAGCCGCCAAGGCCATCGCCATCCCCATGGACCGGGAAGTGCTGCACACCCTGCCGCAGGAATTCATCGTGGACGACCAGCGCGGCATCGCCGATCCGCTGGGCATGGCGGGCGTGCGGCTCGAAGTGAAGGTGCACATTGTCACCGGCGCTGTGACCTCGGCTCAGAACATCATCCGCAGCTGCAACCGCTCGGGTCTGGACGTCTCCAACATCGTTCTCGAATCGCTGGCATCCAGCAAGGCCGTGCTCTCCCCGGAAGAACGGGAAATCGGCGTGGCGCTGGTGGACATCGGCGGCGGGACCACCGATCTGGCCATCTTCAACAAGGACAGCATCAAGCACACCTCGGTGCTGGCGCTTGGCGGCCACAATCTCACCAACGACATCGCCTACGGCCTGCGCACCCCCATGGTAGCGGCCGAGAAGATCAAGCTCCGGCACGGCTGCGCCATGAGCGATCTGGTCACCACCGACGAGATTCTCGAAGTACCCAGCGTGGGCGGACGCGAATCCCGTACCATGAGCAAGCGCGTGCTGGCCGAGATATGCGAGCCTCGCTGCGAGGAAGTCCTCGCTCTCGTGGATCAGGAGCTGATCAAGTCAGGCTACAAGAACATGATCGCCGCAGGCGTGGTGCTCACGGGCGGCACGTGCCTCATCGACGGCATGCAGGAGCTGGCCGAACAGATTTTCGACCTTCCGGTCCGCATCGGCTATCCGAGCGGAATCGGCGGGCTCGTTGAGGAAGTCAACAGTCCCAAGTACGCCACTGCAGTCGGGCTTCTGATGCACGGCGCGGGCGAAGAGAGCGGACCGCGTCAGCGGGCGTTCAAGATCCGCGACGAATCAGGGTTCGACCGCATTCTGGGCAGGATGCGCAAGTGGTTTACGGACATCGCTTAACGGGAAGAACAGGGAAACCCAGGGAAGGAGGAAACAATGGAATACTTTGAAATCGAACACGACACCAATGCGAAGATCAAAGTCGTCGGTTGCGGCGGCGGTGGCGGAAACGCGGTCAACAACATGATTCAGTCCGCGCTCAAGGGCGTGAAATTCATCGTTGCCAACACCGATTCGCAGGACATCCACAAATCGCTTGCCGAACACAAGATCCAGATGGGCGAAAAGCTCACCAAGGGTCTGGGTGCAGGCGCCAATCCGGACATCGGCCGCGAAGCCGCGCAGGAATCCGTGGACCAGATCCGCGCCTCCCTCGAAGGCGCCGACATGGTCTTCATCACCGCAGGCATGGGCGGCGGCACCGGCACCGGCTCCGCGCCCGTCGTCGCCGAGATCGCCCGTGAAATGGGCGCGCTCACCGTGGGCGTCGTGACCAAGCCTTTCTACTTCGAGGGACGCCGCCGCCTCGGCTCCGCCGAAAAGGGTATCAAGGCCCTGTCCGAAGTGGTGGACTCCATCATCACCATCCCCAACGACCGCCTGCTGCAGCTCGCCGCCAAAAAGGCCGCGTTCGCCGACATGCTCAAGCAGGCCGACGAAGTGCTCTACTACGCGGTCAAGGGCATCGCGGACCTCATCACCGTACACGGCCTGATCAACCTCGACTTCGCGGACGTGAAGGCCGCCATGGCCAGCTCCGGCATGGCGCTCATGGGCACCGGCATCTCCTCCGGAGAAGGACGCGCCAAGGAAGCGGCCATGAAGGCCATCACCAGCCCGCTGCTGGAAGACGTGTCCATCGAAGGCGCAAAGGGCGTGCTCATCAACATCACCTGCGGCCCGGACATGCTCATCGACGAGGTCTCCGAGGCCGCCGACATCATTTACAAGGAAGCCCACGAAGACGCGGAAATCTTCTTCGGTACGGTTTTCGACCCGGACGCGGGCGACGAAATGCGCATCACCGTGATCGCCACCGGCATCCAGCAGGCCATGGAAGAGCCCGAGCCGCAGATGTCCAAGGCCGACCAGCAGAAGATGATGCTGCTCGGACCCCGGGGCATGTCCCGCGGACAGAGCCAGGAACAGACCGCACGCTCCGGCATGCGCGAAGGCCATCGCCGCGTCGTCGAAGAGAACCGCAACATCCCGGCCTACCTGCGCAAGGGCGCCGCTGCCGCCGAGGAACCCGCTCCGCAGCAGCAGGTCTCCCGCCGCGCCGTGGCCGGACCGGGTGAAGAGGAATTCATCTTCGAGGAAGACGATTTCGACGTCCCCGCATTCATCCGCAGAAACGCGGACTAACGGAGGCGTCCATGAGGAATTTGCCAGACCGCGCCTTGGCGGGCGGAGGGATTCGCCATAGCTAACGCAAAGCATCAGTTGTTTTACGGCCGGGAGGAGCCTTTGGCTCCAGACCACGGCGGTCGGCTGCCCACGGCCATCGTGGTGCCCGGAGGTGAGGCGCTGGCAGTGTCGACCCTCGGCTGGCAAGCCGTCTACCGCCTCCTTGCGGAGGAACCGCGCATGGCGGTTGAGCGCGTGTTTCCGGATAAGACCGGACACGGCCCGGACGGCGGCGAGCCTGTATCGAGGGAGGCATCCCACCCACTATCCTCATTCCCTGTCCTCGCCTTCAGCGTGACATATGAGGAGGATTATCTCCTTCTCGCGCGCACCCTGGAGGCCTCGGGCGTTCCGCCGCTTGCGGCGGAACGCCCGGACTTCCCTCTGGTTCTCGCAGGCGGGCCGCCCGCCTTCCTGAACCCGGCGCCCATCGCGCCGTTCGTGGATCTCTTCTGGGTGGGAGAGGCCAACGAGGACCACCTGCAACTGCTTCTCGACCTGCGCGAACACATTTTCGCGGGTGGAAGCAAGTCCGACTTTCTGGAGGCGGTCAAGGACCGTCCAGGCGTCTACGTTCCGGGCAGATCGAAAACGCCCGTGCGCCGAGTGGTGTCCGCCCTCGGCAGCAAACTCCCCGATCCGGCGTGGTCCTGCTTCGTCAGTCCCACGGCCACCTTCAAGGACACCCTGCTGCTGGAAGTGAACCGCGGCTGCCCCTACGGCTGCCGCTTCTGCGCCGCAGGATACATCTACCGTCCACCCCGTCACGCCGACATAGATGTCATGAAGGACGTGGTGGAACGCACCAATCCGCTCAAGGTGGGCCTCGTGGGCACCGCGCTCACGGACTGGCCCGACCTGTTGCCGTTCCTGAAATGGCTCAAGGAACGCAAGACCAAGTTTTCCCTGTCGTCCATGCGCGCGGACGGCATCACCGAGGAACTGCTGGTGTTCCTGCGTCAGTGCGGCATCCGCACCATCACCCTCGCCCTTGAGGGAGCCAGCGAGCGGCTGCGCAACATGGCAAGCAAGAAGCTCGACCCGGACGACTTTCTCAAGGCCGTACGCCTGTGCGCCCGCTACGGGGTGAACCACCTCAAGAGCTACATCATCGTTGGCTGGCCCGGTGAAACGGACGAAGACTACGAAGAACTCTCCAGCTTCATGCAGCGCATCATCGACATCCGCTCCGAAGAACCCGGCGGACGCAAGAAATCCTTCATGCGCATCACGCTTGGCGCGAGCTGCCTCGTCCCCAAGCCTTGGACGCCATTCCAGTGGGCTCCCATGGCGACGGAAGAACAGCTTGATCGCCGCCTGAAACAGCTCCGCAAGCTCGTCAAACCATACAAGGGATTGACGCTCACCCACGACAGCCCGTTCCAGGCCCGACTTCAGGGGCTGCTGGCTCGCGGCGACGAGCGCATTGCCGATTTCATCATGCTCGCCGCAAAGCACGGCGGCTGGAAAAAGGCCCTCAAACGCTGGGACGGCGACCCTTCCGAGTATCTCGATCGCGTGCGTGCGGACGACGAACCGTTTCCGTGGGAATGTGTGGACATAGGCGTGCGACGCGCGTTCATGCTGAGGGAATGGCATCAGGCGCAAAAGGCCGTGGTGACACCGGGCTGCCCGGGAATTGACTGCGGCGACTGCAAACGTTGCGGGATGCAGGACTTCACTTCCTAATAATTGTCCACCACGGCGCTTTCTGCTAAGCCTGCGGCATGAAACGCAGAGAGTTTTTCGCCGGCGCCGGGGCAATGACCCTTGCGGCCTGCACCCCGACTTCCGGTACGGGCAGTGATCCCATTCGCTGGCGCATGGCCACGGCATGGCCCAGAAACATGCCGGTAATGCACGACGGCGCTCAACTCTTTGCCGAACGAGTCAATGTTCTCAGCCAGGGCGAGCTGGAAATAGAACTGCACGCAGCCGGGGAGATCATGGGCGCCCTTGATGTCTTCGACGCCGCCTCCCAGAACGAAATTCAGTGCTACCACGCCTCTTCCTATTACTGGGATGACATCGAACCTGCCACGGCTTGGTTTTCATCAGTGCCCTTCGGCATGAACGCGGAAGGCTGTCTGGCATGGATTCTCGGTGACGAGGGCCTCTCGCTCTGGCAGGACATCTACCGCCGTTTCAGCATAGTGCCCTTCCCCATGGGAGCCACGGGAATGCAGATGGGCGGATGGTTCAAGGCTCCGCTCGAAGAGCCTGCGGACCTGAACGGGCTGCGGATCAGAATCCCCGGTCTGGGTGCGCGAATCTACGCGAAACTCGGCGCCGAACCAGTGCAGTTTCCGGCATCGGACCTTGTCCCGGCCATGCAATCAAATCGGCTTGACGCGGCGGACTGGATCGGCCCGCACATCGACATCCGGCTGGGACTCGACACGGTCGCCTCGCACTATTACTACCCCGGCTGGCAGGAACCCTCAGGGATACTCGAACTGGGCATCAACAGCCACGCCTATGACGCCCTGCCCCAGCACCTCAAGGAGATCGTCAGAAGTTGCGCAGCGGACGTGACCCAACACATCGTCACCAGGTTCGCGGTCCTTAACGGCAGAGCCATAAAGCGCCTGCGCGACAATCCCGAGATCACGGTGGCCCCTTTCCCCGTAAAGCTGCTTGAACTCTTTCAGCGAGTCGCCGACGAGACCGTGGAAAACGAAGCTGGCAAGAGCGTCCGCGCCAGACGCGTGCACGAAAGTTACAAGCGGTTCATGTCCAGCTGGCTGGGATGGGGAAGAATGGCGAATCTGGGTTACTTCGACCTGATGCGCTGACGACGGACGCGCTTGCCCGGCATGAACGATGTGCGCAGAAAGGAAGGGCTCAGGAAGACGAACGGATTGCGCACCACGGCATCGGGCAGGATGTGATACCAGCGGTAGCCGAGGGACCGGAAGTAGGCTTCCGCCCGAGCACGTGCCCCCACATCCTCCGCCGCACGAAGGGCCGCATCGCGCTGGCAGCGGGAACGGGCGACGGTCTCCAGTATTCGCTCACTGACCCCGTAGCGCATGAACATCCGCCGCAACCTGCGATACTCCCTGTTACGGGAGATGCCATCAGCCCCGGCGAAAAACGCCACCACCAGCCAGAACACCGCCCACAGGCAGACCGCCCCGCCGAGCCGGAACTCGCCCTCGGCCTCCAGCGTGAAGCCGCAGACCGTGAGCACGGCCGCAATGCAAAGCGAAACGAGCGCCGTGGCGTGCGGCCACGGAGCGGCGAGCAGATAGCGCAAGGAAGCGTCGAGTTCGGCACGTCGCATGATCGTTTTCCCGTCCTTTCGATCAGGCCCTAACCGCAGTCGGTTCAAGCGTCAAGAAAAGTCGATCTCAAAGGGCGGAAAACTCAGACGTCGGAAAGCGCCAGCGTCACACCCAGTCCCACCAGAACGGTTCCGGCGGTCCGGTTGAGGGCGCGCTCCATCTCCGGCCCCGTACGGAGCCGTTCGCCGACTGCGCCGCTGAACAGGGCAACCGCCGCGAAAACGGAAAAAGAAACGAGCATGAACACGGCCCCGAGCAGTATCATCTGAAACACCACCGGTCCCCGGTTCGGGTCCGTGAACTGAGGCAGAAACGCCAGAAAGAACAGGGCCACCTTCGGATTGAGCACGTTGGCCACAATGGACTGGCGGAAAATGGTTGCAGTGGGGATCGTGCTTTTGTCTCCCCCTATCGCACTCGCCGTGGCCGCACTGCGAAACATCATGATCCCGAGATAAACCAGATAGGCCGCCCCCGCGAGCTTGATGATGGTAAAGGCCGTGGCCGAGGCCGCCAGCACGGCGGAAACGCCGAACGCAGCAAAAAACGTATGCACGATCACGCCCAGATTGAACCCGGCCGCGGCACACAGCCCCGCCTTGCGGCCCTGCGAAATACCACGGGCCAGAACATAAAGGATGTCCGGTCCGGGCGTGAGCGCCAGAACGAAGACAGCACCGGCGAAAAGCGCGAGTTGGGATAATTCGATCATAGTATGAAAAACCGCCGCGAACCCGATGGATCCGCGGCGGTCGTTTCGTAATTAGATACCGGCCAGAATGATCTCGCCGAACTCACGGCAGCCGACCTGCTGGGCGCCGGGAATCTGCGAGGCCAGATCGACCGTGACCTTGCGAGCGGCCAGCGCCTTTTCCACGGAGCCGCGCACCAATTCGGCAGCTTCGCCGAAACCGGCGTGGTCCAGCAGCATGGCGCCGGAAAGGATCAGGCTTCCGGGGTTGGCCATGTCCTTGCCCGCGATGGTGGGGGCCGTGCCGTGGGTCGCTTCGAACATGGCGAGCGTATCGCCCATGTTCACGCCCGGGGCCAGCCCGAGTCCGCCGACCTGTGCGGCGAGCGCGTCAGAGATATAGTCGCCGTTGAGGTTGCTTGTGGCGACCACGGAATACTGTTCCGGACGCATGAGGCATTCCTGGAACATGGCGTCGGCGATGCGGTCCTTGACCACGACCTTGCCCTCTTCGCCTTCCATGACGCAGGTCCCGGCAAATTCCTGCTCGGCAACTTCATAGCCCCACGCCCGGAACGCGCCTTCGGTGGTCTTCATGATGTTGCCCTTGTGCACCAGCGTCACGGATTCGCGGCCTTCGCGTGCGGCGAACTCGATGGCACGGCGTACAAGACGCTTGCTGCCTTTTTCGGTCATGGGCTTGATGCCAACGCCCGCACTGGGGTCAACGTCCGCACCCAGTTCGTCACGCAGGAATGCGATGAGCTTCTTGGCTTCCGCGCTGCCGGAGGCGTACTCGATGCCCGCGTACACGTCTTCGGTGTTTTCGCGGAAAACGACCATGTCGACACGCTCGGGATGCTTGACCGGGGACTCAATGCCAGCGAAATGCCGCACCGGACGGATGCAGGCGTACAGGTCAAAGGCCTGCCGCATGGTTACGTTCAGGCTGCGAAAACCCTTTCCCACCGGAGTTCCCAGCGGGCCCTTCATGGCCAGTTCGGCCTTTGCGAGGGCGTCCATGGTGGTCTGGGGAAGATATTCACCGGTTTCGGCAAACGCCTTTTCCCCGGCGAGCAGCTCCACCCAGTCGAGCGAGTTGCTTCCGCCATAGGCCTTGTCCATGGCCGCATCAAGCACCGGGCGGGCGGATGCCCAGACCTCGGGGCCGATGCCGTCACCTTCTATGAAATATACCGTGCGCTGTGTCAAAGCACCCTCCACGCGTCATAATGTTTGATCGATATTTCACAAAAACGAGAAGCGAAACATACTCAGGTCGTTTGCGCTTTGCAAGTCTTCTTAAAAATGTCGATTGATTTGGATTATGGGGTGGGATAGCGTGTAAAAATGATAGCCAGCATCGAAACAGTCAAAGCGCTCGTGGACGGCGCAGAACGCATCGTGGTCCTCACCGGCGCGGGGGTTTCCGCGGAATCCGGCGTGCCTACGTTTCGCGGGGCCGACGGATTGTGGAACGGCCTGCGCGCCGAGGACCTTGCGCACCCTGAGGCCTTTGCACGCGATCCGCAGAAAGTATGGGACTTCTACAACTGGCGACGCGACATGCTGCGCCAGTGCCGGCCCAATCCTGCCCATGAAGCGCTGGCCGCCATGGAGGCGGCCACCCCCTCATTCAACCTCATCACCCAGAATGTGGACGGCCTGCATCAGCAGGCAGGCAGCGAGAGCGTCCTTGAACTGCACGGAAACATCTGGCGCGTGCGCTGCCCCCAGTGCACCTTCAAGACCGAAGACCACGACGTGCTCCCGCCGCTGCCCAAGTGCCCCGGATGCAACGCCCTGCTCAGGCCGGACGTGGTCTGGTTCGGAGAACAACTCGAACCGGGCACCCTGCACTCATCCGTCGAAGCCGCAGCCAATGCGGATATTCTGTTGGTGATAGGCACCTCCGGGTTGGTCCAGCCCGCCGCATCCCTCGCGGACCTCGCCAACCGGCACGGCGCCGTCACGGTCGAGGTCAACCTTGAACCCACGCCCAACACCGGATTCATGGACTTCGCCCTTCACGGCAAGGCCGGAGAAATCCTCCCCAGACTCATGCTCCAGCCCCTACTTATAGGGTAGACTTTATAAGGTAAATTCTGTATCGGTTTTCGCATGACGCCGATACCACCACTGCTCCCCCTCTGGCAGACGAATCCCGGACGCCTGATGCAGACCGTTGCCGCCCTATTCGTATTCATGGGCGCGTGGACGGTTTCATCAAATTGTCTCGGCCTGCACTGCCATCAGACGCAAGCCTACTTCACGCAGGCGCTGATCTGGTGGCCCAACTTCTTCGTCCCGCTGTTGCTGGACTTCCCGGACAACGGTTTCTGGACCGTCTTCATCACGGCCACCTTCATCGCCCTCATCGCGACCCTCTTCATATCGGTCATCCTATACGACATTCGCCGCTGGCAGAACTCGGAGGAACTGGCCGACGCTCCGAGAACCTTCACGCTGTATCTGTCCGAGAACGCGGGAAGCATCATGACCTCGCTGGGCATCCTCGGCACATTTCTCGGGCTGGCCCTGGGCACTGGCGCGGTCGAGCTGTCGGAAGCGTCTGACAGAACAAAATTTCTCGGCCAGCACTTTCAGGAAATAAAGAAGCTCATGCTGACGCTTTCGCTCGCCTTCTGGTCCAGCGTTGCGGGCATAGGCGGTGCCATCGGGATAAAGATAATCAAAGGTTTTTTCAGCAACCTCGCCGACCAGCCCACGGACATGATCAGCGTAATGGACACTCACTCCAACGCGGTCTGCGGCAAACTTGAATCCATCGATACCAGCATCAGGGGGCAGCGAATCATCCCGGCACAGGAAATCGCCGAAGCCATCACGATTGTGCTCAAAGCGGAATTCTCCAACCACTTTTCCCAACTGAGCCACGCGGCTACGGACTGCGCCAAGGCCTCGCGAGAATGCACGGAATCCATGCGGAACAGCACCCGCACATTCTGCGAGACAATGCAAAACGGTTCAACGAACCTGGAGAAATCCATTCAGGCCGATCTGAATCTGCTGGAGGAGAAATTCGAAGAACTCGCGAAGAGCATGGAGTCCGCCACCAAGGCCAGCCGCGAGACCCTCGAAATATCACGCAACGATCACACTCAGCTGCATCATGAGGCAAAGATCATCAACGCCCAACTCAGAGCCACAACTCAGAGCTACGACCAGATGCGCAAAAAAATCGAAGGAACGGTGCTGAAGCTGCACGGGATGGTCCGCAATTACAGGAAAACCATCAACTATGATCGTAACCTTCGGGATGCTGTCAGAAAAATGGGGGGCATCCCGGAAGAGCTGGACCGGCTGCACAACGCACTCATCATACGAATGAGGCAGCAGGAGAAAGCGTTGAAAAAACATGGCTATGATCTGGATGCTGACCTTAAACGCATACGTTCCACCTTGGACGATAATAACATCGTTGAACTTGAGACGGTGCTTGAACGCCTGCTGCAAAACCTGAGGGACTCGAAGGAGAGCGAATGAAGCCTGCGGAAGACCACTGGGTAGCCCTGTGCGACCTGTTCGGCGGCCTGACTGCCTTCTTCGTGTTCACGGCGGTGGGCATCGCCACGGCAGCAGGGGTGGTGCTCGCAGGCATAGGCGATGATTACGGCGGCAGAGAACAGAACGAGGCCAACTCGACCATTACCATTACCTATGGCAGCGGCACCAGCTTCGGCCACAACCGGTTCGCACCGAGTGACAAGCAGAAACTGCTGCGTATCTGCTCCACGATTCCCAAACGTTACGAAGAACTCGGCGCGTCCATGATCGCCTTCATCGGTCACGCCTCGTGCAGGCTGGATGACGACAGGGACAGAATCGCCAGAAGAAAACTGGATTCATACGACAACAACAGTACTCTGTATTTTGAGGACTTCGCCACCAACGCCGAACTGTCCGCGCGCCGGGCCATGGCCATTTACACCTTCTGCCTTTTCGAAACGCAAGAGCCGGTCCGAAGCTGGTTTCAGGAGCATCAGGACCGCATCATAGTGGAAGGCCGGTCCGAACTGGAAGCAGGACTCGACCTTTCCGATGGCGAACCATTCTGCAAGGACCGACAGCGCCCTTATGCGGACGAACAGAAATATCGGCGTGTTGACATCCAATTTCTGACCGGATCAGTCACCAACAGGCCGCCCGAAGCGGTGCACGGGCACATTGATGGCGGCAATAATTAGGTCGATTGGAAATAATAACCGATACTTTTTCAAGATTTCGAAACACAAACCCGCCCTCACTTCTCGATCAATGCAATTTCACCCACACCGGCCCCGAATGTGGACAATAATCCTTCTTCGGGGTACGTTGACCACCATTTTTACGGGCTGACTTCTCGGAATGACTCCGCATCCAGCCGGAAGCGATGGAGTTTTCATATGGAAATTCTCAGTATGGGAAAAAGCTGCGACGCGACCTTCATTGAGGACGTGAAGCGCGAATCGGGACAGGACCCGGCCACCTGCTACCAATGTGGCAACTGTACCGCGGGATGTCCGTACACGTTCGTATACGACATCCCCGTCAACCAGATCATGCGTCTTTTGCAGGCCGGGCAGAAAGAACGCATCCTCAAATCGAAATCCCTCTGGCTGTGCGCCACTTGCGAGTCCTGCACCACCCGATGTCCTCAGGGCATCGACGTGGCCCTGATCATGGACGTACTCAGGCACATGGCCCGGCGGGAGGGATACGCCGCGGAAAAGAACGTCAAAACCTTCTACGACGGATTTCTTGAATCCGTTAAGCGCCACGGCCGCGTCTTCGAAATGGGCGTCGCCGCCAACTACAACCTGAAGACCGGCCGGTTCTGGACCGGCGCCGACATCGCCCCCAAGGCGCTCTCCATCGGCAAGCTCGACTTCAGGCCCCACGAAATCAAGGGACGCGACGAGGTCAAACGCATCTTCCGCCGCTATCTGCAACGCGAGGAGGCGGGCGAATGAACCTGATGAAGATTCCATACTATCCGGGCTGCTCCCAGACCGGATCGGCGCGCGAATACGATATGTGCACCCGCGAGTGCATGGCCGGTCTCGGCATAGAGCTGCTGGAGATCGACGACTGGAGCTGTTGCGGTTCCACCCCGGCCCACACCGTGGATCACTCGCTGGCGGCGGCCCTCTCGGCCAGAAACCTTGAGCGGGTGGAGGCCATGGGCCACAAACGGGTCACCACGCCCTGCCCGAGCTGCCTGACCAACCTCAAGACCGCCGAACACCGCCTCTCCCGCAAGGACTTTCGCGAAAAGACCAACCAGCTGCTGGACCGCCCCTACGAAGGCGGCGTCACCACCAAGTCCGTGCTCCAGATCATCTTCGAGGACTACGGCGTGGAAGCGCTCAAGGCACGTGCAGTCAAGAAGCTCAAGGGCCTGAGCCTTGCACCCTATTACGGATGCATCATGAACCGGCCGCCCGAGATCATGCGCTTCGACCACCACGAGAACCCGGTAGCCATGGACAAGATCGTGGAGGCGCTCGGCGCCGAGGCGGCTCCGTTCCCGCTCAAGGTGGAATGCTGCGGCGCGGCATACGGAGTCCCGCGCTCCGACGTCACGGCAAGGCTCACCGCCCGACTGCTGGACGCGGCAGAGGACTGCGGCGCGGACGCCGTGGTCACTGCCTGCCCCCTTTGCCACATGAATCTCGACCTCAGGCAGTCGCAGGTCAACCGCAAGCAGCGCCGCGGCTTCAACATCCCGATCCTTTACATCACGCAGGTCATCGGGCTGGCGCTGGACATTGCGCCGGAGAAGCTGGGCATGGACCTGCACGCGGTAGACCCGCGCCCCCTGCTCAAAAAGCTTGAGGGAGGCGAATAAATGAGAATAGGCGTATTCGTCTGCCACTGCGGCAGCAACATCGCAGGGACCGTGGACGTGGTCAGCGTGGCCGAGGCCGCGCGGCTGTTCCCGGACGTGGTCTTTTCCACGGACGAAGTCTACACCTGCTCCGAACCGGGCCAGAAGGCCATCCGGGACGCCATCCGCGAGCATCGTCTCGACGGCGTCGTGGTGGCATCCTGCTCGCCCCGCATGCATGAGAACACTTTCCGCCGGGCCATTGAAAAGGCCGGGCTGAACCGATACATGCTGGAGATGGCCAACATCCGCGAGCACGTCTCGTGGATAGGCAAGGACAAGGAGAAGAACACCTTCAAGAGCACCGAGCTGGTGCTCATGGCGGTGGAGAAGCTCCGCAAGAATCGTCCGCTGGTGGCCAAATCCTTCGACATCAACAAAACCGTTATGGTTCTGGGTGGCGGCGTGGCCGGCATTCAGGCCGCGCTGGACTGCGCCGACGGCGGGCTCGACGTGATCCTCGTTGAACGCGAATCCACCATCGGCGGCACGATGGCCAAGCTGGACAAGACCTTCCCCACTGTGGACTGCTCCACATGCATCCTCGGCCCCAAGATGGTGGACGTCTCCCAGCACCCCAACATCACGCTCATGACCTCCTCGGAGATCGAAGCGGTCAGCGGCTACGTGGGCAACTTCGACGTCACGGTGCGCAAGCGCGCCACCTACGTGAACAACGAGCTGTGCACCGGCTGCGGCCTGTGCTCCGAGAAATGTCCGAGCAAGAAAGCGCCGGACCGCTTCAACGAGGCGGTGGGCAACACCACGGCCATCAACATCCCGTTCCCGCAGGCCATTCCCAAGAAGGCCTCCATCGACCCGGAACACTGCATCAAGTTCACCAAGGGCAAGTGCGGGGTGTGTGCCAAAGTCTGCCCCACCGGTGCCGTGAACTACGAGCAGCAGGACGAACTGACCGAAGTCAAGGTCGGCGCGGTCATCACCGCCACCGGCTTTTCCCTCTTCGACCATACCCGGCTGGAACAGTACGGCGGCGGACGCTACCCCGACGTCATCACCTCGTTGCAGTACGAACGCATGCTCTCGGCCTCCGGCCCCACCGGCGGACACATCAAGCGCCCGTCCGACGGACGCGAGCCCAAGAACGTCGTGTTCATCCAGTGCGTCGGCTCACGCGACAAGTCCGTGGACCGGCCCTACTGCTCGGGCTTCTGCTGCATGTACACCGCCAAGCAGGCCATCCTGACCAAGGACCACCTGCCGGACTCTCAGAGCTACGTATTCTACATGGACATCCGCGCCCCGGGAAAACAGTACGACGAGTTCACCCGCCGGGCCATGGAGGAATACGGAGCGCGTTACGTCCGTGGCCGCGTTTCCATGATCTACCCGAGGGACGGTTCCCTCGTGGTCCGCGGCGCGGACACACTGGCCGGAACCCAGATGGAAGTGGACGCCGACCTCGTGGTGCTGGCCGTGGGAGCCGAGTCCGGCAAGGGCGCGCCCCAGCTGGCCGAGAAGCTGCGCATCTCCTATGACCGGTACGGTTTCTTCCTGGAAGGGCACCCCAAGCTTAGGCCGGTGGAGACCAACACGGCGGGCATTTTCCTCGCCGGGGCCTGTCAGGGTCCGAAGGATATCCCGTCCTCCGTGGGACAGGGCAGCGCGGCCGCAGCCAAGGTGCTGACCATGTTCTCCAAGGACAAGCTGGAATCCGATCCGGCCGTGGCACAGGTCAACCAGCGCCGCTGCGTGGGCTGCCTCAAGTGCGTGCGCACGTGCCCGTTCGGGGCCATCAAGGAAATCGAAGCGCGCGACGGCTCGACCAAGGCCGAGGTCATCGACACCGTGTGCCAGGGCTGCGGCATCTGCTCCGTAACCTGCCCGCACGGCGCCATTCAGCTGAGCCATTTCACAGACAACCAGATACTCGCCGAGGTGGACGCATTATGCCTGTCATGGATGGACGAGAACTTCGCATAGTCGGCTTTCTCTGCAACTGGTGCTCGTACGGCGGCGCGGACACCGCGGGCGTGGCCCGTTTCGACCAGCCGACCGACCTTCGCGTGGTGCGCCTGCCCTGCACGGGCCGCATGGACCCGCTGTTCGTGGTCAAGGCCCTGCTTTCCGGCGCGGACGGCGTCCTCGTCTCCGGCTGCCACCCGCGCGACTGCCACTATTCCGAAGGAAACTTCTACGCCAGACGCCGCCTTGAAGTGCTCAAGCAGTTCCTGCCCGTCACCGGCATCGATCCAGAACGCTTCGAGTACACGTGGGTATCGGCCTCCGAAGGCCAGAAATGGCAGGAAGTGGTCACCAAATTCACCGAGCGCATTCACCGGCTCGGCCCCTCGCCCGCCATCGCGGACGCCGCCGAGAAGCTGAAAGCCGCCAACCTCGGCTGATCCGGAGGAAGCATGTCCAAACTGGATACTCTCAAGGAACAGATACAAGAGGCGCTGCCAGACCTCGACTTCGTGGTCGCCTGGGAACGGGGTTTCGACCCGGCCCACGCAACGCCCTATCATATCAAGGAAGAGGCTGACCTGGACCGCATGGTCCTCGACGCCACCTGCGCACACAACCTTGCGTCCTTCCTCACCGGCTTCAAGGGCAAGAAGGTGGGCGTGGTGGTCAAGGGCTGCGACTCACGCACCGTGGTGCAGCTCATGCAGGAAAAACTCATCGACCGCGAGGCCGTCACCGTGTTCGGCGTGCCCTGCCGGGGCGTGCTGGACAAGGCCAAGCTCCGCCGCGCCGTTGATCTCTCCCGCGTGGAAAGCCTCGAAGCGGACGAAACCACCGTTCGCCTGAGCGCCAACGGCGAGGAGCAGGAACTGCCGCGCGAAGAGCTGGTGGCCGACAAGTGCATCACCTGCCGCTACCCCAACCCGCTCGAATTCGACCACATGGCGGGCAAGCCGCTGGAACCGGTAGGCGACGAGGCAACGCAATACGCGCGCATCGAAGCCTTCGAGGAAAAACCGGTTCAGGAACGCTTCGAGTTCTGGGTGGGTGAAATGGACCGTTGCATCCGCTGCTACGCCTGCCGCAACGCCTGCCCGCTCTGCGTCTGTCGCGACCACTGCATCGGCGACTCGCGCGACCCGCACTGGGTATCGCAGGAAACGGACATCCGCAATAAATGGATGTTCCAGCTCATCCACGCCTCGCATCTGGCCGGACGCTGTACCGAGTGCGGCGAATGCGAGCGCGCCTGCCCCATGGACATCCCGGTGCTCATGTTCAAGAAGAAGCTCAGCTCCGCCGTCAAAGAGCTTTTCAACTACGAGTCCGGCGTGGACCCGGCGGCCATCCCGCCGCTGTTCACGTTCCAGATAGACGAGGAAACCATCAACGAGAGGGGCTGGTAAATGGCAAAGACCGTATTCCTGCCCGAAGAGAATCTGGACGCTTGGATCAAGGCCATGGCCGCAGAACGGCGCGTGATGGCTCCCGTACGGGACCACGAGGCCGTAGTCTACGCGCAGGTCAACGACGCATCCGCCGTCGAGCTGGACACTCAGGCCACTGAGTCGCCCAAAAAGGCGATCTTCCCGCAGACCGAGACTCTGCTCTCCTTCAAGCGCATGAAGACCGCCGAGTCGCCCGACGCGCTGGACATCGAAATCCGCGAATCCATCGAAGCCGAACCCACCGTAGTCTTCGGCGCCCGCCCCTGCGGCGTCCGCGGCTTCGCCATGTTTGACCGCGTCTACGACAACAAGCGCATCACAGACCCATACTACAAGGCCCGACGCGACAGCACGCACTTCGTGACCATCGGCTGCGACAAGCCCATGAACGCCTGCTTCTGTCACTGGGTGGACTCCGGACCCACAGACGACGACGGCACCGATGTGCTGCTCGTGCCGGTGGAAGGCGGGTACGCCGCCCGCGCCGTCACGGACGAAGGCAAAAAACTGCTCGATCTCGCCGAAACCACGACCCGAAAAGGCGTCAAGGCCGAAGCCGACGCGGTAGCCAAACAGGCACTCGAAGCCATGAGCGAGGCCCCGGACCTCTCTGACGTCCCCGCCAAGATCATGGACGCCTTCGACGATCTCGACTTCTGGTCGGAGATGACCGCAGCCTGCGTCTCCTGCGGGGCATGCACCTACCTCTGTCCCACCTGCTACTGCTTCAACATCACCGACGAAGCCGCGGGCCTTTCCGGCAAACGCATCCGCACGTGGGACAACTGCATGAACCACAACTACACGCAGGAAGCCAGCGGACACAATCCGCGCCCCACCAAGGCGCACCGCATGCGCAACCGCGTGGGCCACAAGTTCGGCTACTACCCGGACCTGCACGACGGCACCATACTGTGCTGCGGCTGCGGACGCTGCATCGCCCGCTGCCCCAACTCCGTGGATATTCGCCGCATCGTCATGCGGGTCAAGGAGCGATAGACCATGTGCGACTGCAAGAATCCGTATCTCCCTGAAAAGGCCACCATTCTGGAGGTGGTTCAGGAAACCGCCAACATCAAGACCTTCCGCGTCAGACTCGACGACGAAGACAAGATGAAGGCCTTCACCTTCGAACCAGGTCAGGTCGGACAGCTCTCCGTCTTCGGCACCGGGGAGTCCACCTTCGTCATCAATTCGCCCCCGACGCGCATGGACTACCTGCAGTTCAGCGTCATGGAAGCAGGCGAAGTCACCCGCGCCCTGCACGGCCTCAAGGCCGGAGACAAGGTCGGTGTACGCGCCCCGCTCGGCAACGCCTTCCCCGCACAGCAGATGAAAGGCAAAGACATCGTCTTCGTCGGCGGCGGCATCGGCATGGCCCCCCTGCGCACCCTGCTGCTCTACATGCTCGACAATCGCGACGACTACGGCAAAATCACCGTACTCTACGGCTCCCGCTCGCCCGCAGACTTCTGCTATCAGGAAGACCTCGACGAATGGATGGCCCGCGACGACATGGAACTCGTCCTCACCGCCGACACCGGCAGCGACGACTGGCAGCACCGCGTTGGACTTATCCCCCACGTCCTGCTGGACATGGAACCCACCGCCAAAAACGCCGTCGCCGTCACCTGCGGTCCGCCGATCATGATCAAATTCACAGTGCAGGCCCTCGAAAAGCTCGGCTTCGCACACGAAGACATCATCACCACGCTCGAAAAACGCATGAAATGCGGCGTGGGCATCTGCGGACGCTGCAACATCGGCACGAAATACGTCTGCGCCGACGGACCGGTGTTCACCTACGCCGAACTCAAGGAGCTGCCGAACGAACTGTAGCTCATCACTACTATTCAAGAACAAAAAGGGGCTCTTGCGAGCCCTTTTTTTGTGGGCAGAGGGGCTTCCGGCGGGCAGGGCGCTGCCCTGCACCCGGCAAAGGGGCGGGCCCCCTTTGCAATCCCTGGCTTGCCCGGAAAGCAACGCCGCGCAGGTAGCTCGAAAGCCATAGAGGGAGCTTGTGGCGTTGCTTTCCGGGCGAGAAGGGAAATGTGAGTTTTGCTTTTCGGCTGACGGTTGGCTTATGGATGCTGGGGTTGGGGACTAGGTGCTGGTTGTTAATAAATGGGTATGGTTATGATTTATAGCCACAAAAGCCCCCGGTAACTCTGTCAGCGGAGTTGCAGCTGGGACGCGGTGTATGCGGACGCGTGACCCCAGCAGCTGCAAGCCCGCTGACAACTCAGGGATTCCAAAGGGGGGCCGCCCCTTTGGTCCCCCTGAAAGGGTCCGCCTGAAAGGCCCGCCGGAGGCATCCCTACTTGCACCAGTTGCAGATTTCGGCCTAATGGCCGACCTTCTTTTTTGCTTGCGCAGAAAAAATGAAGGCAAAAACTGCGCTTTTTCGGGTGAGCCGCCGTTCTCAGCGAGAGGCTCTATGACGCGGTCACTGTTTCGGGAGAAATGTTTGTTGTCACAAACATCACCCGGACCTGCGTGACCGGTCAAAAGGGCCTCTATGTTTCGATCGGCATTGCTGTGGTGCTTGGTTGGCGGGAGTGGGTTGTTTGTTGGGAGTCCTGAAGGTGAGCATGTGCGCCGCGAGAGTCCCCCGAGATAGAGTGTGGTTAACGGAGTTCGTCAGCCAAGACACATAGAACCCAAAATCCCCGTCAGCGGGGTTGCAGCTAGAACGCGGAGCATGCTGTCGCATGTCCCAGACAGCTGCAACGCCGCTGACAAATTAGGGATTCCAAAGGGGGCCCGCCCCTTTGGTCCCCCTGAAAGGGTCCGCCGGAAAGGCCCGCCGGGGGCATAGTAATACGGTTGAGCCGCTATCTTTTCTGATGTAGTTTCCTGATTCTGTGTGAAGAGTAATCCTATGTAGCGAACCATGTTTGGCAAAGAGATAAGGAGTTCGGTTATGGCGAGTTTTTTCAGGGCAAATGAGATTGTTCAGGCTGCGGTGGATATTGAGACGAAGGGCGAGGCCATGTATGAGAAGCTGGCAGGTCGTGCTCAGAGTGCAGGGACGCGTGAGGCGTTTGAATTTTTGCGTAACGAGGAGCGCAGGCACCGGGCGATTTTTTCGGAGATGTTGGGTGAACTCGGTGAGGTTGAGCTTCCTGCGTGGAGTGATTCCGAGGAGTATGCGCGTTATCTGCATGACCTGATCGATACGCATATTCTGCTTGGTGGCAGCTGGGGGGATTCGCTTCAGGAGAAGCTGAAGACTGATGAGGATGCGTTGCGGTTTGCGATGAAATTTGAGCGGGACACGATTTTGTTCTTTTCCGAGATGGAGCGCATGGTTCCGGACAGCGAGAAGGGGCATGTTCGTGAGTGCGTCGAGGAAGAGCGTCGGCATCTGCGCAAGCTTGCGGCCATGTTGTAGGTTGTATCCTTCCGGAGATTATTGAGAATCGGCCAATGATGCCGCTTGAAGCAATTTGATTCGTGGTGTATCGCATTTGGCTCAGGAGACGTGTATGCACGATCAGGATGATTACAGGCCGCCAAGCAGGTCGCAGCTCAAGCGTGATGCCACAGAAAGACAGAAGCTGGGGCAGCGTTTGGCCGAGCTGGGCGAGGAGGCGCTGCGCAAGGCTGACATGCCGAATGACTTGCGTGACGAGTTGCTGTTCTACAAGTCGCTGACCAAGAACGAGGCCAGGCGGCGTCAGATGCAGCTTATCGGCAAGATGATGCGTGATATCGATCTGGGTGATATCCGCGAATTCATTGGTGGGCTGGACGAGGCGCACCGCATTGGCACTCGCGCCTTTCATGCAGTGGAGCATCTTCGCGACAGGTTGGTGGACGGCGACGACTCGGCTGTTGACGAAGTGTACGAGCGGTATCCGGAGATCGACGGGCAGCATTTTCGTCAGCTGGTTCGCAACGCACGCAACGAAAAGGCCAAGGGCAAAGCTCCCAAGGCTTCCAGAGCGTTGTTCCGCATGTTGCGCGAACAGGAGAACTAACCATCGTCAAGCCTTGACGCGGAGCCGTTCGACCTTATTTCTATAAGCGTGAAGAGAACACACTACGGCCCTTCGGCCGAAAGGAGCGAGTCAAAGTGAAACATGAATATGCCGGTATCGTAACCGAGCTTGAAGATCGCGTCTGTCCCCACTGCAATACGCCCATGGAAGCCTGGCTGGCACCGCCGGAAAGCGGATGGGGAGTGATTGTGGTTTGCAACAACAATGAATGTCCGCACTACGCCGGTTCCGACAAGGACATCATCAACAAGCGCGACGACTCCCGTCTGGGCTGCCGCTATGCGGAGAACCCCGAGAACGGATACAAGCCCATCAACCTGCTTGCCGTCTGCCGCTAAATAATTCTTCCAGAGCACTACGCCCGGATTCGTTTTTGCGAATTCGGGCGTTTTTTTATGCGCGATTCATCGTTTTCTTGTGCCGGAAAGGGTGCTACTAAACCCGCTTCGCAAACGGAGAATCATCTTGAGAACAGCACCTTTCAGCGCATATCTGGCTCTTTTCGGCGGCGCTTGCCTGTGGGCAAGCTCGTTTGTCGTCCTCAAAATCGGCTTTGAGGCGTACGATCCCATGGTCATCATCTTCGGGCGTATGCTGGTGGCCAGCCTGTGTTTTCTGGCGGTCATCAGAAACTTCCGCAAGGTTGAGTACCGCAAGGGCGACTGGAAGCCGCTGCTGTTCATGGGCATCTGCGAGCCTGGATTCTATTTCGTTTTCGAGTCCCTCGCCCTCACATACACCGACGCGTCACAGGCGGGCATGATCTGCGCCATGGTGCCGCTTCTGGTGGCGTTTCCGGCGGCGGTGCTGCTCAAGGAGACCATCTCCAGGCGTACTATGGTCGGGTTCGGGATGGCCATCGGCGGCGCGGTGCTGCTCTCGGCCGCAGCGGAGGCTTCTGATTCGGCACCCAATCCGGCACTTGGCAACTTTCTTGAATTTCTGGCCATGGTCTGTGCCACCGGCTACATGATCACGCTCAAGCGTCTCAGCCCGCGATACGGTCCGTGGTTCCTGACAATGATACAGGCCTTTATCGGCACGGCGTTCTTTTTCCCTCTGCTTTTCCTGCCGACCACCGAATTGCCGACGGCCTTCGATCCGGTGGGGGTGGGCTGCATCGTCTACCTCGGGGTCTTCGTCACGCTGGCGGCATACGGACTTTACAACGTCGGCATGAGTCAGGTCCCGGCCAGTCAGGCTTCCACGTTCGTGAACCTCATTCCGGTCATCACCCTGCTGATGGGCTGGGCCATTCTCGGCGAACAGCTGACCATGGTGCAGTATGTGGCCTCGGCGCTGGTGCTCGGCGGCGTCTGGATAAGCCAGGATAAGTCGGTGCAAACAAGCTGACTTTTTTGGCTTTTACGTGTAGCAGGAGAAGATGATCGACACCTTCCGCATCAATGGTCGGAGCTTCCGCGCCGGACGACCGCCTCGCTATGAAAAGTTCTGGGGACTGGTGGAACAGAATCGCTGGGAACCCGCGACATTTCAGGCACTGGAGACCTATCTTCCCGCTGGCGGTTCCTATGTGGACGCAGGGGCATGGATAGGACCAACGCTGCTTTACGCGGCGGGCATCGCTGGGCGCTGTACGGCCTTTGAGCCCGACCCGGCGGCCTTCGCGGAGTTGCGGAAGAATCTGGAGCTCAATCCTGAACTCGCTTCACGTTGCACCCTGCGCAACAGCGCGCTCACGGACCATGCGGGATACATCTCCCTGACGCCCCCCGGCGAAGCCGGTAAAAGCGAGACCAGTTCGCTGGAGCCGGAAGCGGAGAACACCTTCCGCGCCAAGGCCGTGGATGCCGCCGCTGCGTTTGCAAACGAGCTGGCTGACACGGATTTTCTGAAGATGGACATTGAAGGCGGGGAGTACGCCACCATCCCGGCCATGCGCGGTTTTCTTTCGACAAAGCGACCGGTGGTGCTGCTTTCGCTGCATCCGCAGATGCTCGCCAAGGCGGGATGCGATCCTGAGAGAGAATCGATGCGACTCTTGAGCGCGTTCATCGGCTACACCAGGCTGTACTCCGTGGGGCGCGACTCCCTGACGGAAGCCAGAGATATCCGTGTCGGGGAGCAGGCGGGATTCGCCTCTGTCCCCCAGGGCACGCTGCTTTTTCTTCCCTGATTCTTTTCCCCTGCACCGGGGCCGATCGGTATACTAGTCGGTCTTGCGGTCGGGAAACGCCCGGCCTGCAATCCACTTGACCTGACGACAGATGCCCATGAGCAGATTGAACTCGTTGCGCTTGAGGTTCATGCGAGCCATGAAGCGACGCACGGGCATCATCCAGTAGTCGGTGTTGGTATCGCGCAGATAGTCGATGGCCAGCAGCGTTTCGCGCAGGTTGGAGAACAGTGCCTCCTGCTCCTTCACGGTACACAGACGTTCTTCAGGCGGACCTGCTGGCCTGAACGGCTCGGACAGCGCCTCCTTGAAACATTCGTACAGCAGAATCAGCACGGCCTGAGCCAGGTTGAGCGACGTTCCCTGTCGATTGGTGGGGATGGTCACCAGCCCGGTGCAGAGTTGGGTCTCCTCATTGGTCATGCCCGTATCCTCGGGGCCGAAGACAATCGCCACCTGACCGTTCATGCGGATCTTCTCGCCCACGACCCCGGCCATGGTGGCGGGAGCCATGATGCCTTTGCGCCATCCGCCGGTGCGGGCCGTGGTGCCGTAGGCGGCGGAGCAGCCGTCGAGCGCTTCGTCGAGAGTATCCGTAATGCGGGCGCTTTCGAGGATGTGTTTGGAATGCACGGTCGCCAGCGGCATGGCGCGTTCGATGTCGAAACCTCGTGGTGCCACAAGGGTGAGGTTCGGGCAGCCCATGTTCAGGCAGGCCCGGGCGGCCGAGCCGATGTTTTCGGGATATTTGGGCCGCACCAGAACGACCGTGACGTTATCGAGCATGAAATCCTCCGGATGAATGGATGAACGGCTGATTGTCACACCGTGGCGAAAGAGTCAATCCGCGCGGCGGATTCCCCGAATGGTCGCGGCTGCCGAATGTCCGCCATCTTGACTCCCTGTTGCGCACCTTCTACTAATGGCGAATTCTCGTACCATAAACCCGGAGGCTGCACATATGGCACTGTTCACCAAGGAAGAGGCGCTTAAATACCACGAGGACAAGCGCCGCGGTAAGCTCGAAGTCTTCTCCATCAAGCCCTGCGACACCCAGAAACATCTTTCCATGGCCTACTCGCCCGGCGTGGCCGAGGCCTGCCGCGCCATCCACGCGGACAAGGAAGACTCCTACCGCTACACCAACAGGGGCAATCTCGTGGCAGTGGTCTCCAACGGAACCGCCGTGCTCGGCCTCGGCAACATCGGCCCTGAAGCCGCCAAGCCGGTGATGGAAGGCAAAGGCGTGCTCTTCAAGATTTTCGCGGACATCGACGTGTACGACCTCAACATCGACGCCGCCACGCCCGACGACGTGGTGAACTTCTGCCGCGTGCTCGGCCCGACCTTCGGGGGTATCAACCTTGAGGACATCAAAGCTCCGGAATGCTTCGAAATCGAGCGCCGCCTCAAGGAAGAGATGAACATCCCTGTCTTCCATGACGATCAGCACGGCACCGCCATCATCTCGGCCGCAGGCATCATCAACGCCCTTGAAATCTCCGGCAAGAAGATCGAGGACATCAAGATCGTGGTCTCCGGGGCCGGAGCCGCTGCCATTGCCTGCTCCGACCTGTACGTGGCCATGGGCGTAAAGCGCGAGAACATCTTCATGTTCGATTCGCGCGGACTCATTCACGAAGGACGCGACGACCTGAACGACTTCAAACGTCACTATGCGCAGGACAAGGACTACGGCACGCTCGCCGACGTCATGAACGGCGCAGACATGTTCCTCGGTCTCTCGGTCAAGGACGCCATCAACGCCGAGATGGTCAAGACCATGTCCGAAAACGCCATCATCTTCGCCTGCGCCAACCCGGACCCGGAAATTCCGTATCCGGTGGTCAAGGACGTTCGCCCGGATATCATCATGGGCACCGGCCGTTCCGACTTCCCCAATCAGGTGAACAACGTGCTCGGCTTCCCTTTCATCTTTCGCGGCGCCCTCGACTGCCGCGCCAGCATCATCAACGAGGAAATGAAGATCGCTGCGGCGCAGGCACTGGCCGATCTCGCCAAGGAGCCGGTATCCGAGGATATCTGCAAGGCATACGGCGTGGACGGGCTGGAATACGGCATCGACTACATCATCCCCAAGCCGCTTGATCCCCGCGTGTTGACGTGGCTGGCCCCGGCAGTGGCCAAGGCCGCCATGGACACCGGCGTGGCAAGCAAGCAGCTTGATCTGGACGACTACGTCAAGGAGCTTGAAGAACGCATGGCAGCCTCCAAGGCTCGCAGCAAGGGCGTCGTCGAGTCCTTCGGCTACGACTTTTAACCGCTGGAAACTGGGGGCGGTCCGCCGCCCCCTCTTGCGAGGAACAATGAAACGAAACTCCTTCGGTCCAATGCTCGTCCTGCTGGCCGCCGTGTTACTTTTCGGCGGCTGTCAGCACACCATGGGCGTGACGGACCTGAACGATGCCCCCCAGTTCGCCGGAAGCTGGCTGACCCGCTCGGACGCCCTGCGCATAGCCAGCGCACTGGGCCGGGCCCCGGACCGCTCTCCGGTACATTGGGACAATGACCAGACCGGTTACCAGTATTCCATGACCGTTTTCCGCACCATGGACAACGAGCCCGGCAAGCGGCGGGAATTTTCTGTTCTCTCCACCGCACCGGATGGAACCGCACTCGTGCTCGATCTGCGTGGAGTAAGCTTCGAGCCAGGCCGCTGGGATATTTCTGCCGAACAGATGGGTAAAGTCGTGGGCAAAGCCAGCAGGCTCAAGCTCGCGGGCAGTCGTTCGCCCCGGGGCTCGGTTTCGGGCGACGGGCCGTTTCCCGGATTCCCGGTGATAGAAAATGAATGAGGAACTACGAAGCGAACTGATGCAGCTCGCCAAAGAGCGGGGCATCGACGAACAGGAGCTGCTGGCGGTACTCGCCGGGCTCCCCGAGGTGCCCGCGTCGCTTAACGAGATCCTTGAGGCCGTGCTCGGCTATCTAGGAGACTGCGAACGCAATATGCGCGAGCGTCAGCGGTAGTGCTTGAGGAACGCCGCCACGGTCCCGGCCACCTGCGGCGAGTAGAGCAGCCAGACGTGCGACATTGGCTCACAGTCGTGCAACTGCCAGCCCGCACCCGGGTTGAGATGGTTTAAGGGAAAAACAAAGTCGTCCACCGGTGAATAGACCGCCAGCTTGGGTGCCTCCACGTCCTTCATCGCCCGCTGTGCTCGGCAGGCAACACCATCAGGCTTGAGAGAGCGGGCCAGCGCGCCGATGCCGAGATGTGCCAGGTCGCTCCCCCCGAAAGGCGAGCCGAGCGTGACCAGTGCCCCAACGCGCTCCCGAAACTCATCCTCCGAAGCGACCACCCGTAGCAGCACGCCACCGAGGCTGTGCCCCACCAGCAAGACTTTTCTCCCCGGATTTGCATCCAGTGTCCGTCGAAGCTCCCGGCGAACCGTAGTCAGGGCATCCTCAAAACCGCCACGCCAACTGCCGTAGGTTATGGCGCGAATGCTGGTGAATCCCTCTTCGGCAAGCGATCTGCGAAAAAAGCGCCATGCCGAGCGGTTGTGATACAGTCCATGCACCAAAAGAACCGGTGTTCCGCGCCCGTTCGGCACCTCCTCACGCCCCAGCCCGAGCGGAAACAGCGCCGGCGCAGTGGCTTCGCTAAGAATCCCGGTGAGATATGCCCGAAGCAGGGACACCGCCGTGCGTCCACCACACAGCTTTCGCACCTCGCCCCACAGCCCGGCTTTTCGATTGGACGCCATGAAAATGAACAGCCTCACCAATGGCAGGCCAACAAGAATCCCCACAAGGATATACAAGACATAACTCATGATGGAATCATGTGCCCGATCAAAAAAAGAGTCAACAACTTGAACAGCTGCGCCACGAGATGTAACCTCCCAAGCATATACAAGAACAAGGAGCACACATGACCGCCACACTTTGCCTCGATATCGGCTCCGGTACACAGGACGTGCTGCTGCACCTGCCGGAACGGGAAATAGAGAACTGCCCCAAATTCATCCTGCCCACCCCCTCTGTCCGACTTGCCCAATACCTCACGCAATACACCGCGCAAGGTCAGCCGGTCTGGCTGCACGGTCGCATCATGGGCGGCGGCATCGGAGGCGCTGTTCGCAAGCACCTCAAGGCCGGACTGCCAATGGCCGCCACCCGGCAGGCGGCCCTGACGCTCAACGACGACCCCGCCAAAGTCGAAGCCATGGGCGTCACCCTCACAGAAGAATGCCCCAAAGGTTATCAACCGCTCGAACTGCTCGACTTCGACCACATCTGGTGGGATCGCTTTCTCGACGCCGCCGAACTGCCCCGCCCGGATCGCATCGCTGCCTGCGCACAGGATCACGGGCACCATCCCGGCGAATCCAACCGCATGGGCCGCTTCAAGATATGGGAAGAACTGCTGACCACCCACAACGGAGACCCCGCAGCACTTATCTACGACACCCCGCCCAAGATGATGACCCGGCTTCAGGATCTTCACGAATCAGCAGACAACGCCATCACCGCCGACTCAGGCTCCGCTGCCGTTCTCGGCGCACTCTTCGACCCGGAAATCGAAGAGCGCGCCAGAACAAAAGGCATGACTCTCGTGAACATCGGCAACAGCCACACCATCGCCTTCCTGCTGCACGGTGGCCGCATTCACGGCGTCTACGAACAACACACTGGCTGTCTCAAACCCGAAAAACTCTGGCAGGATCTGCAGGATTTCCGACAAGGAAAACTCACCTTCCAGCAAGTCTTCGACGAATGGGGACACGGCTGCCTGACCCTCGCCATCAGCAACATGGCCGACCAATTCCCCGAAACCGTCGTCCTCGGACCAAGAAGAGCCATGCTGCAAGGATTCGACGCAACCTTCCCCGCACCCGGCGGAGACATGATGCTCACCGGCTGCTTCGGGCTCGTCAAAGGCATGGAAATGCTTGGGATGTAAAAGATGCCCCCGGCGGGCCCTTCCGGCGGNCCCNTTCAGGGGGACCAAAGGGGCGGGCCCCCTTTGGAATCCCTAATTTGTCAGCGGCGTTGCAGCTGTTTGGGACATGCGACCGCATGCTCCGCGTTCTAGCTGCAACCCCGCTGACGGGGCTTGGCTGAAGAACTCCTATTAGCAGAGTTCGGTTAAATCGCATTTCGTCAGCCCATGTTTTCCATCATAGCGTCGAAAAGTATCCACTTCCGGCTATTACTATTACTGTAGCAATGCCCCCGGCGGGACCTTTAGGCGGACTTACAGCAGTTTGGGACATTCGACAGCACAGCTCGCGTCCCAGCTGCAACCCCGCTGACGGGGATTTTGGGTTCTATGCGTCTTGGCTGACGAACTTCGTTAACCAAACTCTCTCTCGGGGGACTCTCGCGGCGCACACGCTCACCTTCAGGACTCCCAACAAACAACCCACTCCCGCCAACCAAGCACCACAGCAATGCCGATCGAAACATAGAGGCTCTTTTGACCGGTCACGCAGATCCGGGTGATGTTTGTGACAACAAACATTTCTCCCGAAACAGTGACCGCGTCATAGAGCCTCTCGCTGAGAACGGCGGCTCACCCGAAAAAGCGCAGTTTTTGCCTTCATTTTTTCTGCGCAAGCAAAAAAGAAGGTCGGCCAATAGGCCGAAATCCGCAACTGGTACAAGTAGGGATGCCTCCGGCGGGCCTTTCAGGTGGACCAAAGGGGCGGCCCCCCTTTGGAATCCCTGAGTTGTCAGCGGGCTTGCAGCTGCTGGGGTCACGCGTCCGCATACATCGCGTCCCAGCTGCAACCCCGCTGACGGGTTACTAGGGGCCTTTCTGCTTATAAATCATAATCCTAGCCATTTATTGACTACAAGCACCTAGTCCCCAGTCCCTGCACTCATAAGCCAACGGTCAGCCGAAAAGCAAAACTTACATTTCTTTTCACGCCCGGAAAGCAACGCCACAAGCTCTCTCTATGGCTTTCGAGCTACCTGCGCGGCGTTGCTTTCCGGGCAAGCCAGGTATTGCAAAGGGGGCCCGCCCCTTTGCCGGGTGCAGGGCAGCGCCCTGCCCGCCGGAGGCACCTCTCTGCTTCCAACAAAAAAACCCCCGCCGGTTGGCGGGGGCTTTTGGTTATTCTTCTTTTTTCGCTTTCTTTTTGGGCTTTGGCGGTTCGCCGTGCATGACGATCATCTGTCGTTCCACGGCGGGCGAGCGATGCACGTCGTAGAAGTGAAGGCATTTGGTGGGACAGGTGTCGGCGCAGATTCCGCAGTAGACGCACAGGAACGGGTCGCACTGCCAGAGGCCGGTTTTCTTGTCCACGGTGATGCACTGCGCGGGGCATTTTCTGGAGCAGGTGCCGCAGAAGATGCAGTTGTCAATGTCGTTGTACAGTTCGCCCCTGAATCCTTCAAAGGGTTCGCGCTTTTCGAAGGGATAGTTGCGCGTGGCCTTTTTGGTCAGCAGGTTGCGGAGGACGAGGGGTGTCATGTTCATCATGATGCTGTTCCTCCTAGCGTTCCGTGCAGCTGATGCACGGGTCGATGGACAGGATGATGACCGGCACGTCGGCCAGTTCGCATTCGGGCAGCATCGCGATGAGCGGCGGCACGTTGGCGAAGGTCGGGGTGCGGATGCGCAGCCTGTCCAAGTTCTTGGTCCCGTTACCCTTGATGTAGTAGGAGCACTCGCCGCGGGGCTGTTCCACGCGGACGTAGGCTTCTCCATCGGGCTTGCCTTTGACCTTGGCGGCCAGTTCACCTTCGGGAAGCTTCACGATGGCCTGACGCACGAGGTCGATGGACTGGTACACTTCGTGGAAGCGCACGTAGGAGCGGGACCAGCTGTCGCCGTCGGGGCCGACGATCGGCTTGAAGTCCAGGTCTGCGTAGGCACCGTAGCCGGTCATGCGGGTGTCCTGGGCGATGTTGGAGCCGCGCATGGTGGGTCCGACAGCGCCGAGTTCGTAGGCCTGTTCCGTGGTCATGACGCCGACGCCCTTGGTGCGGGCGCAAACGGTGTAGTCGTTGAGGATGACTTCTTCCATCCTCTTGACTTCCTTTTCGACGATTTCGAGTTCGGACAGGATCCAGCGGAGCTGCTCTTCGCTCAGGTCGGTACGCACGCCGCCAATGACGTTGACGGATACGATGACGCGGTTGCCTGCGGTGGCTTCGTTGATGTCCATGATGCGTTCGCGGACTTTCCAGAACTGCATGAACAGGGATTCGAAGCCGAAGGCGTCGGCGAAGAGGCCGAGCCAGAGCAGGTGCGAGTGGATGCGGTGCAGTTCGGACCAGATGACGCGCAGGAAGCGCGCGCGGTCGGGCACTTCAACGTCCATGATCTCTTCGATGCCCTGCGAGTAGCAGACGGCGTGGATCATGGAGCAGATGCCGCAAACGCGTTCGCAGACCTGAATCATCTGGTGATAGTCGCGGATTTCACAGAGCCGTTCGAGGCCGCGGTGCACGTATCCGAGCGCCGGCAGGGCCTCCTTGACGATTTCGTCCTCCACGGCGAGCTTGACGTGGATGGGCTCCGGAAGGACCGGATGCTGGGGTCCGAAGGGGATGATGGTTCTTGCCATTATTCGGCACCTCCTTCCTTCGGGTCGATCTTGACGTTGTTAACCATGGGAACGGTGACTGCGGATATCTCTTCGTCGAGCAGCAGCGAGCGGTTGAAGTCCAGCGCGAGTCCGTCGAAGGTAATGTCGTACTGGTCGCGCATTTCGTTCTCGCCGATGATGGCGGCGAAGAAGACGCCGCTGATGCTTGGCACGTTCTGTTTCAGATCCACGCCGGACATGCGCAGGTGTACCAGGCTCAGGTCTCTGTCGAAGTGGTAGATGATCTCCGCTTCGCCGTCGCCGGTCTGGCGGCAGGTCATGCTGACCAGACGGTACCCCTCGTTCTTCATGCGCATGGTCTCGCTGACCACGTTCTCGATGGTGACGGGGAATTCTTTTCCTTGCACGTATATTACTCCCTGCGAGGCCTTAGTCGGCGGCCTCGACCTTTTCGGCGAACTTGTTCAGGGCCTCGACCACGCCGTCAATGATGGCTTCGGGCTTGGACGGGCAACCGGGCACGTAGACGTCCACGGGGATAACCTTGTCCACGCCGCCGACCACGTTGTAGGCGTCCCTGAAGACGCCGCCGGACAGTCCGCATGCGCCGATGGCGATGACGGCCTTGGGCTCGGGCATCTGGTCATAGATGTTCTTGAGCACCTTCTTGTTGCGGTGGTTCACCGTGCCGGTGACCAGCAGCACGTCGGCGTGCTTAGGGTTGCCCACGTTGACGATGCCGAAGCGCTCCACGTCGTACAGGGGCGTCAGGCAGGCCAGCGTTTCAATGTCGCAGCCGTTGCATGAGCCGCAGTCGAAGTGGACGAGCCACGGCGACTTTATTCTCGATTTCTTGATGAACTTTTTCAGCATGAAGCTACCCCGCGTTCAGCCAGATGAGGTTCACGACGGCCATCAGCAGGCCGATGCTCCAGACGTACTTGAGCATCCAGCGCCAGGTCATGCGGGCCGTGGCGTTGTCGAGCACAATCTCGACGAAGTAGGTGGCCAGCAGCAGAGCGGCGCACCAGACGATGCTGGTGGACCAGAACATGGCGATGATGCCGAGAACCAGAATGGTTTCGTACCAGTGAGCCACTTCCACAAGTCCGAGGAACGGACCCGCGTATTCCGTGGTGACGCCCTTGACCAGCTCCTGATGCCCGTGATGGGAGGTGGAGAAGTCGAAAGGCGATTTGCGCAGCTTGATGGTGAGGGCGTAGGTCAGCACGATGAACAGCAGCGGCATCTTGGCGATGAGCGGCTCGGGATGATCGAAGATCACGCCGACGTTGAAGCTGCCGGTGACAAGGTACATGCCGGCGAAGACCAGAATGAGCAGCGGCTCGTAGGTCAGGATCTGCACCAGCTCGCGCTGTGCGCCCACCTGACTGTACGGAGACTTGGCCGCCAGGGCGCCCATTACCATGAACACGGCCCCTGCCGCCTGCACGAAGAAGATCAGCAGCAGGTCGGCCTGAGCAAAGAACAGGGCCACGGACAACGCGGCGCCCAGCAGGTAGGTCCACGCGCAGAATATCTGCCAGCGGTTGACCACCATGGACTCTTTGCCGAACAGCTTAGCCACGTCATAAAAGGCCTGCATGACCGGCGGCCCTTTGCGGGACTGCATCCAAGCGGTCACACGGCGGTCGAGACCGGCCAGCAGACCGCCGAGAACCGGGGCAAGCACCAGTCCGATGAGAGCAAGAATTATTGCTTCCATTAGAGAGCACCTCCCATCATCAGCACGATCAGGGCGCAGGCGGCTGCGTTGACCCAGAAGGTCAGCCGCTCTTCACCAAAGAGCTCGCCCAGATAATAGTTTCCGGCGGCATAGGGCACCGCCACGTTCATGGGACCGTTGAAGTCGGTTTCACCAATGTTGGCGCCGCCCATGTACGGACGGGACTCCTTGATGCCGCCGCCCTTGATGGTGCGGCGAATGATGTACAGCAGGCCCAGACCCGCCACGATGAACAGCGGGTAGACCATGAATCCGCCCATGGCCGAGTTCAGCATGCCGTAATGCACGGAGAACGGAGCCTGGGTGAACATGGGGGCGACCCATGCGCTGTAGATCGGCGGAGCGAGGAAGCTGAAGCCCACGGCCATGAGGCACAGGAGCATCAGCGGCGCGCTTATGAGCAGCGGCTGCTTTTCCGCGGGAGCGTTCGCAGGACGGGATCCCATGAGGATTCCTGCCCAGCGTGCCCAGTAGACAACGCTCACCGCGCTGCCGAGCGCCAGCAGGATGATCAGCACCATGTTGCCGGAGGCGGCTTCAAGGGCCATCCACTTGGACATGAGCACGCCGAAGGGAGGCAGGAGCATGCTGACGATACCTATAATGGTAATGAGCGCCGTGCGCGGATGCGTTGCGTAAAGGCCGCGCATGTCTTCGATGTCCTTGCTGCCGATGGCCTGCTCGATGGTGCCGACGCACAGGAAGAGCAGCGCCTTGGACACGGCGTGGAAGATGATGAGCATGATGGCGGCGGTCATTGCCAGCGGCGTGTTGATGCCCGCACAGGCGATGATCAGGCCGAGGTTCGAGATGGTGGAATAGGCGAGAATCTTCTTGCCGTTGCTCTGCCCCACCGCCATGGCGGCGCAGGCCACGAACGTGAAGGCGCCGCAGAGCGCTATGCCGTAGCCGAGGAAGGTTCCCTCGTAGATGGGCGCAAAGCGCAGGACGATGTACACGCCGGCCTTGACCATCGTGGATGAGTGCAGCAGCGCCGAGACCGGAGTCGGGGCGACCATTGCACCCAGAAGCCAGCTCTGGAACGGAATCTGCGCGGCCTTGACGAATCCGCCGATGCAGACCAGTCCGACGGCCAACAACATGGGACCGGAAGAGTCGGCGGTGGCGATGATGTTCTGGATGTCGAGGGAACCGGTCTGCAGGTAAAGCCAGACGATTCCGCTGAGCAGCATAAGCCCCCCGGCGCTGCCCATCCACAATGCGCGCAGTGCGTTGCGCGGCGAATCCACTTTTTCATCATGCCCGATGAGAATAAAGGAACAGAACGTGGTCATCTCAAAGAAGAGATAGAGCCACAGCATGTTGTTGGTCAGCACCAAGCCGTTCATCACGCCAATGAGAAGGACGAGGAACAGGAAGAATCTCGGCTGCTTGGACTTTGCGAGATTCTGATGTGCCTCATGCCTTTTCATATACGGAAGTCCGTAAAGGCAAATGATGGAACCGACCACGGAAATGACCAGCACCATAATGAGAGAAAGGTTGTCAGCGGCAATAGGTACCGTGACGGCATCGTGGTCCAGAATCAGAAACTCAAAAACGGCCAGCAGAACCAGCTGCGTTCCAGTGAACGCCTGCACCAGCACGTTTTTGAATTTGAAACCGAAATAAAGGACCGTTGCGAGAAGGGCGAAGTCGGCCACCGCGACTATCGCGCCCCACTCCAGTCCCATCACGTCTCCCAACACCACAGTCGACGGGACTTGTCCCATCAGTGCGACCGCGGAAACGGTCACCACTACTGCGGTGGCCGCGACCAGTATGGTCCGCGCCACGCTCATTCTCAGAACGTAACACCCCACACCGGCTGCGATCGGGAACAGGATGAGTGAAAGCAGCAAGTTGGTCATGAACACCTCTTACTTAGGGGTCTCTGGCTCATTATATCCGCACGGCACCGCAACCCGTGTTTCCCCTTCACCGGATAAAACCGTCGGATATAGCCTCTGCCTGAATCGAAATCACACAGATCACAGGGTGATATTCGAGTAATGGTCTTTCTTACCCGAAAATACAACCCGGTTCAAGAATGTATTGATATTTCGTATTCCTATACCAATCGAGTCTTTTTGACCTAAACTAGAAATACCCTAGCGCGGTCAACTCGTTCATCACCCGCTCCTTGCGGGCATCGCGGCCGGCTCGCTCTCCTCCGCTTCCGGCTTTTTCGGTACACGGCACACACCCGAGGGAACGGTAACCACGGGCGTACAATTCGCAATGCGGAATATCCGCGAGGTGATGAAATGCCCAGACATCCGTCTCGGTCCAATCCAGAATCGGGTTGATCAGCAGATGGTCCGGCTCTCTGCGACGCTCCACCGCAGCTCGGGCGGCACGGTCGGGATGCTCGTCGCGCCGGATTCCGGTGACAAGGCCCTTGAGGCCCGTCTCGGAAAGCGCACGCAAAAGCGGCGCGACCTTGAGGTCGCGGCAGCACTGAAGCGGGTCTGAAGCCACAGGGTAGGTCCCGATGTCCACGGAGGGTTCGGCCACGTGGACGTCGATGTTCCATTTGCTCGCCAGTTCACGGCGAAAACGGACGACTTCGGGAAATTTGAAGCCCGTATCCACGCAGATCGCGCGGACCGGCCCGCCCCCCAGAAACTGCAGAACCTCCCTCCACAGGAGCAGGGCCGCCGTGGAATCCTTTCCACCCGTCCAGGCGACCCCGATTTCCGCAGCGTTCTCCCGCGCCTGCTCCTTGAGCAACCCCTCGGCGCGTTCGATCTTCCGCGGAAGACTGTTGCAATTCATGACTCCTACTTTGCCCCCGCACAAGATCAATTGCAAGCCTGCTTGCACTTTTTTCCGTAAGCTGTTTAATCTTCACGAACAACAAGGAGTTTTCATGAATCAGGACATGCTCGAACTTGTCAGGGCAAAGGACATATGTGTCATGGGCACCCGGGGAAGCGACTGCCCCCACCTCTCGCTCATGGCCTACGTGCGCGACTCCGAGACAGGCTGCTTCATCCTGTATACGCATCCGGACACCGGCAAGTGGGAGAACCTCCGGGCCGACCCGCGGTTGAGCCTACTCATCGACAGCAGGGATGACGATCTGCCCGGCAATCGCAAGCAGGCCAAAGCCCTCACCATCACCGCCGTGCATCAGGCCACCGACGCACAAGAGGAAAATCGACTCAGGGAGATATTCCTGCTGCGGCATCCCCACATGCTTGAATTCATCGAGCACGGTGCGGTGATGATCCGGGCCGAGCCGCGCAGCTACAAGCTTCTCACCGGAATCGACAGGATTGATTTCGAAGAAGTGTAAACTTTTTTCAAAAAACGCTTGACGATCCGGGCATCCGTCCGTAGACATTACCTCCGTTGCGCGCCCGTAGCTCAGCTGGATAGAGTGCCGGACTACGAATCCGTAGGTCGGAGGTTCGAATCCTCCCGGGCGCGCCACAAATTTCAAGAGGTTACATGCATTACTGCATGTGGCCTCTTTTTTTTGGGCTACCCTATAGCTACCCAAATTTCACCCTCCAGCCCTCATGCCTCTGCACAGCAGCTGGTAGACTCGCGGGCGCGATAGCGGCCGCATCCACTTTCAAACAGGGGCAGGCCGCTAGCCTTTCCCCCTCCCCCCCTTTCTTAAAAAGCTTCGCAAAAGGTCACTCTGCCGACTGTGCTGGATTTGACCTTTATGGGTCCTTCGCCACGAAGAGCCCGCAGGGGTCGCTCTCATCTCGGGTTTCTCGCGCGGGGTTATCTCCGAAATGGAATGGAAAATGGAATCGCGTTTTCCGTGGTGCCTTTCGTGTAACCGCCCTCCCCACCTGTGCTACCTCAGGAGCCTTTTCCCATGCCTAATTCTCAGCCGCAACACCCAGAAGAAATTAAGAAAGCTGTCACAGAACGCGCTCAAAACGAGCAGCGCGAGTTTGGTAGTGCGAATCCCAGTGGCAAAGAGCCAATCACCGATCGGTTCTATGAGCAATGTTTCTGGGAGGATCAGGACGGCGACGCCGACCTGTTCCGGAGGATCTTCGAGGGCCGTCTTGTATACGACTACCGCGAAGACGCATGGTACCGCTTCGAGGATCACTCTTGGCGACGGCTTTACGGCGAACAGGTCCTTTCGTGCACACGCGATCTGGTCAAGGAATGGACCCGCGCCATGTGGCGATACCAGAAGCGGCGGCAAGAAACGAGCGACGGAGATGAATGTGATCGTCTCGAAAAATGGGAGAAGCGCTTCAAGAGCCGCGCCGACTCTCTCAAGAAGATCACACGCAAGCGCTCAATCATTTCGCTGGCCAAAACAATGGACGACTTCCTGTTCCATGGGGAGTGGGATCAGGTCCCGCTGCGCTTCGCCTGCGCCAACGGCGTCATCAACCTCGAAACCTTCGAGCTGGAGCCGGGGCGACCACAGGACTACATCCGCACTGCCAGCCCAGCCGAGTATGACCCGGACGCAAAGTGCGATACCTGGGAACAGTTCCTTCTCGAAATATTCGACGGTGATGTGGAGACCATCGAATATATCCAGAAGGTGTTCGGCTACTCCATTACTGGCTTGGCGAACATCAACCGGTTCCACCTGTTCTACGGAGAGCATGGCCAGAACGGTAAGGGCACCATGCTGGAAACGCTGTTTCAGGTGTTGGGTGACTACGCCTCGCCGATCCAGTCCGAAATGCTGCTCGATCGTGGCGTGCCCAAGAACCCGGACGCGCCGTCAGCATCATTGTACGATCTCTACGGCAAGCGCGTCATATGGGGATCGGAGACCGAGGAAAACCGCCGATTCAGCGCGGCCGCAGTCAAGTTTCTTGCCGGCGGGGATACGGTCTGGTGTCGCGCCCCTCACGCCAAGGAACCGATCAAGTTTCCACCCACACACTCCCTGTTCCTGCTGACGAACCATCGCCCGGGCATTTCGGCCAAGGAGACCGCGTTCTGGTCACGCTGCCGGGTGGTCCCTTTCAATCTCTCCTTCGTGGAAAACCCGCGGCAGAGTTTCGAGCGTCCATACAACCCGAAGCTGAAGCTGGAGCTGACGCAGGAGCTCCCCGGTATCCTGCGATGGATCGTTGACGGCTGTCAGAAGTGGCAAGCCGACGGGCATCTTGAGTGGAGTCAGGCCGTCAAGGAAGCCACCACGGGCTACCGGGATGAAGTGGACATTTGCCTCAAGTTTTTCCGCGAGGTCTGCATTGAAAACGAACAGAGCAGAATCCAGTCCTCGGATCTGTACACAGCGTTCAAGGTCTGGGCGCTTGAATCCGGAGTACAGCAGAAACGGTACCTGTGGAGCTCCAACAAGTGGGGCCGGGAGATGACCGCTTTCGTCCAGCGAACGCCCGGAATCAGCAAGACGGACTCGAAGAAGTCGAGCGTGGTGCACTACCTCGGCTTCACTGTGACCGAAGACTACTGGAAGGCCGTCCATGATGAATAGGATCATCGATGGTCACAGAAAGGTCATTGTCGGCAGCAATCTCCAAGCAGCTGTAAAGACTTTGATTTTATTTTCTTCTTTTGACTCTAATGATCTTAGAGACCTTTTCAGAAGAAAAGGAAAATCATTTATTAATAATAAGAGAGCCAAAAGAGGGAAAAATCACGGCAAAAGGGTCTGCAAGGTCACTCTAAATCCACAAAACACTAACAATACGTCACTTTCTCGAGTGACTCCAGCGGTGAGAATCGTCACCCCAAGGTCTCAAAGGTCGAGGAACCAGACCTCTGCGCGGAAATCCTATGAGGTAAGGGGGGGCGGCAATGGGTAAAGCCCTTGATTGGCTCGGCCCGGACGGTTGCCGGTCGGTGTCCATGGGGCTCCTTCGGGACTCCAAGGACTGCGGGAGTTACATCCTTGCCCGATGCCCTTTCCACGGCGAGGAAACACTCGGCGCATTCCGCTACTACCCGGACCGTGACGACGCAGTTTGCCATGGGTGTCAGCACAGCTCCGATTTGATCGGCGTATTCAACGTGGTGAACGGCATGGACGAGGATTCCGGTGATGGCTTCCGCGCCTTTCGCGACCGCTACGCTGCGGATCAGCCCATGGAGCTGGCGGACCGGAAGCCCCGTCCAAAGCGACAGGTCTGGACACCTTCGCCGGGGGAATCTCCCCGTCGAAGGTGGCAGCGTCAGGCGTACAAGTTCTTCGAGTTCTGCCGCCGCAAGATATGGGATCATCCCGACGTGCTGGAATGGCTGGCATCTCAGCGAGGTCTGGATGCCAATGCGGTCAAACGGTTCGCCATCGGCTGGAACCCGAAGCGCGCATATCGCCCCAGGGCGGCGTGGGGACTCCCGGCCAAGTACTGGGAGGACGGACGCGAACGGAAGCTGATGATCCGCAAGGGGCTTGTCCTGTGCCGCTTTGCCGGCGACGAACTTATCCGCCTGCGCATCCGTCGCGCAGATGACGAAAGCGGCCCCAAATACTGCATGGTGGACGGCAGCAAGAACCGTCCGGTTCTGATCAATCCGGACTCTCCTGTCTTTGTTGTGGTGGAGAGCGAGCTCGACGCCTACCTCGTGGCTGAACGATGCGGCCCCGGCATAGGGGTCTGCGCCATGACGGCCGTCAAGATCAAGCCCGACAGCGAGATGCACGAAGCGCTGTTGCAGGCTCGCCGCATCCTTGTGGCTCTGGACGCCGAAGAGCGCGTGGCCCGTGAAGCATATGAGTGGTGGGAAGCCACGTACGGCGACCGGGTCAAACGGTGGCCGGTGCCACGAGGAAAAGATCCGGGTGAGTATTTCGCGAACCATGGCGGAGACATCGCCGCATGGGTCTCCGCAGCCCTTTCGCCGGGACTTCGCGCCATCATTGAGCGCAAGGCGGGAGTGCGCAAGACCGGCGTCGCTCTCTCGTCCTCTCATCCAGAAAAGTCTCCGAAAGAGAAAAAGTTTCGTCAGGCTGTCGAGGACGTCCGGCGCCTCATGGGCGACGCTTTGGCTGACGATCTCATCCGTTTCCGCGAGCTCTATCCGCGTTGCCCGGTCAAGCTCTGCTCACTGCCCGACAGGTCGATGCAGTGGGTGGAACTGACTGACGCGCGGTGGATCCGCGAGAACCCGGAGCTGGCTGAGGAAGTGGATTCTCTGGCGGTCCGCGTCTTCGAGGTCGTCGAATTCTATTGGCCGGAACTGATCGTGGAGAAGCGGGAAATGACGCTGACGCACGAATAGCGTGCGAAGTGTCCACAGAAAACCGGACTTGACTCCCTTTGAATTTGTGCTTTACTTGATAGTCATTGGACGTCACACACAACTTTCATGCATAATCTGGAGCGTGATTCCATGCCTACCCGTAACCTGTTAGGATTTTTCGTTGCCGCGCTTGGCGGGATGGTTGTCCTTGCACACAGGAAAAAGGGACCGAGTCGAGTCAAGCTTGACAAGATGGCGGCCGAACGGCTCAGCCTGTCCGATGGCGAGAGACTTCGAGCAGACTACGAGAAGGTCGGCAACGACATCCGGAAAGCAATACGACAGCAACACCATGTCTAATCGTAACAAAAAGCATAAGACCCAAAAGGCCCCGTCCACCGTCCAGAAAGGCGGGGCGGGGTCTTCTCAATCTTCGAGCGGCGAGGGACAACGCTCCCTGATGATGGCTCAGCAGGTAACTCACTACGAAGGGCCGATCCCCGACCCGGAGACCCTGAACCGTTATGAGCAAATAGTTCCCGGCACGGCCGAACGCATCATCGCCATGGCCGAAAAGGAACAAAGCCACCGCCACGAAATCGAATCCACGGTTGTCTCGGCCCAGACGAGCGATGTTCGGGACGAACGCAAAGCCGAAGCTCGCGGGCAATGGTTCGCGCTAGTTTTCTGCACCATGGCCATAGCGGCCGGAACTTATTCCATCCACGCAGGACATCCCGGATGGGGCGTCGTTCTCTGCGGCGCAACGCTTGCTTCCGTTGTCGGTATTTTCATCACCCGGCGCAACGGCAAAAACGACTCTCCCCCCAACCATACTGCCGAACCGACACCGACGGAACAGGCTGAATCGGAACAGCAATAACCCCACCTGGCCGGCACCCCCGAATTCGGATTGCCAAACAATACGCATTATTCTATCTTTCATGCGTTTTTCACACAATCGACGTGGGAGGTATCATGCGGATAGTCGGGTTTCTCCTGTTGGTGGCCTTTTTCACCTTCAGCCTTATTGCACCACAACTGTTCGGCGACGAGCCCCGTGAAGCCACGGACGCGTCTTTTTCCCAGCAAGACCATGGTCAGAGTAAGCGTACAAGATTCATAGAAAATATCGGGAATGAGCTTGCCGCAGGAAAGGCGCGGCTTGTGCGGGATACTATCACCCAACAGTACCCGGACCCCAAGGAATACCCAGAGGTACATGGTGTCTGGCAGCAAGAGTCTGCCGAGCGCATTCGTTTTCTTCGGAAGCGGATTGCAAACACCCCCTCCGCAAAGAAGCGGGTGGACGATCTGGATGAGCTTCGCTTCCTGCTGCCAGAAGACAAGGACGTCCAGAAACGGTGGGAGCAGGAGAGAGCCAAACTGGAAAAGCAACTCTACCGAAAGGCAAGAGCCCTTCCCGCAAGTGATGTTCTCGACAATTATCTAGCCTACCGGGAACTATCCCGGCTTTTCGACAAGCCTCTCTACGCCAAAAAGACGCAGCACTACCAGAAAAAGCTGGCGGAAAAGCGTCGGCGAGAAGCGAGGATAGCCAGCAGCGACCTTGAACTGCTTTCGTGGGAGTGGTTCACAGAAGGCAGGTATTTTCACGTCAACGGGAGAGTCAAGAACATCTCCGGGAGAAGGCTTGAGTACGTGAAGGTGCTGATATCCTTTTTCAACTCTAATGATGAATTCATCACTTCCGACTATTCCTATCTTGAACTGACGACACTGATGCCTAACCAAATATCCCCATTCAAGCTCATGGGGCGCGCCAACCCTCAAATGCATACAGCCAGAATACAGTTTGCGACGAGAGGGGTGGAGTTGCAGTATTACAAGAAATAAGGGGTGACGGATTAATGAATCGACACGGAGGTAACCATGGGCATTGAATCTTCAACGGCATACTGCCCGCAATGTGAAGACCACGTAAAAATCACACGGCACACACCAAATCATCTGTTTCACCTTTTGCTCTCGGTGCTCACATGCGGGCTTTGGATACTGGTTTGGGGGTCCACCTCTATGGACAAGAAGTCATGGCGATGCGACCGTTGCGGAAAAAATTTGGGGGGCGGCTCGAACGGTTGGGGCCTCATAGGCGCAATGGTTGCCAAGAAACCGAGCACGACAGGCCCACCCACATACAGATGCCCTTTCTGTCGTGAAGCGATTCGACAGGACGCTATTCTTTGCAAACACTGTCATCAGAAACTTGAGGGGCAAAACCGTCCTGTGCAGGACGGCTGAACCTTCCCTCTTGACATCCATGACGGTTTGTGGCGAGTTGTTTGCTACGGAGCGTAGAAACTCCACAAGGCGGACACCGCCACCCCGTCAGAGTGCGGTTTTTTGTGCCCATAGCTCATTGCCTTGCTTGTCTTTCAGATCTACTGGGCGCAATGTATCCAAAATATTTGCCGGGAGTGGGGAAATGTCCAAGGCTTCGGCCTAAAATACCCAGCCCTGCCTTGTGGGGTTCTAACTCCCGGCTTCCATATTTCGTGGGGGTCATTAGAAAACACAAGGAGTTGCCACCATGGGCGAAAAAGACATCTACGACAGCCCGCACCACCGTTTTCAATCCTTGGACATGTATCTGTACGGCCTGATCCAGCCGCTGCAATGCCTCGGGGACACCCTGCGGGGCAGCGAGGCAGACGTCGAAAGCGTTCGCGTTCTGCTGGGCGAAATGGTGGACAAGCACTGGAACAGGCTTGCGGAGACCTTCGAGGCCATCGAGGAGCAGTTCGGACCGATCGCCCTCTGCACCACATCAGAGAAGCCCGTCGCCCGTTCAAGGGAGGCTGCCCATGAGTAGCGTGATTCCGTTCGATTTTGACGGCGACGCGGTGCGGGTGGTCATGCGCGAGGACGAACCGTGGTTCGTGGCGAAGGATGTTTGTGGGGTGCTTGATATTGGTAATCCACGTGACGCTGTTCAACGCTTGGACGAAGACGAAAAGGATTGCGTCGGTATTACCGACGCAATCGGTCGTATGAGAAGCACCAACGCCGTTTCCGAGTCCGGCCTTTATGCCCTGATCTTCACCAGCCGCAAGCCCGAAGCAAGGCGGTTTCGCAAGTGGGTCACTTCCGAGGTGCTCCCGGCCATCCGCAGACAGGGCCGATACGAAGCTGCCGGTCACGCGGGAGCCATCCCTTCTGCATCACTGCGACTCAAACCAGCGCTTCGGGCTCAGGCCATGCATACCGCCGTGCAGACCGCCAAGCTCGGCGATGGCTGCGAAGACGACGTGAAACGCCTGTACGCCGAGTTCTGCCACCTGTTCAGCGCCAAGAGCGATCCCGCCGGAGAACCCCATGGCCCGGCGGACGGTCCGGGAGAACTGGTGCGAGAGTTCATAGCCGCACATTACGAGGTGGTAGACGTCGTCCGAGGCACCATGCCGCGACGACTCAAGACTCAGGCCATCCACCTGTACAAACGGTTTGTTGACTGGTGTCGTGAGGAACAGGGCATTGAGCATGACGCCGTTCCTAGCCACAACACCTTTGGCCGCCACCTCAAACAGGTGCCCGGCGTGGTGCAGGTTTCGCCAACCAGCCGCGTATTCTACAACCTCGTTCCCACCGCCGGTGGCGGTTGACCGCCAAATCCATACCCACGCCTTCACAGGCCGGTGACGCTTCCTGCGTCGCCGGCCTTTTGTTTTCTTCACGACAGATGCGCAGAAAGGTTGAGTCTCAGCCTGCCCAGCCGCTATGAATCGCGAAGAACCCAAGGAGTGACGCATGGACATACCGGACCACCTCACCAAGGCCGAGGCTCTTCGCTGGCTGAGCTCCCGATACAAGATAGGAAAATCCAAGTTCTACAAGGACTGTAGCGCCGGGACCGTGGAGGTCCTGCCGGACAAAACCATCCCTCCCGCCTCGCTGCGCCAGTACGCCACTACCCTCAAGCCCCTTGACGTCCCTCCCGAGAAGGAGGCGGACGATTTTCCGGTGGACGAATGGCAGCAGCGCAAGCTCATCGCCAGCACGCTCCGGGAGGAACAGCGGCAGCAGCGAGAGGCGCGGGAACTGGAGATTCTTGAGGGCAAGCACATCCCCCGCGAGGACCACTACCTGGAAATGGCAGGCGTGGTCACCGCCATCGAGTCACTGGTGAAGCAGCGTTTTCAGGACGACGCGACCCGACTCATCGAGGCGGTCCGGGGAGACCTTGAGCGTGAGCACGAATTGAAGAAGCTGCTGGACTCCATCCTTGACGAGGAACTGACGCAGCTGGCCACGAGCGGCAGTCTGGAGGTGATTTTCAGCGATGCTTAAACCTGTCCCCCCGCAGAAGCAGAAGAACAAGGTCCGCCGGGTGCGCGTCACTCCGCCCGCTTGGCTGCCCGAGTCCGTGCGGACCCTGTGCCTAGAGGCGCAGCGCCACCGGTTCGGCCTCGGGCATCAGGTGCGAAAGGTCATGCGCAAGCGTCGGCGGGAGCCCATCAGCAAGTGGGTCGAGCACGCCCGCGTCCTGTCGATGAGCTCGAAGCCCGGACCGTGGCGCAACTCGCGCACGCCCTACCTCACCGGCATCATGGAGTCGAGCTTTCATCCGGCGGTGCAGGACGTGGCCGTCATCAAGTCCCCTCAGGTCGGCGGTTCGGAGTTCGTCAACAACTGCATCGGCTACGCCTCCAGCTTCGACCCGGGCCCGGGCATGTTCGTCTATCCTGACATTGAAACGGCCAAGGACAACAACCGCGAACGCATCACCCCCATGTTCGAGGAATCCCCGGAGCTCCGCGACCTGCTGTCCGGCAGCGACAACGACAAGACCGGGATCAAGCTCAAGCTCGTGGGCATGCCGCTCTACATGGCATGGGCGCGATCAGTATCCCGACTCGGGAACCGCCCTATCCGCTATCTGGTGCTGGACGAAGTGGACAAGTATCCGCGCCTGACCAGCAAAGACGAGGCCGACCCCATATCGCTGGCGCTGGCCCGCACCACGACCTATCGCTACAACAAGAAGGTTTGGCGCATTAGCACCCCGACCACCGAGGACGGGCCGATCTGGCTGGCGTGGAACAACGCTGTGGCCCGCTTCGAGTTCTGGGTACGCTGTCCCGAGTGCGGCATGTTCCATGTCATGGCCTTCGACCAGATCAAATTTCCCGAAGACGAGCGGAACCCCGAAGTCATCAAGAACAAGGCCCTTGCCTGGTACGAATGTCCCCACTGCGGCGGATTCTGGGATGACTCGGCGCGCGACCGCGCGGTGCGCGCCGGGCAATGGCGAGAGCAGTCCACGGGCATGGAGCTGGCGCAGCATCTGCGGCAGGCCGAACCCAAGTCCGTGGCGTTCCATATCCCGGCGTGGCTTTCGACCTTCGTCTCCCTGTCCGAATGCGTCTACTGGTTCCTCAAGGGAAACGACAAGAAGAACCGGCAGCGCATGGCCCACCTGCGTCACTTCATGAACGCCATCAAGGCGGAGCCGTGGCAGGAGTACGAGATCCAGCGCGACGAAGACCGCATACTGGCACTGTGCGACAGCCGCCCACGCGGCCGCGTGCCCGCCACGCCCGAAGGCGAACGGTCGTTGATCGCCGGGCTCGTGGCCGGCGTGGATACCCAGAAGCGCGGTTTCTACTACTCCATACGCGCGTTTGCCTACGGAGAGAACTGGGAGAGCTGGCTGGTGCGCGCCGGTCAGGTCGTTACCTTCGAGGACCTGACGTCCGTGCTCTGGGGCTCGGAATACCGGGACGCCGACGGCAACGTGCACCCCATCCGGCTGACGCTCATCGATGCCATGGGAGATCGGACGCGCGAAGTCTACCAGTATTGCGCCGGGCACCGGGGCAAGATCATGCCCATTCAGGGCAAGCAGTATCTGGCGGCCACGCCGGTCAAGTATTCGGACATCGAATACTACCCCGGCACCAAGAGCCGCATCCCGGGCGGACTGAGCCTCATGCAGATCGACACGACCTTTTTCAAGAACGACCTCGCTGCGGCCATGGCCATCGAGCCGGGCGATCCGGGCATGTTCCACCTGCACGCGGACACGTCTCAGGACTACGCCCAGCAGCTCTGCGCGGAATGGTTCGACGAGGAAAAGCGCGTCTGGCTCTGCCCGGACCACAAGGACAACCATTACTGGGACTGCGAGGTGTACGCGAGGGCCGCATGGTATGCGCTCGGCGGTCCCTTCCTCAAGCGGCCCGGCTCCGCCCCCAAGCAACCCACAGCCCGCCCGGCCAGACAAGGTTCTCTGGTGGGGACGCGCCCAACCTGGTTTTCGAGGTAATCATGACGCACAAGGATCCGGCTCTGAACTACAAGACGGTCTGCAAGATGCTGAACATCGGCAAGAGCGCCTTCTATGAACTGCTGAACGAAGGCGAGTTCCCCAAGGCCTTCCGGGTGGGCAAAAACCGGGGTATCCGCGTGCCGCTCTCGGATGTGGAACGGTTCAAGAGGCGGAGGCGAATCGGCTGCTGCCCCCCTTGAAAAAAAACAAGGTTGCGGGTATCCACTTTTTACCGCCTATACGTTATCAGGCGACCACAACAAGATTGGATCACCGCACAGTCGAGGCACCCGGCCTGCCCGTCAGTGCATGAAACCGGGCCGCCTCGGACCTGCCATGAAAACGCTGCTCCTCTCGACGGCGCTTCTTTTCATCTTCTCGGCCTCGGCTTTTGCCGGTGGCCCCTGCTACACAAAAAAAGGCTACGTTTTCGCGGCCTCGGAAGAACTGTTCGACAAAGCGATGCGCATGATCTCCCAGAAGGATCGCGCCGCTTTCATGAAGCTGGCAAAGACGGGACTGGTGGGAATCACCCGCGACGGCGTAAAGGTTTTCCGTGAAGACGTCACCTGGGACGGGATGTGCGAAATCCGTCCGGCGGGTGAGACCGGAACTGTGTGGACGAATATTGAAGCTGTAGATTGTAAGTAAGATATTAGATTCAAAGCAGTTAAGTGGAGTATGAATTTGCCTAACCTTACCATTCTTTCAACTGAAGAAGTAGAGTTGATTCTTGCAAAGCAAGAGTCGCATTTCATTGACTTCAAAGACAAAAGAATAACTCCTGGGAAACTGACCAAAAGCCTCTCTGGCTTTGCCAACGCTGCAGGAGGTGAACTCTATGTAGGAATCGCTGAACAAGAAAATAGCTTCGTATGGGATGGTTTTGAAAGGCAAGAAGACGCCAACCAAATTATACAAACTTTCGATGAGATTTTTAACTTCCCTTCAGGATACGACTGCAAATTCCTTCAACACCCTGAAAATAATGATCTTGTTCTTCATATTGAAGTACGCAAAAATCCCAAAGTAATCAAAGCATCTGACGGCAATGTTTACCTACGTCGGTCCGCCCAAAGCGTTAAACTGACCGAAGAAAGAATAAAAGAATTAGAATATTCGAAAGGGATCAGCTCATTTGAAGACGAACTCGTACCAATCAACACTGATGAAATATCCAATTCTCTAGTTGCGTTGGAGTTTGTTCTAAACACAGTCCCAAACGTTGAGCCCGATGAATGGCTTTGCAAACAGCAACTAATCATCAAAGAAAAACCTACTGTTGCTGGTGTACTTTTGTTTAGTGATGAACCGCAGGCATTTCTACCTAAACAAAGTGGTATAAAAATATTGCAATATAAAAGCCGAGAAGAAAAGGGGGAAAGAGACCACCTTGCCGGGGACCCCATTACTATAGAGGGATGTCTTTACGAAATAATATATGAGGCTGTAAATAAAGTAAAAGAAATCGTTGAAAGTATAAGAGTATACCGAAACGGAAATCTAGAATCCATTCAATACCCCTCGGAAACGCTCCACGAGATACTGACAAATGCGATTATACATCGTGACTACAGTATTCAGACAGACATTCAAGTCAGGATTTTTGATAACAGAATAGAAGTGGAAAGCCCGGGGACACTTCCTGGATACATCACAGTTGAGAATATTTTGGCAGAACAATATTCCAGAAACCCTAAAATAGTTAGACTTATAAACAAATTCCCGAACCCCCCAAATAAAGACGTTGGTGAAGGGTTAAACACTGCCTTTGATGCTATGAAAAATTTAAAACTAAAACCTCCAAAGGTTGAAGAAAAAGAAACTAGTGTCTTGGTGACAATTAAACATGAACCTTTGGAGTCGCCAATAGAAGCAATTATTGCGTATGTCTGTGAACATGGTTCTATTACAAACAGAATTGGTCGAGAGCTTACGGGGATCAGTTCAGAAAACACCATGAAAAACCATTTTTATAAGATGAGGGACAATGGAGAACTTGAGCAAGTCCCTGACCTCAAGGGAAATAAAGCGGCATGGAGATTCACAGAGGTGGGAATAAAGAAGTATTTAGATAAATAATCACTTTCAACGGCCGGGTGAGAACCCGGCCTTTCTTTTCTCATATTTCTGTCCATGGGTTCCGTGTGTTCCATGGGTTCCGTGACAATCACAGGCCGCGAGCATCAAGCTCCGGGGCATGAGCGTATGGACCAGACAGGAACTCGTTGAGCTGATCGGCGTCTACAAGAGCGCACTCAGGCGCGTGGCGGCGGGTCAGACCGTGGAGATCGAGGGCGAGAGCTACACGCTGGCCAGCATCCGAGGGCTGCGCAGCATGCTCGACTATGCCGAGGACGAGCTGAACAAGCTCGACGGCAAGCCTGGCGGATTGACCATCGTTGCGGGGAGGCCCGTGCGATGAGCTTTCGCAAGCTGAAATCTCCCGCAATTCGACCGCGCGGCCGCCGTCCGGTTCGTCGTCCCGCAGGCCGCTACGGTACGGGATACACCGGCTGGGCGCCGCATCAAGTTATTTCCCCCCATGAAGAGGCTACGGAGCGCAGCCTGATCCAGCGCCGGGCCGAGGAGCTCGTCGAGTCGGATCCGTTCGCGGCCGGAGCCATCGAGTCCACCGCCGCCAACGTGATCGGCCGGGGGCTGCGGGCACAGTCCTCCCTCCCCTACCGCCTGCTCGGCATCCCCGAAGACGAGGCCATGCAGATCCAGGCGGACATGGAAGCCGCGTTCGAGCTGTGGCAGACCGAATCCCACAGCCGCGGACTCGCCACGTTCGGCGACCTGCAGTTCATGAACATCTCCACCATGCTGTCGCTCGGCGACTCCGTTTTCCTGCCGCGCATGTCCAAGGCGCCCGGCAGGACCTTCGGGTTCTGCCTGCTCGACCTGCACCCTCAGCGCGTGGCGACGCCCGCAAACATGCAGACGCGGACCGACATCATCGACGGCGTGGAGATCGACGACGACGGCCGTCCGGTGGCGTACTGGGTAGGCAACCCGCCCAAAGGCACGCCCGCCGCCACCCTGAGCTCGCCGGACTTCGAGCGGGTTCCGGCCCGGCGCGGGCACTGGCCCGGATTCATCCACTGCTACCGCTACACCCAGCCGGAGATGTACCGAGGCCGCAGCGTGTTTTCCTCTGGCGCAAAACTGCATCGTCAGCTTGACACGGCACTGGACTACAGCCTCATCGGCCAGATCATCGCCGCATCATTCCCGGTGTTCATCTCGTCCCAGAGCGGTCCGCCGACCCTGCCCGCACTCGGCGGTCAACAGGATTTCGAAGCTGAGGAATATCCGCTGGTGCAGGAATACGCCCCGGGGCAGGTCATCTATGGCCGCCCGGGCGACGACGCCCGCACGCTTTCCTCCAACATTCCCGGCCCCAACTTCGTGGAATTTTCCAAGGTGGTCCTGCGCGCCATGAGCGCCAGCCTGAACATCCCTTACGAGGTCCTGAGCAAGGACTTTTCCGAATCCAACTATTCCAGCGCCCGTGCCGCAATGCTCGAAGCGTGGCGCATGTTCCAGATCTACCGTGCCCACGCCGGCGCCCACTTCGCCCAGATCTGCTGGAACTGCGTGATCGAGGAGGCCTTCCTGCGCGGCATGTGGTCCACCGGCTCCGGTCCTGACTTCTACGACGCCCGTCAGCTCTGGACGCGCGCCCGCTGGATCGGCCCGGCCCGGGGCTACGTGGATCCGGTCAAGGAAGTCGTGTCCTACGTCAAGGGCCTTGATGCCGGCATCTTCACGCTGGCCGACGTGGCCGCCGAACAGGGGCAGGACTGGGAAGACACCGTGGACCAGCGCAAGCGCGAAAAACAGCGTCTCCATGAGGCCGGTCTGAAGGAGGAAGATGACAATGCAGCCTGATCCCACCGACCTGTTCGGCTCGTCGTGGGCCATCACCGAAGACGCTCTTGCCGGAGTCCTGCACGCCGTCCGGGACAAGGAAACGGCGTCGCTGGTTTTTCCGGGAAGCGATGCGGAAACCGTGCCTTACAAGGTGGATGGCGGCGTGGCCGTGATCCCCGTCACGGGCAGCCTCTCGCGGCGCTCGTGGTTCCGTCAGTCGTACAGCGGCATTCGCAAGTCCGTTTCGGCGGCGCTGGGGGATGATTCCGTCCACGCCATTCTGCTCGACACGGACTCCCCGGGCGGGACCGTGGCCGGGGTGTACGAGCTTGGCGAATATCTTCGCGAGGCGAACGCGGTCAAACCCATCTACTCGCTGGCCAACAGCCAGATGACCAGCGCGGCCTACTGGGTGGGCAGCGCCGGCGGCCGCGTCTACGCCAGCGCCCCCACGGCCTCGGTCGGCTCCATCGGCGTGCTCCGCCTGCACATGGACTGGAGCAAGTTCAACGACAAGGTGGGCATCACCCCCACCTGGCTCCACGCCGGTGCATACAAGGCGCTGGGCAACCCCGATGAACCCTTGAGCCAGAAAGCGCGCGACTGCATGCAGGCCAGCCTTGACGGCAACTACCGCCTGTTCGTGGAGACCGTCGCCCAGAACATGGGGCTGGCCCCGGAAAAGGCGAACGACTGGGCGGACGGACAAGTTTTCCGAGCTGAGGACGCTCTCGGACTCGGCCTGGTGAAGGGCATCATGCCCAAGGAACAGCTCATCAAACTCATCAAGGAGGAGACCATGAGCAAAACGGCAAAGGAATTGCGGGCCGAATACCCCGAGGCGGTCCGCGAAATCGTGGCCAGCGTCAGTCAGGACGAACAGGCCAAGGTTCGCAAGGAGCTGGACGAGGCGGTGACCAAGGCCGCCACCGATTCCACCGAACGCGTCATGAGCATTGTCGAAGCCCTGCTCGACGAAAAGGCAAGCGCCCGCATCAAGGCCTGCGTCGAAGCCGGCCTGACCGCTGAACAGGTCACGGCGCTCGGTGTCATCCCGCAGAAGGACGGGCCGCAGCAGAACGGAGAAGATCCGGCCAAGCAGGACGCGGACACGCAGCAGCCCGAAGACTCTCGCGCCTCCATCCTGCAGGGCCTTCATGCCGCCATGCAGGACAACGTGGACCCGGGCGGCGCACGCGCTGACAACGCAGAGGCGGCCCGCGAGGCCGGTATCGACCGCATGGTCAAGCACGCAACCCGCTAGGAGGAGACATGAACTACGGCGTCGAATCCATATCCCGCGTTGTCAGAAAGCTCGTGGGCGACCATCAGCCCATCATGGACAGCGTGCAGCTCAAGTCCACCGGAGCCGAGTACACGCTCGAATCCGGCACCGTGCTCGGAGTGATCACCGCCGAGGACAAACACGTGCAGCTCGATCCGGCGGCCGCGGACGGCAGCGATGCCGCTGTCTGCGTTCTGGCCATGGACGTCACGGTTCCCGCAGCCGGCGACGAGGCGGCACCCGTCTACATCCACGGCGAGATGCTTGAAGACGGCCTGATCTGGCCCGACGGCATCACCGAAGCCGAGAAGAAAACCGCCATCGCCCAGCTTCGCGGCGTGGGCCTGTTCGTGATCTAGGAGGACGCGATGACTTTTGTATACAACCCGTTCGACATCTACACCATGATGGGTGTGGTGGAGCGGTTCCCGCATTTCCCGGGACTGTTCAAGGAACTGTTTTTCAGCAAGCGCAATGCGCTTGAGACCAATACCGTGGAACTGGAGCTCGTGGTCGGCGGCAAGGAAGTTATTCCCGTCGTCTCCGAGGTTTCGCGCGGTAAGGTCGTGGACGCCACGTCTCGGGAAAGCCGCATCGTCAAGGCTCCCCGGCTGCGCCCCAAACTGCCTTATTCCGGAGCGGACCTGTTGAAGGAAAAGGTTCCGGGAACCGCGCCCAGCAGCCCCGGCGCTCCGATGGACCGCGTCGAAGCCAAGCTGGCCGCCGACCTCAAGAACCTCGACGACCGGCTGGAGCTGACCTACGAACTGTACTGCGCCATGGCCCTGACCGGCGAGATCACCCTCTCCGGCGAAGACGCCAAGGTGCACATCGACTACCTCATGCCCGCCGACAACAAGCTGGCCCTGTCCGGCACCGCCCTGTGGTCCGATCCCGGCGCCGATCCCGAGGGCCAGTTCGAGGACTGGTACAACGTGATCCTCGAAGCCTCCAGCTGCGGCATGGACACCGTGGTGCTGGGCACAAACGCGTGGAAGCATTTCCGCGACCGCATCGCCGACAAGCTGGACAACCGCCGCCTTGACGTGGGCGAACTCTCGCCCCGCGTCAAGAGCCTGTACAAGGGCAACGTCAACGGCGTGGACATCTACGTCTACGGCGGCACGTATCAGGAAGACGGCGTGGCCAAGCAGCTGCTGCACCCGGACTATGCCGTGGCCGGCAGCCGCAGCTCCGACAACTCCATCGAGTTCGGCCTGCCCAACGACCTCAAGTGCCCCGGCCCCTGCGAGAAGTTCGTCAAGACGTACGAAGAAAACGACCCCTCTGCGCTGTTCGTCTTGATGGAATCCCGCCCGGTGCCGCTGCCCAAGAACCCCGGCGCGTTCATGTACAACAAGGTGGTGTAGCCATGGCCAAAACCAAGAAAGTCAAGCTGCTCGCGACCCTGTTCGACGGCGAGCGCAAGTACGCCGCCGGTAAGGTCCACCCCATCCCCGTCAGCGAGGCCGACCGCCTGCTCAAGGAAGGGCTGGCCGCTTTGCCCGGCGAGGACGATCCGGCCACTCCCCCCATGTCCGCCGAGGCGGCTGAAATGAAGGCCAAGCTCGACAGTGCCAACGAATCCGCCAGAACCCTCAAGGTCGAGAACGAGGACCTGAGAGCCAAGCTGGACGAGGCCGTGGAGTACGCCAAGGGGCTGGAAGCCCAGCTCGCCAACGGGACCTCCGACGACAAGAGTTAACCTCCGTACCATCCCCGCCTGCGGACACGCCACCCCCATGGTCCGCAGGCGGGGGCAACCCCGGAGCGGTCATGCAAAGCGACAGTTTCCTCGACGCCATCCTCACCCTGCGCGCCCTCTGCGCTCCCGTTGCCGATCAGTTCGGGCTCAAGGCCATCGGCGGCACCTGCCTCGGCGTCGTGGGCTGGCTGCTCGGCGGGTTCGACCTGCCGTTCGGCGCCCTTACGATTCTGTTCTGCGCCGACTACCTGCTGGGCTTTTCGCGCGCCTTCTATGAAAGGCGTCTGTCGCTGGCGAAGATGCGCAAGGGCATCGGCAAGTTTCTGCTCTACGTCATCGCCGTCGCCATTGCCCACGTGCTGGACCTGGCCATTTCCACGAGCTGGCTCCAGAGTCCCGCGCGGGATCTGATGATCGCGTATCTGGCCATCAACGAATTTCTCTCCGCAGCGGACCATCTCGCCGCGCTGGGCATCCGTCTGCCCGCATGGCTCATGGAGCGGCTGCGCCACTGCCGGGACTCCGGCGATCCCAGGAGGGCTTTATGAACAGTCTTGAATACGCACTCACCTTCGTGCTTGAGCACGAGGGCGGCTACGTGAACGACCCGGACGACCCGGGCGGGGAAACTAAATTCGGCATCTCCGCGCGGGCGTACCCCGACGTGGATATCGCGGCCCTGACCCGTGCGGGCGCCAAGGAAATATATCGCCGCGACTACTGGCACGCCCAGAATTGCGACCAGATGCCCGCCCATGTGGCGCTGGTCATGTTCGACACGGCGGTCAACCTCGGTCTCCGTCCGGCCGGTCGGATCCTCCAGCGAAGCATCAACGCCCTGTTCATCGACGGCGAAGTAGTCCCGTCGCTGGTGGTGGACGGCGTGACCGGCACCCGCACCATTGGCACCATGGACTTCTACGTCGGCAGCTCCCGCACCCGCTCGCTGCTGCTGGCCAAGGACATTCTGGTCAACCGAATGGACCACTACCGGGACATCTGCCGGAAGCGGCCCGCAAGCATGAAATACCTGCTCGGGTGGACGGGACGCGTCACCGAGCTCAACCGCAGACTGCAGGAGGTCTGATGCAAAAGAATCTGTTGCAATCGAAAACCGTCATTTCCAGCCTCGCCGGAATGGGTGTGCTGCTGTTCAGCCTGTTCGGCCTCGATGTGCAGGCGGGCGAGCTGGAAAAAATCCTGACGCTGCTGGCAGCCGTGGCGACCACCGTCGGGACGATCTACGGCCGCATCAAGGCCAGGGACAAGGTGGTGGCGGGCAAGCCCGACAAGACCGGACTCGGCGTCGTGCTCCTTATCGTCACGCTGGGGCCCGCCCTGTCCGGCTGCGCGCTCAAGAACCTGCCGCCTCACGAACAGGCCGTGGCCGTGACCGACGAAATCACCACGGCCTTTGAAAGTGTCGATACGCAATACCGCCAGCTGCTGCCGCAGGTCGAACCCGACACCCGCAAACAGCTCAAGACGGATGTGGCCCCGCTGCTCAACCGGACAAAGACCGTCCTCGTGCTGCTGCGCAACGCCACCGACACGTGGCGGTACTCCCGCACGCGTCCCGGAGACTGGCCCGCCCTGCTGGACAAGGCCCGGTCCCTGCTGACGCAGGCCAAGGCGGCGATGAACCGAATCCTCGGAGGATAAGACGATGTCGGAGGACAGGACCATGGAAGTATTGCTGATGATCAAGGGCGCACTCAGGGTCGGGGCCACGTTCGCCCAGATAGCCGCAGCCCTGACCGACGACGGCTACACCGTGCCAACGCCCGAGGAATACAACGCCCGTACCCGCGAGCTGGAAGCCCTGCCCGACCTGGAAGAGCTGCCTGCCTCGGAACGCGAGGACTGATGCCATGCTGACGTCAGACCATGCCCGGTCCATGCTCGACGAATGCGGCCGCGCGGTCGATTACGTGGCCGAGACCGGTGAAGCGGTGCCCACCCGTGCGGTGGTCACCGTCTTCGGGTTCGGTTCCGCCCCGTCGGGGTTCGACGCCGACCTGTTCGACGGATTGGGACACCACGCTTCGTTTCGCCTCGCCGTGTCGGATCATCCCGAACCTCCCGTGTACGGCGACGAAATCGCGTTCGAAACCCGGCTGTACGAAATCCGTCAGGTGGATGCCCTGCCCCGCACATCGACGCCGATATGGTGGCGCCTGCGCTGCGTGGCCGAACAACGTGGGAGCAGTCCGGCATGAGCAGCTGGAGCGATTTCGAGGGATACCAAGGCACGGTCCGTTTCCCGGTCAAGGGCCATCAGGGCAAGACCGTGCTCCGGACCTATCCCTTTTACTCGTCCCACCGGGGCGGGGCCCGCGTGGCCATCCGGGACACCACGGCTCCGTTCATGGCCTTTCTGGTGCGCACCTTCCCGTCCGAGTTCAACCGCGCTCTCGGGTCTGCGGGTTGGTGGTTGCAGCAGGAAATCAAGAACACGGTCTACGACGAGGATCCGCCCGGCGAGAACTGGCCCGAACTGTCCGAGATTCAGCAGCAGCGCGTTCTCGATGATGCGAAGGGGCACTTCCGGCAGCCCGCCACCCACGCATACGGCCAGCTGGTCAAGGCCGTCGGCTACCGCCGCGACAAGCGGCTCATGCGCGTGCGCGTCGGCTGGCTCTCTCCGGCAGCGGCCCGCCGCGCGTGGTCATTGCAGCGCGGTTTCAGCACGCGCGTCACGGACAAGATGCGACGGTTCTTCGGCGCGGCCGGGCTGCCTATTCCGGCGGAGGACACCATCGAGAGCCCGCCCCGCGATCTGATCACCCCGGTCTACGAGGGGTCGCGCGACGAGGTTTTCGAACGGATCGAGCAGAAGATTTCCTACTACCTCGGCAAATCCAGCCGGGCTTTCGCTTTGAGGTAACGCATGGACAGCTACGAAATCGCCAAAGAATGGGTCGCAGCATTGCAGGATTCTCCTGCGCTGCAGGACTTCTGCCGGGACACGCTCGGCGGCGAGCCCGTGTTGATTCTGGGCTTTGATCCCAGAGCGCCCCACGGCAGCGCAGACGCGCCGTACATTGCCGTGGTCCCGTTCGCCGACCGCGACGGTTTCGAGCGCAGCACGGCCCGCAGGACCGTGCTGATGGCGCTCGGCCTGAATTGCCGTGAACGCGACGAACTGGCGAACGGATACGAGGTTCGCGGCTACGGCCTGATCCGCCGCTTCGAATCGCTGGCGCTTGATGCGCTGGAAGGGTGCGAAGCCGCACCATCGTCCTGGGAGGGAGAGACCTCGCGCCCGGGCAAGCATCTCTTTGAACGCCACCTGATTTTCGAGGTGGTCGAGGACAACACCATTTAGGAGGACACTATGGGTAGACAGGCAAGAGGATACAAAAGCGCGGTGACGGTGGACTTCGAAGCCACCTACGGCGTGCGGCCCGGCGTCAAGAGGGCGTTTCGGGTCCCGATCCGATCATTTGAGGTGGCCGAGTCGCGCGACCAGACGCCGGACGAAATCCTGACCGGCTCACGCAACCCGGTGGCGCCGGACGAAGGGCTCACCGACGAGCGCGGCAGCGCCGACGTCCCCGTTGACGCGCATTCCTTCGGCATCTGGCTGCGCGGCCTGTTCGGCCTGCCGGCCACCGAGCCCGTCCCAGCCCTGACGCTGGACGCGGGCAACGCCGTGGACAAAGGCTCCGGCAAGGTGGGCCTGCCCGCCACCGGACACGGCCTCGCCGCAGGCGCTCCCGTACTCATCTCCGGCACCACCGGCTACGACGGCGCGTACTCGCTGGCCACCGAGACCACGGACAACGAACTGGTGATTGCCGCCCCGTATGCCGCCGAAGTGTTTGACGGCACCGAAACCGTCCAGCTGGCCCGGGTCGTGACGCTGCTCGGCGATGCGGCGGATCGCGGCGACGGCACGGTGGCGCTGCCCAGCAAGGGGCACGGCCTGCCGGTCGGCGCGCAAGTCGTCATCTCCGGCACGGTCAATTATGACGGCACGCACGTCGTGCGCCGGGGATCCGGTCTGGATGCAATCGTGATCACGGCCGCCTACGTCGAAGAAGCGTTCGACGACACCCCGACCGCCAGCGCCGGCTTCTTCGATCACACCTATGTGGTGGTTGACGACATGCCCAGCTTCCTCGCCGAGAAGGCTTTTCCGGACCTGCCGCTCTACGCCGTGTGCGAAGGCCTCAAGCTCAACTCGCTGGGCCTGAGCGTGGGCGAATCAGGCGCCATGTCGGCCAGTCTGGATATCGTCGGCCGCGGCGAAAGCGACTCCACCCAGCCCTATGACGCCTCCGCCGTCCGCCTGCCGCTGCACAAGTTCCAGCAGCGTCAGGCGCGGATTCTTGAAGACGGCGTGCTGCTCGCTGACCGGCTCAAGACGTTTTCGCTGGACGTATCAAACGATCTGGACACCGAGGACGGCTACACCATCGGCGCCGACGGCCGTCGCGGCTCTCTCTCCGAGGGCCTCATGACGCTGTCCGGACAGATGACCGCCCTGTTCAAGGATACGCGGTTTCTTGAAGCATCGAACACCGGCGACCGCAAGCGGCTGGAGATCCTGCTGGTGAACAACGGCTATCAGCTGTCCCTGTTGCTGCCCGAATGCCTGTATCAGCGAAACACTCCGGCTATCTCCGGTCCCAAGGGCGTGAAGGAAGAATTCAGTTACAGCGCCTTCCACGACGTTGCCTCCGAAGGCAGCGGGCTCGTGGTGCGGCTGCGCAACGAAATCAAGACCTGGGAGGAATAGATGCCCAAGACCATTCTGCTGCCGGACTGCGGCAAGACCGTTGAACTCAAGGGGCTCGGCTTTGACGAGGCCACGGAAATCCTGCGCCGCCGCGAGGACGAGGCCGAACTCGATGTGCTCGAAGCGCGCGAAAACGTGCGGCGCATGGTGGAGAATTTGTACGGCGAGGAGCTGTTCGAGGAGATCCGCCAGTCCAACCGCGACGTCATGCTGCTGGTGTCCGAGACCCAGCGCCACACGTTCACCCTGCCCGAGCTGGCGGAAAACTCCTAGCGGTCTGGCGTTGGGTCGCGGACCCGGACCGAGCTGCCTACTGCGACACATGTAACGGCACCGCCGCAGAGTGCGCCGAATGCGAGGTCCGCGCGGACAGCCCGGAGCTCATGCCCGAAAACCGTGCGGTCTGGCGCCTCTGGATAGACTGCAACAACCAGTGGCGGGTCGGGCCGCTGGGTCCTGTCGGGCTGGACTGGCCCGCCGTGGAATGGGTGGCCAAGAGGCAGGACCCGCCACTGGACGTGGATGCCGGGGTTTTTCGCAGACTCAAGCACCTTGAGCAATTCGAACTGAACCGGATGGCCCGGAGGAACGATGCCGGAAACTCAGATAATTATTAGCGCAAAAGACATGGCAACGAGCCAGCTCCGCAAGGCGGGGCTGGCCGTTGATGCGCTCACGCGCCGGGCCATGACGTTGCAGAACGCGTTCGTGGCTGCGGGCGGCGCCATGTTCCTGCGGGACGTGACCCAGCGGTTCGAGCAGTACGAGGTGAGCCTGCGCGACATGTCCAAGGTCACCGACCAGTCGCTGCAGGAGATCGACTCGCAGCTTGGCGAACTGCCGCACTCGCTCGGCACCATGACCGAGCTGGTGCAGGGATACTACCAGACCATCTCGGCGGGAGTGAAGGAGCCGGCCGCCGCCATGGAGATGCTCACCGCTTCGGCGCAGTCTTCCAAGGGAGCGCACGTTTCGCAGTCCAAGACCATCAAGGCGCTCACCAAGGTCATGAAGGGCCTGGAAGGTGAATTCCGGGATGCCTCGGACGCGGCGGATCTGCTGTTCTCCATCGAGAAGGAGGGGCAGACCAGTTTTGCGGAGCTCGTGCCGGTCATCGGCGACGTGGCCGCCATCTCCGGCCTGCTCGGCGTCAAGGCGGAAGAGATGGGCGCGGCGCTGGCAGCCATCTCCCAGACCGCCGGAACCACCTCGCAGGCCGCCACTCAGTACCGCGCCATTTTGATGGGACTGATCAAGCCGCAGGAGCGCATGCGGGATCTGCTCGAATCCATGAACGTGGCCAGCGGCGAGGCGCTTGTCCAACAATACGGCCTTGCCGGGGCATTGCGGGAGGTCAAGCAGCGCGCCGACGCCAGCGGCATGAGCATGGGCCGTCTGTTCGAATCGTCCGAGGCCCTGACCGGCATGGCCCCTATGCTTGCCGATGACTTCGAAACCTACGGGCAGGCTCTTGACCAGATGGAACGACGACAGGGACGCGCCGCCCGGGCGTTCCACGACTTTGAAGAAACCCTTCGCGCCAGCCGCGAACGTTTTCAGAATACCCTCGACGCCACCATGCTTGATCTGGGCGAGGACATTGCGCCGGACCTCAAACAGACCCTGAACGGCCTGTCCGACTGGCTGGACCAGAACGGCGACAAGCTCGTGACCACGCTCGGCGGTGCAGCCCGCCACGCCGGCGACTTTGCCGAGATCGTGGGCAGGGTGTTCGACAAAACCATTACGGGGTGGAACCAACTGCCCGACGTGGTGCAGGAGATCGGCCTCATCGGCGCCATCGTGGGCGGGGCCAAGGCCCGGGCCGCCATTGTGCTTGTCTCCGCCGCCATCGGGCAGATCAAGGATACCTTCGATGAAGGCAAGAAGGTCACGGACCGGGATAAAATCAATGCCGTCATGCGGCAGGAGATGAACTTTCTGGCCAACCGCCGCAAGCGGCTGGCCGAGCTGAGCGGCCAGTCCCTGGAAACCCAAGGCCCCGCCATCCGCAAACAGATTGCCGAGTCGGAAGCGCGGATCAAGCGCCTCACCGACAGGCTGGCCGAAATGCGCCGCAAGGCCGGTGAAGAGCGCCGGCAGGCCGAACATGATTTCCGGGTGCTGGACAACCGCAGCGGGCAGGCAGACAGGGACACCCCCGCCCCCACCAACGACCCTCCCCCCCATCCGTCGCCGACTCCCACCAACGTGGAACGGTCCGGACCGAGCGCCAGCGCGCTGGCCGCGCAGAAGGCCGCACTGGAGCAGCGCAAGCAGGTGCTGACCGAGTTCAATGTCGAGTATCAGCGCATGTCTCTGGGCAGATACGACTACGAAATGAAGCTCATCGAGGATGAAGCCAAGCGCTTTGAGCAGGCCGGGGCCGACAAGGTGAAGGTGAACCGCTGGGCTTCCGAACAGATTCTCCAGATCGAGGACGAACGGGCCGCAGCGCAAAAGCGTCAGCACGAAATGCAGCTGGCGGAGTCGGACAGCATGATTGACGGGCTCATCCTCGGGGCGTCGCGATACGAACGCTATTCACAGACCGCCGCGGAAAGCATCGCGGACGTTTACGAAGGAGCGTTTCGCCGTGTTGAACAGCTCGGCACCGACATGGTTTTCAATATGAAAGGAGACCTGAGCGACCTGACCAATTTGGTGAAGCAGGTGGCGCAGGAAATATTTCGCATCAACGTCATGAAGCCGCTGACCAGCAGCCTTGCCTCCGGCGTAGGCAGCTTTTTCGGAGACCTGTTCAGCGGTGGCGACGCCTCCGGGGGCGGCAACCAGTCCACCAAACTCGCCGGCGCGGATGCCGCCTACGCCAACGGCGGCGTCTCCGTCGGCCCGCAGCTGGCATGGGTCTCCGAAGGCCGCTACCGCAAGGAGGCGCATGTGCCGCTTCCGGACGGTCGCACCATCCCTGTCACCATTCGCGGCTCGGGCGGCGGTGGCGGCGTGGTCTTCAACATCGACTCCAGCGTGCATGTCGCGGGCGACGTGTCCGAAAAAAACATGGCGCTGATTCAGGCGGCCAGCAATCGGGCCGCCCGGGACGGTGCGGAGCTGGCGCTCAAGCGTCTGCGCACCGACCCCGGCAAACGCCGCTGGGCAATGGGAGGATAGGATGATCATAGACTGGCCCGCAGACCTGCGCCCCTCCCGCTCCGAGTTCTGGCTGGAGCCGCACACCGCCGAAAACACCAGCCCGTTCACGCGGCAGCAACAGGTGTACGTTCTGCCCGGCGACCGCTGGGTCTGCGTCATGCGCTTTTCCCGCAAGAATCGGCGGACAAGCGCCCGGCTCGACGCGTTGCTGGCGGAACTCGGGGGCCGTGCAGGACGCATCCGGATTCCGGACTTCCGACGCTTCACCCCTGCCGGACGCATCCGTGACCCGTTCCTGTTCCCGTTTGCGGACGGCACGCTGTTCGCGGATGACACCGACTTTCTGGACACGCCTCCCCGGCCGCCGCGCGTCACCGAAAACGTGTACGGCAGCGTGATTCCGACGGCGGGCTGGATGCCTTCGGTTCCCGGTCTGCTGCTGGCCGGGGACTACGTGCAGTTCGGGGAGAACCGACTGCACATCCTCACCCACGATCTGAATACCGACCAATGGGGCGCAGGGTTGCTGCATGTGCGCCCCAGGATCCCGGCCACGTACCCGCTGGCCTCCGGTCAGGTCGTCGGCTGGACCGGCTGCACGGGTGTGTTCCGCGCCAAGGACGACCAGCTGGCGCGCAACCCCACCGAGCCCGGCCTGTTCAGTTCGTTCCAACTCGAATTCCGCCAGGAGGTCCCATGCCCCGCCTGATGAGTCCCGAGGTCGAAGCGCATCTCGCCGGCGGCACCGTGTATCCCGCGCTGCTCGTGTACCTTGACTTTCCCGACGATCCCGTCCGCGCATGGTCCGGCGTCGGCTCCCTGCACTGGGGCGGACACGTCTGGCACGGCGTGGGCCAGTTCGGTGGGGTCTCGGGCATCACCGACACACTGGACCTCAAGAGCCAGACCGTGGACATCAGCCTCAGCGGCATCCCGCTCAAGGACGAAACGGGCGCTCCGCTCTTCGACACGATCTCGACCACCTTCACGCAGCACTATCAGGGGCGGGCCGTGGAGTTCTTCTACGCGGTCTTCACCGAGGACTGGGCGCTGGTGCCGGATCCCGTGAGCCTGTGGCTCGGACGTATGGACGCCCCGACGATCACGTTGGACGGCAGCGGGATAACCGTGAGCCTGTCTGCCGAGCACGAGTTTGCCTCGCTCACACGCCCGCGCGTGCGCCACTACTCCGACGTGGATCTGCGCGAACGCGCGCCCGGGGACAAGGGACTGGAGTTTGTTTCATCGCTACAGGAGATATTGGTGCTATGGGGAAAACAGAAGTACGACTGATTCGCCGTCCGGACTGGGAGGCCCGCCTCGTTTCGTTCGTGGAGTCCCGCAGCACGGCGCAGTTCCGATGGGGCGAACACGACTGCTGCCTGTTCGCGTGCGACGCCATCGAGGCCATCACGGGCGTGGACCCGGGCGAGTGGTTCCGGGGCCGATATTCCGACAGGCACGGGGCGGTCGTGTCGCTTCGCCGGTTCTGCGACGGGGGGCTTGAAGAAGCCATGGTCCGGATCGCCCATGATCTGAACGCGCCGGAGGTTGCGCCCGCGTATGCCCGGCGCGGCGACGCGGTGTTTCTGCGGCAGACAAACGGCATCCCCAGCTTCGGCATCTGCATGGGGGCTGAGGTGGCCGTGGCCGCCCTGCCCGCCGGAGTGGCCATGCTGCCCGGCGCGCTGACGCTTCGCGCATGGAGGGTCGGCTGATGGGCGGTGCAGTCATTGCGGTGGCCGCGTCCGTGGCCGGGACCGCTGCGGCGTCCGCGGTTTCGGGCGCGGTCCTTTCCGCCGTTGTGGGCGGGGTGGTCACGGCGGCGGTCACGTTTGCCGGTTCCGCCCTGCTCGGCTCCGGCAAGAAGCCGAACATGGACATGCCGAGCTTCAACGAACGGGGCGGCGGCATGTCGCAGATGGTGCGCCAGCCCGTCACGAGCTGGAAATACGCCTACGGACGCGTGCGGACGTCCGGCCCCATGACCTTCATCCACTCCAACGGCGACAAGAACAAGAACCTCTACATCATCTTTCCCCTTGCCGCCGGGGAAATCGACGCGGTCGAGGAGCTGTACCTCGACGACGAGCTCGTGGAACTCAGCGAGGACGGCGCCGCTACCAACAGCCGGTGGCTCAAGGACGGCAGCGCCCACGTCTTCTGCGACTTCCACCTCGGCGCCCCGGACCAGACCGCGAACCAGCGGTTCATGGACGAATGCGACGGCAAGTGGACCGTGGACCACCGGATGCGCGGCATTGCCTACGCGGCGCTGAAGCTGGTCTACGACCAGAAGATGTTTCCCGGCGGCATCCCGAACCCCACCGTGGTCTATCGCGGCCGCAAGGTACTGGACCCCCGCAGCGGAACCACCCTGTGGACCGAGAACGCGGCCCTGTGCATCCGCGACTACCTGCTCACGCCCGAAGAGCTGGGCGGCTACGGCGTACCTCCGGATCGGATCAACGAAGATTCCTTCCGCGCGGCCGCCAACATCTGCGACGAGGAAGTGCCTCTCAAGAACGGCGGCACGGAGCCCCGGTACACCTGCAACGGCGTGGTGGACACCGAAGGCGAACCCTTCCAGATTCTGAGCGACATGCTCAGTTCCTGCGGGGGATCACTCGACGTGGCCGGCGGCAGATGGAATCTGCGCGTTGCCTCGGCAAGCCCCGTGGTGGCCGATGTGCGCCAGAGCATGGCGCGCGCCAGCGTGAGCGTACAGCCGCGCCGCAACAGGACGGACCTGTTCAATGCGGTGCGCGGAACGTTCATCTGCGTCGAACAGAAGTGGCAGCCCACGGACTACCCGTTCGTGACCAACGACGAGTACGTGCAGCAGGACGGCGGGCACGTGATCTACACCGAGCTCGACCTGCCGTTTACCCGCTACCCCGCCACGGCGCAGCGGCTGGCCAAGATGTATCTGGAGCGGCACCGCCTCCAGTCCACCGTCGATTTTCCGGGAAACCTGTCCCTGTTGCCGCTGGTGCCGGGGGAGCCGGTCAACCTACACTTGCCCGAGTGCTGGGAAGGGGGCGCCAAGTACCGCATTGCCGAATGGCGTCTGGCGGACGACGGCCTCGGCGTGGACCTCACGCTCCAGCAGGATGACGACCGCGCCTACCAGTGGGACCCCGAAGTGGATGAACAGGACATGCCCGAGGCTCCGGAGGTGGAGGCCCCCAACGGAGCGGACACCACGCCGCCGTCGCCGGTGGAGGAACTGGCTGTGTCCGGCGGCAGCGGTCAGGCAACCATCACGTGGATATGCCCCATGGACGAGGACTTCGAGCGCAGCCGCGTCTACCGGCACACCGCCGACGACTATGCCGCGGCCGAGCTGGCGGGGCTCGTCTACTCCCTGCCCGGCGAAAACGCCGGCTGGACCGACACCGGGCTGGCCGCCGGAACCTATTACTATTGGGTCCGCACCGAGGACGAAACCGAAAACCGCAGCGAGTACGGCGTGGCCGTCAGCGCCGTGGTCACTTAGGAGGATACCGTGAAACACGTCATGGACATTCTGACCGTGGGGCAGCGCCCGGACAAGGACACCCTGCGCAAGGGACTGCTCAATCTGGTCAACCTGCAAGGATGGGACGAGCTGGCAGCCATGGACTTTTCAGCCATGTTTCTCGCGGCCGTTGCCGAGCTGGGCGAAGCCGGGCGCTTCAGCCTGCCAGAAGGCGATTACGCCCTGAACGGGGACCTGACCATTCCGGCAGCCAGCGCAGTGCTGGCCACGCCCGGCGCGAGCCTGTTCATCGGTCCCGGCGCGCATCTCCACGTGTCGGGACAGTTCGGGGCGTGGACCGAGTCGCGGGTCTTTTCCGGTTCCGGCACCGTGCAGGCCGCTGGGGGCGTCTGGCTGCCGGGCTGGTTCGTCGATGCCGGAGCGTCGTTCGAGGACATTGCCGCCGGAGCAATCACCGTGACCTCCGGGCAGGGCTACCTGTTGCCCGAGTCATCCGAGTCCCGGACTACAGATGCCCTGACGGACATCGCCGCCGCGCCGACGGACGACCGTCGCGTCCTGCTCTCCCCGATCCGCGACGGGGATGCGATCACGGTCCGGCACGCGGCGGGGAACATCAGCCTGCGCGATGCTGCCGACCTTGTTCTGCAGGGTCCCGGCGACAAGCTCGTGCTGCGCTGGGACGAGTCTGCCGGGGTCTGGCGCGAGTTCGCCCGTCTGCTCGGTACGGTGCTCTCGCCCGCGGAGCAGTCCGTCCAGATTGCCCACTCTCTGGCCGAGGCCGGTGCGGGGTTGCAGATAATGGACGTGCAGGGGCTGCAATCGGCGCTTGATGCACGGGCCCGCATGGCATCACCCAACCTCTGGACCGCGCCGCAGGAATACGAGCAGACCGCACTGGTCATCGACGCCGGGACGGTGACGTGGGACATGGCCGCCGCGCCCCGGGCGCTGCTGACGCTCACCGAGGACGTGACGGCCATGATCATCACCAACCCCGGACCGGGCGAACTGACGCTGGTGCAGGACGCCACCGGCTGGCGGTCCGTTGCGTGGCCCGCGTCCATCCGCTGGCCCGGCGGCAGGGCCCCTGAGGTGACGCCCGAGCCCGGCGCCGAGGACGTGGTCACCTTCGTCGAGCGCGACGGCGTGCTGCGCGGCACGGCCCTGCAGAATTTCAAGGCGGTGGCCTGATGTTTGATCCGATCATCCATCCTCTGACCGGTCTGGGCGGCGTGCGGCCCGTTTTTCCGCGCGAGATCTCCGCGAGCATCCTCGTCGGCACCAACGACTATCTGAGCCGGACCTTTGCCAAGGACTGGAGCGGGCCGTGGACGTTTCGCGCGCTGCTCAAGTTTGCCGCATCCGGGGCGGTGACCATCCTTGAGGCGGCTCAGGATGCCAGCAACCGCACCCGGCTGTATCGCAGCAGCGGCGGCAGCTTGATNANCG
>NZ_AQXE01000013.1:0-3899 GCF_000375485.1 Desulfovibrio oxyclinae DSM 11498 | reverse complement strand
GGNNNCGAGGACTGGAGCGGGCCGTGGACCTTTCGCGCGCTGCTCAAGTTTGCCGCATCCGGGGCGGTGACCATCNTNGAGGCGGCTCAGGATGCCAGCAACCGCACCCGGCTGTATCGCGACAGCGGCGGCNANCTGNTCATCNANAGCGAGACCGGCGGCGCCNTCAGCTACCAGCTCGCCTCCGCNGGATTGTTCGTCGATCAGACCGGCTGGTACGACGTCTGCCTGTCGTGCAGCGACGCGGGATACATGCGGATGCACGTCAACGGCGCGCTGGTCGGCGAGCTGGATACGTCCGCGCACGTCAGCTACGTGGGCAANGCCGTGGANCACCGGATCGGCTCCGGCGGCGACTGCTACGTGGCGAAGAGAGATAAATGCGGATGCACGTCAACGGCGCGCTGGTCGGCGAGCTGGATACGTCCGCGCACGTCAGCTACGTGGGCAAGGCCGTGGAACACCGGATCGGCTCCGGCGGCGACTGCTACGTGGCGANCGTGCATTTCGCGCAGGAGGTCCTTGCGCCGACGGCGTTCGGCGAATTTTCCACTCAAGTTTCCGGGCTTTGGGTCCCGAGGAGGTAGCGTGGGCACTCAACTCAATCATTGCGACACTCTTGCCGACTGGACCGATCTCTTCGGCACCATGAGCCTTTCCCTCGTGAGCGACGGCGAGGACGGCAGCGCGGTCGAGAGCTCGGTGAGTTACGACCGATCCGCGTGGTATCTCAACACGGTCTCCAGCACGGACGACGTCGAGGTCGTGGCGCGCGTCAAGGGCGCTGCCGGCGAGACGCAGTCAGTGATTCTCGCGGCGGTGTCCGACGTCACGGGCTACCGCTTCGACGTGACGCCCGCCAGCGGCGAGGTGGGGATCGGTCAGTACGTATCCAACGGCTCCGGGACCATCAACGCGGGCGTTGTGTCAGCTGGTGCACTTGTGGACGGCGGCTGGAACTGGATTCGCGCCCGCTACAGCGGCGGCAAGGTCAGCGTCAAGGCGTGGGGGGCCGGCGAATCCGAGCCCGCAGGCTGGGACATACTGGACGCGACGCCGCTCAACGTGCTGCCAGCCGGGCGCGTGGGACTCTACTACTACAACGGCACCCAGCGCGTGGACACCTTCGGCGTAGGCACTGCCGGGGACGCAGCCCCCACGGCCGATGCTGCCCCGGCTACCCCGGTCAACAATGCGTTTGCCCTGGACTTCGCGGACGGCGCTGATCTGGGCGCGGACGTCTCGGGCAACGGCAACCCGTTTTCTCCGGTCGGATCTCCGCAGCAGACTGCGGACACGCCGACGAACAACTGCTGTGTTCTCCAGCGGTACGTGCTTGGTGGCCCGCAGGGAAACGTCACCCTCAGCAACGGCAACCTCACGCAGACATGCAGCGCTACCAGCGATGACCGCACGACAGGCACCATCGGATTCAGCGAGGGAAGGTACTACTGGGAGATTGAGTACACCACCGTCACGGATGTGCAGAACTTTGTCGGGGTGTATGGCTTTGCCTGGAACAGCGACGGCACGCTCACCAACGGCGGGCCGATCGCCGGTTTCGCTTCCGGCGACCTGCTGGGGCTGGCTGTAGACAGGGATATCTGCGAGGTCGAGCTTTTCAAGAACGGCGTGTCGCAGGGAGTCTTCCCGTTCACCCCGCTTGAAGATCCGAGCCGCCCGATTCAGGGCAATCAGCCCCACACCCTGACCGCGAACTTCGGGGCGAAGCCGTTCGCCTACGCTCCCCCGGTGGGCTTCAAACCGCTTTGCGCGGCCAACCTCGAAGAGCCGGCGCATCGTGCTCCGGGCGACGGTGTCGGCATCCTCGCACGCGAGGGGACCGGAGTGCAGGCCACCGTATCCGGACTTGCGGCGCGGCCCGATCTGGTTTTCATGAAGCGGCTGGACGCTGATGGAACCTGGATGCTGTTCGACACGGTGCGCGGTGCCGGGCGGTCCATTGCGACAAACAGCAACGGGGCCGAAGCCAATCCTACAAACGGGATCCGCGAATTCTTCGAAGACGGCTACACCGTGGGGGATGGCAGCAACGACAACGCCCTTGGCGGACAGTATCTCGACTTCTTCCTGCAGCGCGGGCCGGAGTTTGGATTCGACATCGTGACCTGGGTCGGGGACGGCGTGTCCGGCAGACAGATCGCTCACGACTGCGGCGGCACGCCCGAGTTCATCATGGTCAAGGCGCTCACTTCGACGAATGGCTGGGTTGCCTATCACAAAGCCCTCGGGGCAACGCACTTCATCCAGCCGCATCAGGTGAGTGCTGCGGTGGCCAACTCGGAAATATGGGGGGACGTCNAGCCGAATTCCCTNGCCTTCACCGTTGGGAACAACAGCACCGTGAACGCCCCCGCCGAAACCTATATCGCCTACGTTTTCCGNTCCGTCCCCGGTTTTTCGGAGGTGTTCAGCTTTGAGGGCAACGGCTCCAACGCAGGGCCGAGAGCAAATCTGGGTTTTCTGCCCCTGGCCATGCTGGGGAAAAATGCAACTGCCACGCAGGACTGGTTTTTCGTTTCCTCTGACATGGACGGAGGCCGGAACAATATTGAGCGATGGGTTGAGGGCAACACGGTTGAGCAGGCGTTCGGCTCGCCCGGGCTGTTTTCGTTTTTCTCCGGTGGCTTCGACGTCATAAATTCCTCGTCGCTGATCAACGGCAATGGCGACACCATCCTCGGCATCGCCTGGGCGGCGCAGCCCTTCAAATATTCCAACGCATTCTAGGAGGTTTCATCATGTGGAGATACCCGGACAACACCTTTCGGCAGGCCGCTCCCGCGCAGGTGGTGCAGGGCGACAGCGTCCGCCGTTTCGCGGAACTGACCCGCGAGGAGCGCGCGGCGCTCGGCTACAACGAGGCGCGGCCGCTGCGGCGCGAACCGTTCACCAGCTACGTCACCGAGTGGCGTCTAGGCGATGACCTGATCCTGCGCGAGCAGATCGTGGAGGCCGTGGTGGACGAGGCGGCGCGGCTGGATGACGCCGCCGAGCGCAAGCGCCGCGAAATTCTGGCCGGGGCAGACGCGGCCATGGATGCGGCTACCGTGGAGTACAGCCGCGCGGAGATTGACAGCTGGCCCAAGCAGGAGGCCGAAGCGCAGGCCCTGCTGGCCGACTCGACCGCCCCGGCGCCGGTCCTGTCCGGCATTGCCGCCAANCGCGGCATCACGCTCGCACAGATGCGCGACAAGGTGCTGGCCAACGTTGAGGCCTTCGAGCTGGTGTGCGCCGAGATCCTCGGCACTCAGCAGGCCGCCGAGGAGCAGCTCAAGGCGGCCATGGCCGCCGGAGACTACAACGCGATTGAGGCGCTGGTGGTTGAATATCCCGAACCCTGATGTCGGAGTCAGATAAAAGCAAAAGCCCCCGGCCGCGCTGTTGCGGTCGGGGGCTTTTTTTGTCTGTTCTTTTCAGGTTTTTGCAGAAATAGGTTGACAGGTAATAGCACTAGTGCTATTACCTGTCAACAAAGGGGGAAACAAAATGACCACCATCGCCAACGAATACGAAATCAGCACCGAGACCGTCTTTTCCGGAACCAACGGCAGCGTTCCCGAGAGCATCCTCGGCTACGGTCGATTTTCCTCCGAATTTGACAACCGCTTCGGCGGCATCTTCGCAAGCCCGGAACGGGAAGTTGCAGAATCGCACGGCGAAACGGTTTTTGAAATGAGCCTCGGGCGCCACCTCAGCGCCGACGACTTCCGTCACCTGGCTTTTTATTCCGATCACGCCGAAGACGTTGAAGCCCTGGTGCTGGCAGTGATCGACGACGAAAGGTGTGTTTCCGACATCGATGCCGACTTGATGCTGGAACTCGTCGCAGAAGATGAAAGCGTTTTCGATCTCGACGACGATGTTGCTTCGGAACT
>NZ_AQXE01000012.1 GCF_000375485.1 Desulfovibrio oxyclinae DSM 11498 | reverse complement strand
GCCATTCAGACAGGTCGGAAGCAGGCACTCCCAACTCTCGGCTGAGAAGCTCAAGGTCTTCTCCCCGAAGCAGGCGAAGCACGGCTTCGACCTTGTGCTGGGCCCAGAAACGTTTCTTCTTGCGCGCCGGTTCCGGCTCTCCGGCTCCGTTCGGCCTACGGCCTCCCTCCGCCGGAGAGCCGGAACCGGCCTTCGAATTCTTTCCCATTGTCGGTCACCTCCTGGACGTTTGTTACGCCCAATTCGGTGTCCAAGAAAACCCTAGGGCAATCCACACAGTTGAAATTCCCAAAAGCGCTCCTGAAGTTTTTGCCGCAGCCAAAAAACGAGTAGACAGCGGGATGTCAGAATCTGGAATCGCCTTCACTGTTGTCGATATTGATGAAGATAATTATTTGATTGAAGTAGAAGGGACTGAAACTGAATGGGAAGCAAAATTCGTCGTCATTCCAGTCAGCAAAGATGTCAGCCAGATTATAGCAACTGGGACAGATGATGACCGGTCACATGAAGAATCCGAACAACTTGTTCTTCAGGGCGTGAAAAATTTGTGCGACGACCTCGGGGTAAGGTATAAAGTCATTACAAATGATTAGTCCCCTAATTGCAGATGCTTTAGGAGTATCTTCGGGCAAGGATCTCCAGCTTGCTCCAGATGAGTCAAAGTGATCGCTGATTCTTCTGGCAAAGCAAAGTCGCAAAAAGCTTAGCCCAATAAACGTACTGTGACGAAATCTGAGAAGGTCCGAGTCTTTGTCTTCGGCACAATGCAGCTAGCAAAAAGCTCCGATCAAATGATCGGAGCTTTTTTGTGCTCTCCGCTCCTCCAGTCCATGCGCTCGACTTGTTTGTCTTTGTCCGTTTGCAAGAGCGTTACCGCCCATGCCATTTCTTTTTGAAGCAATTGTCCCCCTCCGCCTTCCTGCTCTCACTCCTGCTTGACGCGCTTGAAACAGCGCTCCTGCAAGGAGGCCGCGTCGGCTTCGTTTACGGTGCTGTCGGGAAAATTTACTGCTTTTCGGTAGCGCTCTGGGGTAATATCCCGGAATTGCGTACCTCTTCTCGGGGAATGTTTCTTGCTTCGAATCAAGAAAAGTCCCTGAAGGAAGGGGCGGCCCTGAAAGCACCGATCGACTAAAGGAGGTGCCCAGTGAGTACGCGGTTGCTTTGCTTCGTTTCCACAGTGTTGCTGTTGTCATTTCTGGCAGTGGCGGGAAGTGCGAACGTGTCCGAGGCTTCGGCCATCCGGACCGGATTGTTCGACGGTTCCTCGCTTGCCGGCAATGACGACGGTTCGACCGGGGCCGTGAACCTCGGTTTCACCATCAACTTTTCGGGAATCAACTATAGCCAGACGTACGTGAACAACAACGGCAACATCACCTTTAATTCGGCCATGAGCACCTATACGCCGTTTGGCATCCAGACCACGACAACACCGCTCATAGCCCCGTTCTTTGCGGACGTGGATACCCGCTCGGGCAATGTCCTTACCTATGGACAGGATTCTCTGAACGGACGAAGCGCGTTCGGTGTGAACTGGTTCGAGGTGGGGTACTACTCACAGCATACGGACCTGTTGAATACGTTCCAACTGGTATTGCGTGAGCGCGGAGACATAGCGCCGGGCGACTTCGACATGGAATTCAACTATGGTCAGATCCAGTGGGAAACCGGCGATGCCTCCGGCGGCAGCGGCGGCCTCGGTGGGACTTCCGCGGCGGTGGGATACTCCAATGGTGCGGGCACCTACTACGAGTTCCCCGGTTCGCGGGTCAACGGAGCATTCCTCGACGGCGGCCCCAACTCGCTTGTTGCGGGGACCAACGTCAATGTCGCGGGACGCTATCTGTTCGAGATTCGCAACGGTCAGGTCGTCACGCCCGATCCGGTTCCCGAACCGGCAACGATCGGTCTTTTCGCCGCAGGCCTGCTGGGCGTCATGCTCTTTGGGCGCCGCTACCTTCGCAGGTGATTCATGTGTGAAGAATGGAAGAAATAAGGCGGCATCTCCCCGGAGATGCCGCCTTTTCATTGTCGGTGCCGAGGCCTAGAAGCGTTCGAATTCCTCTTCGTTCACTTCGCGGTAGGGCAGAGCCTTGGGTTCGGCCTTCGGAGACTTTTTCGTTTCCGCCTTAATCTGTTTTCTGCCGTTGCTTCCGGGGGAGTGGTCAACGTCCAGCTTGAAGAACTCCATGGTCTCCTGCAATTGCACGGCCTGCCCGGAGAGCTCCTGTGACGTGGCAGAGACTTCTTCGGAGAGGGATGCGTTCTTCTGCACCACCGTATCCAGATGCTGGATGGATTCGGATATCTGCTGTGCGGCGTCATTCTGCTGTTGGCTGGCCACGTTCACTTCCTGCACCAACTCCTTGTTGCGGTCGATGTCGGTGACCATGGTCTCCAGCATCTGACCGGCCTTTTCCGCGATGTGCAGGCTGTTGCCGGTGAGTTCGCTGATCTCGCTGGCGGCAACGCCGCTGCGTTCGGCCAGTTTTCGTACCTCTGCCGCGACCACGGCGAATCCCTTGCCGTGTTCACCCGCGCGGGCCGCTTCGATGGCTGCGTTCAGCGCCAGCAGGTTGGTCTGCCTTGCGATTTCCTCGATAATGGAAGTCCGATCCGCAATGTTGCGCATGGCCTCCACGGTTTGCCGGACGGCTTCGCCGCCTTCCGTGGCGTTCTGCGCGGTCTGGACGGCAAGGTCCTCAGTCTGCTTCACGCGGTGCGTGTTCTGGGTGATATTGGCGGTCATCTCTTCCATGGAAGCGGCGATCTGCTCCACGGACGCTGCCTGCTCGGTGCTGCCCTCGGACATCTGCTCCGCGGCTGCGGCGAGTTCCTCGCTTCCGGCCGCCACCAGCTCGGCCGCGCCCTTGACGCGGGCGACGATGTCCTTGAGCGAGCGGGTCATACGACCAAGGGAGCGCATCAGGCGGCCCAGTTCGTTGGCGGAGTCGGATTCCGTCCGGCTGCGCAGGTCGCCTTCGGCCATCTTGGCGGATACGTCCATTCCCATCGTCACGGGAGCGACCACGAGCCTGCGCAGGAGCATCACGATAAGCGCGATGATGATAAGCACGCTGACCGCGCCCACACCGGCCAGCGTGTAGCCTTGACGCACGGCACCGGCTGCGAGGTCTTCCTCGTAGGCGCTCATGCAGATGACCCATCCGGTGTGCGGGTCGGTGNGGAATACCATGACCTTGCTGTCGCCCTGCCAGTCGTAGAAGACGACACCGTTCTGCCGACGGAGAGCTTCCTGAGCGAAAACCGTATTGCGCTGGTTTTTCAGGATGAGCGATTCATCCTTTGGGTGATGGATGAGTCGGCCATCCGAGTCCAGAATGAACGCGTAGCCTTCATGGCCGATGACCACGGGATCGATGAACTCTTTGGTAAAGCCTTCCCAGCCGCCGAGCAGGGCGACGCCACCAAGCAGGTTGCGCTGTTCGTCATAGACGGGAACGCTTATGGCGAAGATGAGGTCCTGTCCGGATTTTGCCCGGAACACCTCGGAAACGAATTCGCTTTTCCCTTCGAGCACGGCGCGCACATACTCCCTTCCGCTGATGTCGAGCCCTGTCAGGGTTGCGCCGTCCCTGGTCGAGCCGGCAATCGCCATGCCGGATGTGTCAAACGCTATGCCCCCCCAGAGGTTGGGATTGCTCTTGGCAAGTTTTGCGAGGATTCTGGTGTTGCCGTCGGTCTTGTCTTTGAAAGAAGCTATGACATCATCGCGGGAGGCAAGTGATTTGGCCGTGGCCGTGCTGTCAGCAATGAACAGGCCGAGCGCGGAGCGGATGGCATCCGCCTGACTTCCGGCCGCTCGCGTTTCGCTTTCGAGCACCAGCTCGTAGGATGATTTGTTTACGTAGTATACCAACGCCGATACGCTGATAACGACAATCGTAATCAGCGGGAAGAGGATGGCGCGAGCCAAACTTCCATTAAGCCAAGTGAACATTGTTTTCCCCATTTGTTTTTGAAGCACCGGAAACAGCCTGAAATCATTGGTTGGTTGACATGCAGGCCCGCCCGATCCGGAAGGCTTCCAGCTCCGTCTCAAAAAAGTGGAGTAAACCATGCGCTCACGACTGTGAAGGGGTTATAACGATTATAACGCCTTGAAATGGGAAAAACAGAAAAATGTAACGAGATTAGAGTCTTGTCTATCGGTAGTATGTGTTTTCGTTACCTTCCTGACAGGGCGGGCTTGACAACCCGGCAGGAGGGTGGCAGTTAATGGTCGTACCATTTGAGCGGAGCGAAGTGGTTTTTCCCCACAAAATGGTTCTTTTTGTCGAAAAATCCAATTTAAGGTAATACCAATGAGTGCAGCGATTGATGCCCAGACTTTGTTCATGCCCGTGAGGATGGGTCGCGCCACCGAGGAGATCGCCCTTCAGGTGGAGGCGGCCATCATGGACGGCAGGCTGGCCCCGGGCGAGCGGCTGCCGAGCGAGCGTGACATGCAGGCCCAATTCGGGACTGGCAGGGGCGTTGTTCGCGAGGCGATCAAGATACTCAAGCAGAAAGGGCTGCTGGAAGTGAAGAAAGGCGCCAAGGGCGGAGCCTACGTGCGTGAAATCGGCGTGGACAACGTCTCCGAGTCGCTGACGCTCTTCCTGAAACAACATCCCTTCGACCCCGAAAAGCTCATCGAGTTTCGCGAGAGCATGGACCGCTCCATCACCGAGCTGGCCATCGCCCGCGCGGAGGACTCCGAAAAGAAGGAGCTTTACCAGGGTGCCAAGAAACTGGAGGCAATGCTTCGCGAGTCCGCTCCCGATCTCAACGAGGCGGGGGAGCTGGACCGCAAGCTGAACATAATGCTGGCGCGCATGGCGAGGAATCCGCTCTTCGAGTGGGTGATGCATGCCCTGCAGATGGGATTCAGTTCCCACGATTACGCGCTGTATGAAGATCCGGTGTATCGTGAAAAGGCGGCCGCCAACTGGAGCGATACGGCACGGGCCATTGCAGCGGGTGAACCGATGCGCGCCCTCTCGTTCATTGGACATCATTATGTCCTGCTGCGCCAATGCGTCGAGGAGAGGAACGGGACACGGCAGGAAAACGAGATGCCCTTCCTCAACGAAATCAGTGAATAGCCACAAACGGAGTGCGATCATGAAACATTACGATTACATAATCATCGGCGGCGGTTCCGCGGGCTCGGTGCTCGCCAACCGCCTCAGCGCGGACCCCAAGACCAAGGTTCTGGTGCTGGAGGCCGGTCGGCCCGACCATCGTCTGGACTTCCGCATCCACATGCCCGCCGCGCTGACCTATCCGCTGGCAGGCAAGACCTACAACTGGTGGTATGAGTCCGAGCCGGAACCGTGGATGAACAATCGCCGCATCTACCAGCCGCGCGGCAAGGTTCTCGGCGGATCCAGCTGCATCAACGGCATGATCTACATTCGCGGTAACGCCATGGATTACGAGAAGTGGTCCAAGGATGACGGCATGGAGAACTGGTCCTACGCGCACTGCCTGCCGTACTTCCGCCGCTTCGAATGCCGCACCGCCGGCGCCGACGAATATCAGGGCGCCGTGGGTCCGCTGTACCTGACCACTCCCGAGTGCGACAATCCGCTGTTCAATGCGTTCTTCAACGCCGTGCAACAGGCCGGATACCCGCTCACCAAGGACGTAAACGGCTACCAGCAGGAAGGCTTCGGCAAGTTCGACCGCAATACCTATCAGGGCCGTCGCCATAACGCCGCTCGCGCCTATGTCCATACGGTGAAAAACCGCCGCAACCTGACCATCAAGTGCAAGGCCCACACTAACCGCATTCTGTTCCAGGGCAAGCGCGCCGTGGGTGTCGAGTACACCAAGGGTCGCCGCACCATGCAGGCCTACGGCGGCGAGATCATTTCCTGCGGCGGCGCCATCAACTCCCCGCAACTGCTCCAGCTCTCCGGCATCGGTAACGGCGCGGAACTGTCCTCGCTCGGTATCGACGTGGTGCAGAACCTCCCCGGCGTGGGTGAGAACCTGCAGGACCACCTCGAACTCTATGTGCAGTACGCCTGCAAGAAGCCGGTCTCCATGTTCCCGGCGCTGCAGTGGTACAACCAGCCGTGGATCGGCCTGAAGTGGCTCTTCGGACACACCGGCGAAGCCGCGACCAACCACTTCGAGGCTGGCGGATTCATCCGCAGCAACGATCAGGTGGAATACCCGAACCTGCAGTACCACTTCCTGCCTATCGCCATCCGCTACGACGGTTCGGCTCCGAACGAAGGGCACGGTTATCAGGTCCACGTCGGCCCCATGAATACCGACGTTCGCGGACATGTGAAGATCAAGTCCGACAACCCGGCCGACTACCCGAGCATCCTGTTCAACTACCTCTCCACCGAGCAGGAGCGTCGCGAGTGGGTGGAAGCGATCCGCAAGACCCGCGAGATCATGACCCAGCCCGCATTCGACGAACTGCGCGGTCGCGAACTGGCCCCGGGCGACCAGGCCCAGACCGACGAGGAGATCCTCGACTTCGTCGCCCGTGAAGGCGAGTCCGCATATCATCCGAGCTGCACCTGTGCTATGGGTACGCATGACATGGCCGTCACCGACCCCGAAATGCGCGTGCACGGCGTGGACGGACTGCGCGTGGTGGATGCCTCGGTCATGCCTTACATCACCAACGGCAATATCTACGCCCCGGTCATGATGATCGCGGAAAAGGCCGCCGACATGATTCTGGGCAACACCCCGCTGGCTCCGGAAAACGTGCCTTACTACAAGCACGACGAAGCCTAAGACTCACGGGAGCATCCCATGATTCGCAAGAAAATGTACATAGACGGTGAATGGGTGGCCGCGGACTCCGGCAAGGAGCGCGAAATCCTGAACCCGTTCGACTCCTCGGTCATCGCCAGCGTCCCCGAAGCGGGACGCGGCGAGACCCGCCGGGCAATTGCCGCCGCTCGTCGCGCGTTCGACGAGGGCGGCTGGCCCCAGACCCCGGCCGCAGAGCGTGCCCGGCTGGTCTTCAAGCTGGCGGAACTGATTGAGCGTGACCACGAGGAACTGGCCCGGCTGGAAAGCCTCGACACCGGCAAGACGGTGGAAGAGAGCCGCTGGGACATGGACGACATCGCGGGCATCTTCCGCTACTTCGCCGGACTGGCCGACAAGGACGGCGGCGAAGTCATCGAGTCTCCGGTTCCCGACACCACCAGCTACGTGATGCGCGAGCCGGTGGGCGTGTGCGGTCAGATCTCCCCATGGAACTATCCGCTGCTTCAGGCCTCGTGGAAGATGGCACCCGCACTGGCGGCGGGCTGCACCGTGGTCATGAAGCCCAGCGAGATCACGCCGCTGACCACCATCAAGGTCACCGAACTGGCCGAAGAGGCCGGATTCCCCAAAGGTGTGGTCAACACCGTGCTCGGCCCCGGCGCCGAAGTGGGCGCCGAACTGTCCGAGAGTCACGACGTGGACCTCATCTCCTTCACCGGTGGCATCGAGACGGGCAAGACCATCATGCGCGCCGCCACCGGCAACGTGAAGAAGGTCGCGCTGGAACTCGGCGGCAAGAACCCGAACATCATCTTCGATGACGCCGATTTCGATCTGGCCGTGGACTATGCCCTCAATGGCGTCTTCTTCCACGCCGGACAGATCTGCTCAGCCGGTGCACGCATACTCGTGCAGGAAGGTATCCACGATCGCTTCGTGGAGGAACTCCGCAAGCGCATGGAGCGCATCAAGCTGGGCAACGGCTTTGACGACGATACGCAGATGGGCCCCCTGACCTCTGCCGAACACCTCGCCAAGGTGGAAGCCTACGGTGAGATCGGCAAGAAGGAAGGCGCAAAGCTCCTGCTGGGCGGATGCCGCCCGGATGACGAAGCGCTGAAGGACGGCTACTTCTACATGCCGACCCTGTTCTCCGACTGCGAGAACGACATGCGCATCGTGCAGGAGGAGACCTTCGGTCCCATCATCACCATAGAAAAGTTCAGCACCGAGGAAGAGGCGGTCACGCGTGCCAACAGCACCGTCTACGGTCTCTCCGCCGGTTTCTGGACCAACGATCCCAACCGCATCGAGCGTGTCTCCAAGGCGCTTCGCTTCGGCACGGTCTGGATCAATGACTTCAACGTCTACTTCGTTCAGGCCCCGTGGGGCGGCTACAAGCAGTCCGGCCTCGGCCGCGAGCTGGGTCGCATGGGACTGGAGGAGTACACCGAGGTCAAGCATGTCTATCGCAACCATGCGACCAAGGCGCTCAACTGGTTCGGCGCATAGGCGGACGGAAACCGTAATGCGCAAGGCGTCTTTTTTTCATACCGGGTAGCGTCGAGCCGTCCAGAGACGGCTCCGCCCCTGTTAACCGTAACAGAGGAGTTATGATGTTGGACCCCTTCAGGCGAATTCTCGCCGCTGTCGTTCTCGTCGCAGCAGTATTCACCTTCACCGCAACCGGCGCGTTTGCAGCGAAAGACAAGATCAAGATTGCAAGCGTTGGCTGGACCGGGGTGACCATCAAGACTGAGCTGGCCGTCTCCATTCTGGACAGCCTCGGCTACAATGCCGAAAACCTCATGGTTTCCGTTCCCATCGCCTTCAAGGCCATGGCTACTGGAGATGCAGAAGCCTTCATGGGTAACTGGATGCCGTCTCAGGCTTCCATGGTGAAGCCCTACATTGAGGAAGGCAGCGTGCTGAACTGGGTTGCGAACATGCACGGCGCAAAATACACGCTGGCCGTGCCCACATATTGCGCCGAGGCTGGCCTGACTCACTTCAAGGACATCGCCAAGTTCGGGGACAAGCTCGAATGGACGATTTTCGGCATCGAAGCAGGCAACGACGGCAACCAGATCATTCAGGACATGATCGACAAAGACATGTTCGGTCTCGGCAAATTTAAGCTGGTTCCCTCCAGTGAAGCCGGTATGCTCGCTCAGGTGCAGTCCTACACCAAGGACGAAAAGTGGGCTGTGTTCCTCGGCTGGGCACCTCACAGCATGAACGAACGTATCGACATGACCTATCTCAAGGGCAGCACCGCTGAAACCTTTGGCGGCAACGACGGCACCGCAACCGTCTGGACCAACATTCGCGCAGGATTCCAGGAAGAGAATCCCAATGCCGCGAAGCTGCTCAAGAACCTGACCTTCCCCATCTCCATGATGAACCAGATCATGACCACCCTGAACGAAAACGGCTCCCTCAGCCCGCGCGAAGCCGGTCTGCAGTGGGTTGAAAACAATCCCGAGACCTACAAGCGCTGGCTCGAAGGCGTGACCACCGCCGACGGCGAACCCGCTGTTCCGGCTTTTGAAGCCTACCTCGAAAAGGCTGAATAGACACACTCTCGCGGAAAACGAAAAGCCCCCGCTTCTTCGGAAGCGGGGGCTTGTTATTTTAGTCGGGATGTCGGGGCGCCCTAGTCGTCGTAGTCGCCTTCCGGGCCCTTGTCGGTGTCGATGGCGGCAGCTTTTTCGCGGATTTTCTCTTCGGTCCATTCCGCGGGGTCGGCCACGCGTCCCATCTTGGGACCCAGATCGTGAGAACCGGCTTCAATGAGCAGGTCGTAGGCCAGATCGGCGGTGTCTCCGGCGTTGAAGACGTTGACCAGCAGATCGTAGACGAAGTCCTCAATGGCCTTGACCATGCGCTCGCGGATTTCGCGGGGCTCGCCAAGCAGCCTGCGCTCGAAGGGCAGGTTCAGTTTCTTGTAGTCGCCACCCTTGAGGTTGTTGGCCTTGGCGTACTCGCTGATCTCCTGCCAGAGCTCTTCGCTCATGCCGCGGCCTTCGACCTTCTCGAACTCGCCGTCGGTCATGATGGCGTTGCCGTACTCGTTGACCTTCACGCCGAAGCCGATCATCTGCAGGGCGGTTGCCACGTTGGCCTTGGTGGTGCGGGTCTCCTCCGCAACACGCTGGAGGCGGTCGGTGTGGTTGCCCGAGGTGCCGTGCTGTGCGCCGGAAGTGCCGAACGGCTTGATGGCCTCGTGAATTTCAGCGGTCAGCTCCACCTGGATGCCGCCGCCGGTGTCTTCGATGCCGTGCGTGGTGCCGTTGTTCATGGCGATCCAGTCGGGGCAAATGTCGTGCGCGTTCAGGCCCTCGATGAGGTACTTGGCCTCCACCGGTGTGGAGAGGCCGTGCTTGCCCTTGATTTCGCCCACTTCGGTTTCGTAGCCGGCCCAGTCGGGAATGACCGGGTTCAGCTCAATGTTTGCCAGCAGGTTCTGATCGTCGGGGAGGTGAGATGCGTCCACGGCGATGGAAGTGATGCCGGCGTCGAAAAGCGTTGGAATCTCCCTCTCGGCCACCGCCACGTCGTCCCATTTCTTGATGACGTAATGGTCGGCGTGGATCGCCACGGGGATGGTGATGCCGTACTGGTTGCACAGCGCGTCCACCCGGCGGGCGAGGTTCCACATGTTGGTGGGGCAGTAAGTCGATTCACTGCGGGCGATTTCCAGAATCAGCGCGGCGTTGGCGCGCTGGGCCGCCTTGAGGGCACCTTCGATGACGAAGATGTTGCGGCCGTTGGCCGCGATGGTCATGCATTTGCCTTTTTTCAGGCAGGCGCGGTCAATGACTTTCCCGCTGACGATCAGGGCCTGCGAGTTGGGAAAAAGTTCCTGAATGTTCGGCGGACGGCCAAAGGCCAGCGCCTGTTCGAATTTGGTTTGGGACATGCCCTGTATCCTCCTCGTGGTATATTCTCCGTACAAAGGGACAAATAAATACGAAACCCCGGGAAAAGTCAAAGAGTGTCCCGGGATTTCTAAGACGGCTCTGCATGAAAACCGTTATATTTACATCATGATCGCCGCGCCGTCGCTCTTGCTCTTCTTGTTCTTCTGCTCTTCGCCGGTCGGCTTGAGCGAGTAGCCGAGCTCACGGGCCATGAATTCAAGCACTGCCACATTTCTGGTGACGCGGATGATGTCGAACATGGTTTCCGCGCCCAGTTTGGCGTGGGTATCGAAGGGATTGAGCTCCCGAAGCAGGGTGGAGTATGGCTTGTTGATCTTGCGACACACCTCCTTGGCCGCGATCTGACCGTCAAGAACCACATCCTGCATTTTCTTCGTAAGATTCTTTTCAAACATTGTCTCCACCCTCCACTGCTTGGATTATTGAAGCTTAGTGCGAACGTATCACAGGGTGAGAAAATTGGTCAAACCGAGTGGGCGAAAAACCTGTGTTAGACCCCTTATTATAACATGTTGTGACGTTGCAGGTGTGGAGGACGTAAGGCTATTGTTTTTTGTCTCGGTTACTTAGGAGATCGTTTATGGTGTCGATGAGAGGCTGGGGGGCCACGGGTTTGCTCAGGCTGGCCTGACCGATGTTGCGGCTTTTGTCCTGCACGATGGTGAGGGCGATGACAGGGATATCCGCCAGCTCGGGGTCTTTGCGGAGCCATTCGACGGTTTCGATTCCGTCCATGCCCGGCATCATGATGTCCATGGTGATGATGTCCGGACGCATCCGGCGCGCCATCCTCAATGCGGTGCCGCCGTCCCCGGCGGTTTCGACGCGGAAGCCGGCCCGGATGAGTATTCCGGAAAGATAGTGGCGTTGCCCGGCGTCGTCATCAACGATCAAAACGAGGGGGGCTGAAGCATCCGGCATGAGCATGTCTGGGAGTCGCTCTTCCGGAACATAGGTCAGCGGAAGTTCGATGATGAACGTGCTGCCTTCGTCCACGCGGGATTCGGCCCAGATGCGACCACCGTGGTGTTCCACGATGTTTCTGCTGATCGCCAGACCGAGGCCGGTTCCCTGCTGGCTGGAGCGCAGGGTATCGCCCTGTCGTACCTGCTGGAATTTATCGAAAATGGCCTCAAGTTCCTCTTCGGGGATGCCGCGGCCCGTGTCCGTCACTTCGATTCTGATGAAATTGGATCCGGACCCTGTGGCCCGGATGGTGACCATGCCCGAGTCGGTGAATTTTTCCGCGTTGCTGAGCAGGTTGATGAGCACCTGCGTCATCCTGTCGCGGTCCACCTGCAGAAGGGGCAGGCCGGGGGAGGCATGTGCGTGAAGCTCCACGCCGGGTTTGCCGGAGAACTGGCCGCGTACCAGCGACGCGGCGTGACCGATCAGCTCCTCGACGTCCACTTCCTCGTAATGCCAGTCTACCTTACCGGACTCGATTTTGTTGAGGTCCAGCACTTCGTTGACAAGCCTCGTGAGGCGGTCTCCTTCCTTTTCCACCACCTGAAGGTTCTTGACGATGCGATATGCCTTGCGTTCGAGATCTCCGTCCTCCTTGCACGTCTTGGAGAAAGTGCGTTGGAACTCCTTGCGGATGAGCTTGGCAAAACCAAGTATGGACGTCAGCGGAGTCCGCAGCTCGTGCGAAACCGAAGAAAGAAACGCGGACTTCATCTTGTCCAGCTGTCGCAGCCTGTGATTGGCCTCTTCCAGTTCCTGCGCCTTGAGGAACAGGTCCTGCGTGCGCTGTTCAACCGTCCTTTCAAGGTTCGCATTGAGCTCCGCCAGCGCGTCCTCGGCCTTGTGGCGTTCAGTCACGTCCTGGAAGGTCGCGTCAATGCGTTGCAGTTGTCCGTCATCGTTGAGGGTTGGCTGTGCGAGAATGTAGACCCAGATGTGCTCTCCATTCCGGCGGATCATCTCGATTTCACTACCCTCGACCGAGAGTCCCATTTTGAGAGTTTCGATGAACTTTGTGCGCTGCGACGGATCCACATAGAAATTCTCGGGATGTCGTTTGCTGTATTCGACCAGCTCTTCCGGTGTGTCGAAATTGAAGATTCTGGCTGCTGCCGGGTTGGCCATGATGAAGCCGCCTTCGGGATCGGCCTGCACAATGCCTTCCTGTGCCCGCTCGAAGATGCTGCGGTAGCGTTGTTCGGCCAGCCTGAGCGCCTGTTCGGCCTGCCTGCGTTCTCGGATCTCCTCGTTCAGGCTTTGTAATAGTTCCCGAAGCCGGGAAGTCATGGTGTTGAAGTTGCGCGCGAGGATGCCCAGCTCGTTGCTGCTGTCGTACCCTATGGAGGTGCTGAGATCGCCCCTGCCCACCTGCTCTACGGCGCGAGTCAGCGTGTTCAGGGGAGTGACGACTCGTCGGGAGTAAAGATATGCCGAAATGCCCCCGAGGACTCCGAGCACGAGAAGCGTGGCGACCATGGCGTTGATCATGATGCGCTGGGGTCTGTTGACTTCGGCCTGAGGCATTTCCACCACGAGCCTGAGCCCGAGGCTGGTCACCGGGGACATGGTGCCAAGGACTTTCTCTCCTCGCAGTCCAGTGTATGGCTCACCCCTCGCACCGTATCCAAGTCCGCGGGAAAGCCGCTCTTCAAGCCGGTCGTTTTCGAGTTTCTTGAGGACCGGTTCGCCGCGCACGTCCAGCGCGATGCCGAAGTTGCGATCATCGAGAATATAGCCGTAACCGGTTCTTCCGATGGGCAGGTCCCCGAGCACCAGCATAAGGTATTTGAGGTTGATCCGGGCCCAGAAGATGCCGTTGGTCACTCCCGCATTGTCGCGAATGGGCACGGCGACCTCAATGGCCGGCACGTCTTCATCCTGTAGCACTTCAAGAGGGCCGATGGCGTTGAAACGCGACCTGGCCGCCATGGCAAAGACTTCGTTTCGCGGCAGTCGCGGGGGAACGTCTCGTCCGGCCTTGGCTACCGGGTTGCCTTCAAGGTCGGCCACGCACAGGGCGGTATAGGCGCTGTTGAGCCGTTTGAGTCCTTCCAGCAGGCTGCGCACCGAGTCCTGCGGCAGTGCCATGAGGTCCGGGATGTTGGCCAGATAGTTGAGTCGGTTGAAGAGGCTTTCGGAATAGCCGCTGATCCGTTCCGCCGCGAGTCTGCCTTCCAGTGAAAGGAGGCGTTGCCTGTCCTGCGAGGTATATTTGTGAGCGATGGTGAGGAGCAGGCCGCCCGACGTGAAGACGCATATCACCGCAAGGATGATGAACCCGTACGTCAGTTGGGAGGATATGGATCTGAAGCCCCTGAATCTCGGCATGTCCGGTCCCGGCTGTTAGGAAATTCGACTGGATTAACACTACACTAGTCGAGGTGTTCCGTCATCCCCGTCGAATTATGACTGATGGGACGGGAGGGAGGCGAGGAACAGTCTGAACAGCTCGGCGATGTCGTTGGTTCGCCCGGCGAGGCGATGGTCTGCATCTATAATATGCAAGTTGGTCAAGTGCTTGCTCGCAAAATGGATGGAGTTTTCCACCGGCACCACTTCGTCACGCCAACCGTGTATTACTGTAATGGCGCTCGCCTTGGGGCTGAACTCTGTGATGGCATACCCCGGCATGTACAGGGCCGGAGCCAGCAGGAACAATCCCGGGATGACTTTGTTCGATCCGGCTGCGAGACTGGCGTACCCACCCATGCTCGAACCGGCCAGAACGTCCGGTTGTCGATCGTCGATCAGCGCCGCCAGGCGCTCGGTTCTGTCGTCGGGACTAGACAGGTCGGTGAAATCCGGTGCCTGAAACTCGAACCCCATCTCGTTAGCTATTGCGGCGAGGCGGATGCTTTTGGTTCCCCACGGCGGAGCTTCAGCACCGTGTGACCAGATGACGAGTCCGCTCATGAAGAGGTTTCCTGCTGCTTCCGGACGGATTCGAGCAGTTGTTCCATTTCCACTTTGAGTTGCGGGAGCAGGGCGGTGATGGTCTCGATATCATCGGCCCTTGCGGCACGGTGCAACCGCTTGGCGCGCTTGTCGAGGTCGGGAAAACCGAACGCTCCGGCTTCGCCTTCAAGCTTGTGCAGGAAGCGTCGCAGGTCTTCCGTGTCTCCGGAAAACGCCTTTGGGCTGCATTTGCCAAGCTCCATGAGCATGCTTTCGAGGAAGCGGGGGGCCAGAGCCTGAATTTCCGGAGGAGTGTCATTTGCCGGCAGTTTCTCCGCGGCCCGGTTGTCCTCGGGCTTTTGTTTTCTGTGGCAGAGTTCGTGGATGGCGCGGATGAGCTGATGTTTGAGAACCGGCTTTGGCAGGTGCATGTCGGCACCCGCGGTGATGCACCGCTCCGCTTCGTAGGCAAGGGCGTGGGCGGTCATGGCAAGAATTGGAATCCTTGGCAGGTCGTTTTGCCGTTCAAGCTCCCGAATGGTGCCCATTGCCGTAAAGCCGTCCATGACCGGCATCTGCATGTCCATGATGATGAGGTCGAAGTCGTCGCGTTCGAACGCTTCGACGCCTTCCTGACCATTGCTGGCCTCGGTCACCGTGCAGGGCGTATCCTTGAGATAAGTCTGCACCACGAAGGTGTTGTAATGCGAGTCTTCCACCAGCAGGATCCGGCAGGGTTGAAGATTCGGCTGTTCGATGGACTGAGCCTCTTCGCGCAGTGGCGGTGCCGCGCTTTTGCGAAGCGGTATGGTGAAGAAAAAGCTGGTCCCCTTGCCCTGTTCGCTTTCGGCCCAGATGCGGCCGCCCATGAGCTTGACGAGCTTGCGGCAGATGGAAAGACCAAGTCCTGTGCCGCCGAACTGGCGCGTAGTGGAGCCGTCTGCCTGCGTGAAGGACTCGAAGATCGACTCCAGCTTGTCGGCGGGAATGCCGATGCCGGTGTCGGAGACTGTTGCGAGGAGCATGTCACCGTGTTCGCCCGATGGGTGCATGCTGATCCGCACCTCGCCTTCCGGAGTGAACTTGATCGCGTTGTCCAGAAGGTTGATGAGCACTTGCCCCAGTCGCGTCGGGTCGCCAATGAGGGTTTCGGGCAGATCGTGGGAGATTTCGCTTTGCAGGGAGAGCCCCTTGTGGGCGGCTTTGGGGCGGACCTGGGCCACGGAGCGTTCGACCACCGCCTTGAGGCGGAAATCGATATTTTCCAGATCCATCCTGCCGGATTCCACGCGGGAAAGGTCGAGGATGTCGTCAATGAGGGTGAGCAGGGACGTGCCCGCGTGTTTGAGGACATCCACGTATTCGAGTTGCGTTTCGTCGAGGCCCGTTTCGGTCAGGCTCTCGGCCATGCCGATGATGGCGTTCATGGGCGTGCGGATTTCATGGCTCATGCCCGCGAGAAATTCACTTTTGGCTCGGCTGGCCTGTTCCGCCTGAAGGCGCGCCTCGCTCGCATCGCGCAGGGCCGTGTTCAGCGACTCGTTCTTCTTCTCCAGTTCGAGCGTGCGTTCCTTGACCTCGGCTTCGAGCGTGGCGGACTGGTTGCGCAGCTTGACGTTGGCTTCGCGCAGGCTGAGGATGAGCGAACTCAGGGAATGGCGCATATCTTCCAGTGCCCCGGCAAGTTCGCCGATCTCGTCGTTGGCCGTGTCTTCGATGGGCGAGTCGGTGTTGCCGTCGGCAATGGATCGTGCGGTGGTGGCGAGGGTCGTGAGTCGCAGGAAAATCTTCCGCCGGGTGAACATGATGCTGGTCAGGGAAATTACCGAGACCAGTACGACCGCAAGAATCAACGAGATTCCGGCGTTGACCGCCACCTCGAACCAGATGCTCTCAAGCGTGACGACGACCCGGAAGGTGCCGATCCATTCCGAATACTTCTTGATCTCCACGCTGCGGGTCAAAAAGCCGGAGTCCTGTGCGAAATCCGTAAAATCCATGCCGCGGTACGGGGTGCGCACGCGCTTGATGACGTTTCGTTCGTCGGTGATGACGCTGACGTAGACAACGTTCTTGTCGAGGAAGAGGGCATCCACGAAGTCTCGAATGGAGGCGTGGTCCACCTGCCAGACCGCGGAGGTGAGGCTGGTGGAAGCAAGACCGCTGATGCCTTCGATGCGGTTGTCGATCTGCGTACGCAGTCGGTAACCGTTTACCGCGATATACAACAGCGTGAAGATCAGCAGGATGATGCCGACGCTGAGTATCTGGGTCTTGTAAAAGCGCCTGCTCAGCACTCCCATGGTGTTCGGCATGTTCGTGCCGCTGCGCTTTTTGAACGCGGACAAGGTACCTCCGGGGAAATTCGATGAACGAATAATCGGAACTGGTTGAACGGTAGCACACCTGTAAGGGGTGTCAATCTATCAAAAATTGACCTCAGGAGGGGGGCTGGGCCTTCCCCGATTGCTTTACCCGGTCAAGCGACACCCGTACCTCGATGGGTTCTTTTATACTGTTGTTGCGGGCAAAGTTTTGAAGCCTGAGCAGACCCACTTCGTTGAGTTCCTGCCCCTTGGCCATGAGCAGCACTCCGTCCTCGGTAGTAACGTTCGCCGTAAGCAGCATACCTACCCTGAGCTCCTTGAAGGTGAGGCTCATGGGGACAAGGCCCTCCTCGGCGAAGATCATGCGCTCAAGCGCCCGGAGCAGCATGGGGTCGTACCGGTCCTCGTCGGAGCGCATGTGGTCCATGGCTTCATCCTTGTCCAGACCGGAACGTTCAAGGCTTTCGAAGTCCCCCGCCAGCCGCAGAAGGCGACCACCGACCGGTTGGTCCGGGTTTTCATCGAACCGGTCATCCTGTGAGGCAATGGCGTCGATGACTTCCTGCATACGCGGGATATTGGCCAGAAGTCCGGTGGCAACCGCGCTGTGCATGGTGAGCATTTGTTCTTCTTCGGGGGTAAGTTCTTCGTTGTTGAATTTCTTGTCGAGAATCTCGGGGTCCACGGAAATATAGCCGATCATGGAGAGCATGGCGGCCAGCTCGTAGCGCCACGGGTTGTCCAGCTTGGCTTCGGTGGCGGTCCCGAGGACTATCTGCTTGATGCGTTCAGTGCGCCCGAATGCCTCCGGCGTGACCAGCGCAAGTATATCGGTAAGAAGCTTGACGCTGCCCCGAAGCGTGCCCCTGAGCAATTCCTTTTCCGCAGTGACCAGTCGGTACTGCTTGATTGACGCATTTACTGTCTTGACGAGGATGTCGGTGTCGCAGGGTTTGGTCAGAAACCGGAAGACGCTTCCTTCGTTCACGGCGGAGATGGCCGAATCGAGGTTGGCGTGGCCGGTCAGAATGACGCGCACGGTATCCGGAGAGATGCTCTTGACCCGCGTCAGCAGGTCGATGCCGTTCATCTTGGGCATCTTGAGGTCGCTGACGACCACGGCGTAAGGGTCGTTTTTCTGGATTTTTTCCAGTGCCTCTTCCGGGCCTTGCGCCAGATCTATGGAAAACTTCCTGCCGAGGCTGCGCCGAAAACTGGCGAGAATGTTCGGTTCGTCATCCACGAACAAAACGGTGTTATTCGTCATTTGCCTTCACCTCTTCGATGATTCGTGAGCACAGGGAATCCCACTGCGGAACCCGGTGGGCGAGCCCGCACTGCTCAAGGAACTGCATATTCAGCTCGCAGGCGGTCTCTCCTTGAATGTCCAGATGCTTGTGTTCGAAATAGTCGGCTGCGTGAACTGCGGCGAGTGGAGTGAATGCTTGGGAGGGGCAGGTTTCCGGCACATGGTGGAAGGCGACACTTTCCAGTATTTCACCGTGAACACCCCAAAGACCGAGCAGGTAAGCCCCGACCTCGCCGTGGGTGGTCTGAAGCAGTCGCTGCTCGGCTTCGTGCTCCGGCATGTCTGCGGCTCCGGCCGCCGATAGAATCTCCTCGTACTGTGTCGGCGTCTGGGTGCTCAGGAGCAGCTTGCCCATGTCGTGCAGCATGCCCGCCACAGAGCATTGCTCGCGTTCCTGTTTGTTTCGTCCTTCATGCTCCGCGATGGCCTCACTGAGCTTGGATACCATGAGGCTGTGGGAACGAAATTTCGCCATGGAAAACGAAGGCGCCGCTTTCTTGGCGTCGAAGGATGAAAAGAGATGGGCGCTCAGGACCAGCGCCTTGACCACCTCCACGCCGAGCAGGCTCACAGCCTGTCCGGGGGTAGTGATCTCCCGGAAGAACCCGAAAAACGAGGAGTTGACCATTTTGAGGATCATGGCCGTCATACCCACGTCTTCCGCGATGATCTCCCCCACTTCGTCCAGCGAGGACCCCGGCCGCTCGATCTCCCTAAGTATCCTGTCATACAGGTCCGGGATGCTGGGCAATGTTTCCACGCCGGAAATGGCGGCCTTGATGCGCGGATTGCTGAGCAGCTGCCGGAGACGGTAGGAATCTTCAAGTGTTTTCAGAAGCTGCTCGGAAGAGCAGGGCTTGCTCAGGAACTGGTGCGCGGTCCGGACCGAACGCATGACCACGGTGGGCTCGGAGTGTCCCGAAAGGATGATCCTTACGGTCTCGGGCGAACGCTCCTGAACCTTTTGCAGAAGTTGTGCGCCGTCCATCCCCGGCATGCGCATGTCGCTGATGACGAGGTCGTATTCCTTCTCTTCCAGCATATCCAGAGCTTCCGCGCCGCCGGGCGCGAAGTCCATGTCCCATTCCTTGCGGATGCCCCTGAGCATTCGCCGCAGGCCGCTGAGAACGTTCTTGTCGTCATCGACGAACAATACGTGCTTCATTGGCTGCTTCCCTCCTTTTCCTGCGAGAACGGCAGCAAAATACGAACCTGCGTTCCTTCACCGGGAGTGGAGATGATGTCTATGCTGCCCGAGTGTCTCTCGACCACTGCCGTGTGGACGATGCTGAGGCCCTGCCCGGTTCCCCTCCCGACCGACTTGGTTGTGAAGAACGGGTCGAAGATCTTGTCCATGATTTCGTCGGGGATGCCTATGCCGGTGTCTTCCACTGTCAGCTCCGCCGCGTCGCCCGCGTGGCGCGTGGATATGGTGATGACACCGCGTTCATCGCATTGTTCGCCATACCTGTCCGCCATGGCGTGCGTCGCGTTCATGAGCAGGTTGAGGATGACCTGATTGATTTCGCTGGGGTCGCACAGGATGTTGGGAAGTGAGTCGTCAAGGTCGGTGACGACACGTGCGCAACTCGTCCATGCGCTTCTGGTGACGTTGATGGTGTCCTGCACGGCCGTGTTCAGGTCATGTCGGCAACGTCGTCCGCTGCCCGGTTGCGAAAACTGCATCATGCTTTTGACCACCGAGGAAACCTTGTTGATGCCGTCCAGCGACTGTCCAATGGATTCCGGAACGTCCTGCTTGAAGAAGGGGTAGTCCCTGCGGTCGATGGCCTCCAGAATGTCGGGATAGTCATTGCTCAGGCCCGCGCGTCGCTTTTCCACGGTATCGAGCATGGCAAAAAGGTCTCCGGCCGCCTCTTCGAGAAAACGCAGGTTGTCGCCCACATACTGAATGGGTGTGTTGATCTCATGGGCTATGCCACTGGCAAGGGTGCCGAGGGATTCAAGCTTCTGGGCTCGGGTGAGCCGTTGTTCCAGCAGCTTGCGGCGGGAGTTGTCGAACATGATCACCACGGATTTGTCCCGGCCGCCCATGGAGATTCGGAATACTGAGCGGTGGATAGGCACTGTAATGCCGTCGCGGCGCCTCAGGCGTGTATCCATTTCGTTGAGCAGCAAAGGCTCCTGCGTACTGCGACACATGTCGCAGTCTCGGCATGTCAGCCGAGGACACGTGATATCCGTGAACGGGTGACCAATCATTTCGTTTCGTGGCGTCTCCAGCAGTTCCTCGGCAACGTTGTTGACTTCCTCGACGATTCCGGTCTCCTGATCGTACAGCAACAGCGCCGCCTTCATGCCGGAAAGGACAGCCTCGAAGAGGTGATCTCTGTCCTGAACCGGGCTGGCGCTTTCGTCCTTCTTGGTTACCTCGGTGATGATGCCCACGATGCCTGCTGGCGAGGCCTCATCCGTGCTGTAAACGGTCTTCTGGAAAACCATTCGCAACGGCGTACCGTGGCTGTTTGTCACCTCTGCGTGGACGCTTTGCAGTTTGGCGTGCCCGGAAAGCAGGCCCTGATCGGCAAGCTCGAAGCTCTGTGCGGTCTGCTCAGGCAGGAGTTCGTGGACTGTCTTGCCAACGAGTTCGTCTCGGCCTCGCTCGAAAACTTCGAGGAACGCCCGATTGCAGCCCACGATAACGCCTTGAATGTCCTTGAAATAAATTGGGATAGGGACCGCTTCGAGGATGGCGGGATGATCCAGCGAGGGGGTGCATTCGTGCAGCGAATCCGGGCCGGGATGTCTGTCTCCCGGACGGACAAGGCCCTCGGCGGGATCCGAGGCGCAGGTGGTTTCCTGTCGCTTGTAGGCTGAAACATCATTGACGCACATCAGGATGCAGGGCTCCCCGTGTGCCATAATGGCGGTTCCGCGCAGGTCGGCGTTGAAGTGGCTTCCGTCGCTGCGATGGCCGAGGGTCTCCATGGCGAAGGCCACGTTGTTGTCCAGCAGGCCGGAAACCTCCTCGGTGAGTTCCTGTCCTTCGCAGCCGAGAATATCTTCCACCGGAGTGCCGATGAACTCGTCCCGAGGGATCTGGAACTGCGCACATGCCGAGCCGTTGGCCTCGGCCACGCGCCACTGCATGTCAACGGTCAGCATACCCGTTGCCACCGCCTCGATGATGTCGCGGTATTCTTCCTGACGCTGTTCAAGCTCCATGCGCTGGCGGTGCAGTTCTGTGAACACTCCCACCTTTGCCTTGAGCACGGAAGGGGAGACCGGCTTGTAAAGAAAGTCCACGGCTCCCATCTCGTAAGCGCGCCGCACCGAATCCTCGTTGGGGGAGGCGGCGGTGATGAAAATGACCGGCACAAGGCGCGGGGCCATGGCTTCGCGGATGCGCTTTGCGGTCTCAATGCCGTCCATGCCGGGCATCATGAGGTCCATCAGCACCAGCGAGACATCGGTTTCGCGGATGATGCCGAGCGCCTCGCGTCCCGAGGTGGCACTCATGAGCGAGAGGTCCATTTCGGCAAGCGCTTTGCCTATCAGCGCGTGGGTGAGCTTCTGGTCGTCAACGAGCAGTACATTCGGTCGATGGTTCATCAGGGTGTCTCCCGCAGCTTCAAAATGTGCCCAGTTCCTGCCGGAGCTTCTCGAAAAGCGGCGCAGCTTCGTCCAGGTCGCCGGAAGCGGCTTCAATGAGCCGTGCCTGTTCGGCCTGCGGTTCAAGGCCCATGTTCATCAGGTTCCCCTTGAGCGCGTGAGCCGCTTCGCGAACCGACTGTTCCGATGCGTCCTCCGCAATGCACTTTGACAGTGCCGCGACGCTGTCACGCAGGGTGCTCTCCGCCGCCTGAATCAAATCATCCACATCCTCGGGGCCCAGCTGGAATTCACGGATGTAATATTCCTGAGTGATCTTGCGTAACATGCATGCTCCGTCATCCGTTGAATGGTTGAGGCGCGACTGCCGGGGCTGAAGGTATCGCAATTGCCGCTGGGGCAACATGATTTTCGCGCCGTGCGTATCGGGTTACTTCTCAAATATTTCGCGAAGGTCATCCAGTTTGTACGGCTTGGGCAGATAAGCGTTCATCCCTGCGTCCAGACAGGCTTTACGGTCTTCTTCCATCGCCTGTGCCGTGAGTGCGATGATGGGCGTCTCGATGCCTGCGGACCGGATGCGCCGGGACGCTTCGAGACCATCCATGACCGGCATTCGGACGTCCATCAGGATATAGTCGTACTGACCGCTCAGGGCCTTTTCCACCGCTTCTTCGCCGTTGCCGACGCATTCGACGTTGCGGATGCCCATGGAGCCGAGGCTTTTTTCAAGCAGCAGGCGGTTCATGGGCATGTCTTCGGCTATGAGAACGCGGGTCTCGTCCATGGATGAATGCTCCTTCTCGGCGGCAGCAGCCTTTGTCGTGGCGGGCTCGGCCGGTGAAAGCTCAAGAGTGAATTCGAAAGTGCTGCCGCGACCGGGCGCGCTGGTGGCTTCGATGTGACTGCCCATGAGGCGCAGCAGCCGATTGGAGATGGCAAGGCCGAGGCCCGAACCGCCGTAACGTCTCGTCTCGTCGCTGCCCTGCGTAAAGGGGGTGAAGATGCGTTCCATGTCCTCGTCGGAGATGCCTACGCCGCTGTCGCTCACTGTGAAGCGGACCTTGCGAGTGCCCACCTTGTGTCCGGCTCCTTCGTCCGCCACGGTCACGGTAACCGTGCCAACGTCGGTGTACTTCACGGCGTTTCCGATGAGATTGATGAGGACCTGACGCAGGCGCAGGGGATCGACGCGCACCCATCGCGGGGTGTCCTTGAAAACCTTTTCCACCTGTACGCCTTTCTGTTGCGCCGTCACCGCATGCATCTCTACCAGCTCCGAAACCATCCGGCGCAGGTCGGCGGGGACCGGTGCGAGGTCCAGCCTGCCTTCCTCAATGCGCGAAATGTCCAGCACGTCGTTGATGATTTCCATCATGTTGTCGGTGGCAGTAAGAATCATGCGCACGTTTTCCCGCTGGGATTCGTTCAGCGTCGTGTCGCGGTCCAGAAGCTGGGCCATCCCCGAGATGGCGTTCATGGGCGTGCGAATTTCGTGGCTGACGTTGGCGAGGAATCGGCTCTTGGCCTTGCTGGCGATGCCGGCCTGTTTTGCAGCCTCCTCGCGTTGTCGCAGCAGCGTACGGAAAAAAATGACGGAAACGACGAGCGCTATGGAAAAGAGTCCTGCCAGTGCGAGCGCTTCGTCGAGGATGTTTCCGTACAGCGAGCTGCGGTTCATGGAAAACGCCAGCCCGAAAGTGTCGCTGGCGGTGCGGATCGGATAAAACGAGGTGAGGAAGGTGCTGTCGTCGCCGTCCACCGCGTGCTGCCTGCGCCCTTCATAGCCCATGCATATTTCCGAGGCGATGTCGTCGGCAACGGCCTCGGGAATGAGACCGCTGAAAGTCCTTCCTGACTCTTGATCGCTGGAATAGATGATGCTGCCGGAGCAGTCCGTGACCCAGAGTCTGCTGTTCGGTGTCAGGTAGATGTGTCCGAGTTCGGACCGGAACATGTCCGGAAGGCTTGTGGTGACGATGACGCGGTAGTCCACCCGGCCTTTTTCGTTCATGACGGGAATGACGTGGCTGGCCTCTTCGCCCTGCCTGAAGGTCTTGAACGTCTTGTTGCGGTAGAGCAGCGGGCCGTACTCCTGGTCGCGGGAAATGAGATAATAATTGTCCTGCGTCCTGAGGATGCTGGCCCAGCGGCCATTGGTGTCCTGAACCGTTATCCGGCGAATCTGGTTCTGATGGCGCGCGTAGAATCGCTTGAGCCGGGCCGTCGCCTGATCCATGCTGTCTTCGCTGTCGATGAAGCCCTCGAAGAATCCCAGCGCGGTGAAGCTCTTGAGGTCTTCCACGAAATGTCGCTGGCGCAGTTCCAGATGGCGGCCGGTGTGCCGCGCATTCTCCAGAAGATTTTTTTCCTGCATCTCCAGCGTATCGGAGACCACGAAAATGGTTACGCCCACCGCACCGGCATAAAGCAGAATGATTACGGCAAAAAAACTCGCAAGAATAAAGCGGGAGCCATAGGTGCGCGGGGTCACGAAACCTCCCTGCCGTCAGGCTGGATCACTCGTATCAGCGTCCAGTCGAGCCCTTCGATCTGTTCTGACAGGAAAATCGTCTTGCGTCCCTTGGTGCGGGTGGATTCCATTCGGGAAGTGCCCTCAAGGAGCGGGAGCGTCGCGGAGCGGATGTTTCTGCACCGGCTTTTGCGCAGGTTGTAGTCCTCGGTGCGGAACGTGTCCTGCCGTACTGAATCGAAATATTTGAAGTCCTGCAGCGGCGGCAGGCAGAGCAGGGAGAGCAGTTCCTCACGTCCGGCAATGACAACCCCATTGTGGTCCACGAGAATCGTGTCGAGATCCGCTCCGGTAAGGAAGCGCTCCGCAAGCGTCCTGATGGTCACGTCGAGACCGACGACGCCAAGCAGGGTGTCGTTTTCATAGACGGGAGCGATGGCGGAAATCATCCAGCCGCGTCCCGCAGGATCGACATAGGGCTTGGGAACCCAGACGGCATTGCGCTCCGGATTGTGTTGCCTGTCGGCGAGGTAATAGAAATTGAATGTGGTGATGTCCACGCCGGCGGGGAACAGGGCGAGACTGTCGAATGGCGGGTAGATGCGATTGAGCGAATCGGCGCTGTTGAAATAGGCCTGAACCACGGCCCGATGGCTGCGACAGGCCTCCTGAAGCGCATCCTCCGCCCCTTCGCTCCAGAAAACGGCGTTCTTCACTCTGTCGTTCAGAGGCGCATGGCCCGAAACCCAGAGTGAAGAGTTGCCGTTCTTGACGTGCTTGTAAAAGACACCGCTTTCGTCCAGGCGGTATCTGGATACGGTCTCGGCATCGGGCGGTCCTTGCCAATTCTTCTTGGCTTGCAGAACAGCCTCGGCGAGTTGGCTGGCCTCGCGCCGTATGGCGTCGAGGTTGGTTTCAATGCGATCGGCGGTATGGCCGAGTTGTCTGCGCTCCGCAGTGAACGTCCGCTCTTCCTGCTGTTCGCCAGTACATGCGAACAGAAGCAGGGACGTCAGAATCGTGATGAGCGCGGTCCGCATGGACGAAACCGGAACGCTGGGCATGGTTCTCCCGCTGCTTTTTCGGGTACTGGATCGCACCCTGCGGGAAATCTAGCCCGCTTCCGCGGTTTCGTAAACATCCCCTGCGTAATTATTATAGGAAGATTCATCGCGCGAAGCGGGTTCCAGTGCGAATCCCATTTCTGCGGCCATGAACCGGAGCGGGCGTGTGTCCTTGGTGACACGGACGATGTCGAGCAAGGTCTCCGCTCCAAGCTTCGCGCTGGAGTCGAACGGATTGATTTCCCTCATGAGAGTGGAGTAGGGCTTTCCGATTCTTTCGGCGACGTCTTTCGCCTGAATACCGCTGTCGAGAATGCAGTCCTGAACAACCTTGGTGACGCTCTTGCTAAGCATGGTTCCTCCATTGCTTTTTTGCCTGCTTCAGGCAGGCGGTGATTGGTAAAAGCAATGTGTGTGCCAAGGCTGTCAACAGACGATGAATCCGCAGGGATGCCTTTGATTATAACAGCTTAAAAAAAGTCTATAGACCTCAATGAAAAAAGCGGATGTGGAGAGAGTGTTGCATTGGATGTCGCAAGTGTCGCAAAGTGTAGCATGGTGTTGCAGGTGTTGCGACATGCGACAATAAAAAACGGGACGACTCTGTTGGGAGTCGCCCCGTTCCCGGGAGGGTGGCCCGGTTGATGGCCAAATCAGACAGGGGGGTCGGTACAGAATTGGGTTGCGGTCCGGTTCTGTCGCCGTTCGGAGGTGTCCGATGATGGCTAATTCGCTTGGGTGTTCGATGCGAGACTGCGGGACCCGCATCGAGCCGCTCCTAAATTTGAAGCCCCAGGCAATTCGGTTGACGTAGTGTCCGAAAAATCTTTTTTCACCCTTATCCGCAGTCGGCGGATTGCGGTTTGAGACTGCGCAGTGTGAACTTCGTCGTCTCGTCGTATATATTGTCGGTGCCGTAAGGGGTGAGGAGCTTGGTCCTTACGGCACCGACAATATTGCCGTAGATGATCAGGGAAGCTTCTTCGACCGGCATCTCCCTGATGCTACCATCTGTGATTCCCATCGACACGCACTCCCGTATGGTGTCGATAATGACCTGAAACTTTTCAGCAACCCTGCTTGCATCCACCCCCGGCTCGATGTGGGAGAAGGGCGAGCAGCGCAACAGAACCGGGAACGTCATTCTGTGTGCGTTCGTGAAGTCGAAATACGCGGTCATGTAGTTATGAATCGCGTCCAGTCCGTTCTTCGCGTTTCCGGTCGCTTCGCGCAGGTGCTCGATCACACTGTCGACCATGGCCGAGCCTGCGGCGATGAACAGGTCTTGCTTATTCCCGTAATAGTGGGAAACCAACCCGAACGAGACGTTTGCACGTGTGGAGACGTCCTTCATCGTCGTTCTGGAGTACCCATTCTGCCCGAAGGCTTCCTGGGCAGCCGTGAGGATGGATTCCTTCTTTGTCATAGTACGAGCCTTTGTGTCCGGACGGTTTTTTGATTGATTCGTCAATCAACCTGGAGTCAGTGATATATTGATCGATCAATCAATGTCAATAGGGGGAGGGCAACTTTTTTAAAAAACCTAGAGAGCACGGGGGCTCTCAGGGGTTGTGAAGAATATAACAATATGAAAATGCTGAATTTTGCCCTCGTCTCCACTGCCGATTTTTCTCGCCCCGCTCGTGGAGAGCGGGGCGAATACATCATGTCGCGGGCTGTGCTTCGGCCTTGGTGCCGAGACTGCGCAGTGCAGCAACTCCGGCGTAAACCACGGGCGTATCAAGGGCTGCTATGAGCATCTTGGCCGCCCATTGGCCAAGGATTATCTCACCCACGGGCAGTACCCCCCAAAAAGCGACCGTTACGAAAATGGTCGAATCCAGAAGCTGTGAAACCATTGTGGAGAGATTGTTGCGAAGCCAGAGGTGACGTCCGTTCGTCAGCCGCCTGAGCACGTGGAACAGCCAGACGTCGTTGCGTTGGCTGACAAAGTAGGCGCAAAGCGATGCTGCCACGATCCGGGGCGTGCTGCCGATGACGGACGCGAAGGCCTCCTGTCCGGTCCAGAAGGCCGCGCCCTGCCATTCGACGGCGAGATGCGCCAGAATTGTGGCGACCACCATGGCCGCCAGTCCCGCGTGCACCACTTCGGAGGCGCTTTCGCGTCCCCATACCTCGCCTATGATGTCCGAGGCCGCGAAGGTGACGGAATAAGCCAGCACTCCTGCAGGGACGGCGAGTCCGAAAATGGTGACGATTTTGCTCGATATGAAGGCCGCAGCCACGAGCGAGCCAATGAACAGGCTCACGAGCAGGGTAAAGCCCCTGCGGGAAACAGGTTCCATGACGACTCCTTGATGGATGAACATTCCGTGAAGGATGGAGCGGGGTGCTCCGGCCCGCTTGGGGGAAGACAGTCCCCGGCGGTACATTAACCTGTACGAAGACTTGCCAGTACGCCCCCGAAAAGTCAAAAAGGACCCTTCAAATTCACTTCAAAGGAGTTTTTCATGACCACCAAGAGCAAGGATCAGACTGTTCATCTGAAAACCTTGGGCCAGGGCGGAGAGACAGGGTACAGACTTGAGGGGCCTTCGGCGGATATCCTCGAAGCCTTCCCCAACAATCATCCCGACCGTCCATATATGGTCTCCATCGAGTTCCCGGAATACACGTCGCTATGTCCGGTGACCGGCCAGCCGGACTTTGCCACCATCATAGTGGAATACGTTCCGGATCAGCGCATAGTGGAATCCAAGAGCTTCAAGCTCTATATGTTCGCCTTCCGCAATCACCAGTCATTCATGGAGACCATCACCAATACCATGCTGGACGATTTCTTCAGTGTCCTGCAACCGCACTGGTGCCGTGTGAAGGGTCTCTTCGCTCCGCGCGGGGGGACTCGCCTGCACGTGTTTGCCGAACGCTTCAAGGAAGACTCCGAGATGATCGCAGAGGTGCGGGACTACGTTGAAAGTTGGAAAAGAGAGAGCGGGCGGCACGAAGGTTGATCGCCGTCGCTTGAAGACTGATGTAAAAAAGGCCGCCCCGAATTCGGGGCGGCCTTTTTTACGTGCGTATGAACTCCCGGCCTAGTTGCCGAGCTTTCCGCTGATATTGTTCTTTATCCAGTGGCCGTCGAACCATTCCAGCGGCTGAACGGGCGTTCCGGAAACATAGACACCGAAGTGCAGATGATCGCCTCCGGCCAGTCCGGTGGCACCGGTGCGACCGATGATGTCGCCCTTGCTCACGGCCTGTCCCGGCTGCACGTCGATCTGGCTCATGTGCGAATAGAGCGTCTGCAGGCCAAGGCCATGGTCGATGATGACACAGTTGCCGTAGATGCCGAAGAAGGCTGCGAAGACGATCCTGCCGGTGTTGGCGGCCGGGATCGGTGCGTGGCGGATGCTGGCGAGGTCGAGGCCGAGGTGGGTCTGGTTGTCCACTACCTTGCCCTTGTAGATGTAGTCCCGGTAATCGGCGAAGCGAGCCCGGTTGGCGGCATTGGGCAAGCGCTTGAATTCACCTTCCCAAAGCGGTTCCGATGCGGTGTCGCGACCGATTTCACGAATCTTTTCGGCGTTCTGCCTGCGCAGCTCGTTGTTGACCTTGACGTACTGTTCGAGCAGTCCGCCTTGCACGTCGCTGACAAAGTCGGTGAACTGCGGAAGCACGCGCTCCATGAATCCGTCGGACAGGCCGATGCGGTCTTTGCGGAAATTGCGCGCATTCGCATAGTAGTTGAAGGAACGTCCTGCGGTGTTCCCGGCCTTGTCCTCGGCGGTGATGATCGGGGAGAAGTCGGAGGGCGAAGTGTCCCAGGGCAGGGTGAACATGCAGAAGTAGCTGCGGTCCTGCGTCCCATCGCGCTCGTAGGCCGGGAAGAAACGTTCGCCCACCTTGATACCGACTTTCCGGGCCGGTTCGGACAGGGCAAATTCCACGACGCCCGCGCCACCCTGATTCAGGTTGGTGGTGTGGGTTTTCACATAGATGCGCGGAGCGGTGTCATCGAGGTTGAAATCCCTGGAGGCCGAGGACATGCCCGCTTCTCCAAAAGGATAGAAAGAGCCGTCGCGCGCCGTGACGCGGAGCGTGAATTCGCCTTCCTTGATGCGCTCCTTGTCGAAGATGACGGTCTGGGTGAAGCTACCCGTCCCCTGCGGCAGTTCCTTGCGGAAAAGGGCGTACTCCTTGCCGTCCTGGACGGCTTTGGCTTCGACCCATTTCAGGCCGCTGCCCGGATCGGACGCCTTGATGGTTACTTTGGCCTCGCGGTTTATGTCGGCGGCTTCCGGACCGATGCTCAGCGCGGGCGGCTGGGTGTCTCGAAAAACGAACCAGCTGCCTGCGGCCAGCACGGCCACGGAAAGCAATGTAAAAAGGTAGCCCGTGATGTTGGATTTCTTATCATGGCTCATGGTTGTATGGTCTCCCGGTGTTTTCCGTTGCGTAATAATCTAGAATATGTCTACACATGGCGGGCCGGGAAGACAAGCGGACTTTGACGGAACCCGCACCCGAGGGGGATGCGGGCTGCACGTCAGCGGTCCAGAGCGTCCATGAGGTCTATGGCGAGTTTGAGAAAATCCGCTTCGGTCAGGATGCCCTGAAGCTTGCCTTCCTCAAGAACCGGCAGGCAACCGTATTTATGGTTCAAAAGTGTTTCTGCGGCCTCTTTGAGCGGCGTATCCGGCGTGCAGGTGTGCACGTCCACGCGCATGATCTCCCGGATGGGGATGCCGGAGTCGATCTCGCGCTGGGTGTCTTCATCAAGGTCCGCCAGCTTGGATATGGTGGCCGAGAGAATGTCGCGATGAGTGATCAGCCCGACAAAGCGGCCTTCGGCATCGACAATGGGGATGTGGCGTATCCGCTGGAGGTTCATCAGGGATTTTGCATGATGCAGCGTGTCCGTCTCGTAGAGCGAAAAGACGGGGCTCGACATCCAGTTGCAGATCGTGAACATGGCTACCTCCGTGGGTTTGTCTCAGTTGAGAGCATTCCGTAACGCCATGGGGCTGTCAAGGATAACCGTCCCGAGGAAATGCGTGAAATGTTGACTTGATGCCAAAATGGGGTAAGCATCCGCAGCACGTTACGGCCTCAAGGCCTCAGGAGGGGGAAATGATTGATCCGCGCAGGTCGCGCGAACGTATGGTGAAAGACCAGATAGAGGCACGCGGGGTGAGCGATCCTGCCGTGCTCGAAGCCATGCGTGCAGTGCCGCGGCACAAGTTCGTGGAATCAGCTCTGGCGGCCAAGGCGTATTCCGATTCACCCATGCCCATCGGTGAGGGGCAGACAATCTCGCAGCCCTACATCGTGGCCCTCATGAGCGAGGTCCTTCAGGTGCGTCCGGGCATGAAAGTGCTGGAAATCGGCACCGGCTCGGGGTATCAGGCCGCAATACTTGCGCATATGGGTGCAGAAGTGCATACGGTAGAGCGTATCAGGAAGCTGTTTTTCACCGCGCGTAAACGCTTTGCGGACATGCGGCTTTTTTCCATACGGCCCAAGCTGGACGACGGCACCCTCGGCTGGCCCGAAGAGTCGCCTTACGATCGCATTATCGTCACGGCCGGCGGGCCGCAGGTGCCGCAGCCGCTGTTGGACCAGCTTGCCGATCCCGGACGGCTGGTGATCCCGGTCGGCGACTCCCGGCGCAGACAGCGGCTGGTACTCGTCACCAAGCAGGACGGCAAGGTCGAGGAGCAGGACCTCGGCGACGTGGCCTTCGTGGACCTGGTCGGTTCACATGGCTGGTAGACCCAAACAACCGAAAGGGCTCGTGAACGAACAATCCCCCCTGAAAACCGCCTTCATGGCTTCCCCCGGTCCGCGGTCGTTTCCGGCTGCGCTGCTGCTCGCCCTCAAGGGGCTGTGCATGGGCGCGGCTGATATCATTCCCGGCGTTTCCGGCGGCACCATCGCTTTCATAACCGGCATCTATGATGATCTCGTGGAGGCCATCCGGTCCTTTGATCTCGAATTTCTCAAAAAGCTGCTGCGGCTCGACTTCGCCGGAGCGCTTGCCGGTGTCCACCTGCGATTTCTCCTGAGCCTGCTTCTGGGCATCGGGGTCGCCGTGGTCGGCATGGCGCGGGTCATCCATCATCTGCTCGTCAATCATCCGGTGCACGTCTGGGCGCTTTTTTTCGGCCTCATCGCCGCCTCCGTGGTTGTGGTGGGGCGTCGCGCGGGAGGCTTTAACGCAGCCAACGCGATCTGCCTGACAGCCGGAGCGGTCTTCAGTTTCTGGCTGGTGGGGATGATCCCCGTCACCACGCCGGAGACGCCGTGGTTCATATTCCTTTGCGGTTCCCTCGCCATATGTGCCATGATTCTTCCGGGCATCAGCGGGGCGTTCATTCTGCTGCTGCTCGGGAAGTATGCCTATGTCACCGGAGCGCTTCGCAATCCGTTCGATCCGGGCAGTCTTGCGACCATCGGCATATTCGCTGTTGGAGCGGCCTGCGGCATTGTTGTGTTTTCGCGCATCCTGCACTATCTTCTGGGTAGGTGGCACGCTGCGACGGTCAGCGTGCTGACCGGGTTCATGATAGGTGCGCTGCGCAAGGTCTGGCCGTGGAAGGAAGTGCTTGAGAGCACCGTTATTCGCGGCAAGGTACATGTGCTGAGCGAACAGAATATTCTGCCCCCGGCGGTGGACGGCGCTTTTTGGCTGGCCGTATTGCTCGCTTTGGCCGGGGCGGTCGTCGTGTTTATGCTCGACAGGCTTTCCGACAGGGAATGCCGCGAGGAACGGGCGGCAGGTTGAAATGTCCGACAAGCAAAAGGTGAGATACAGTGAGTGAGAACTGCAAATCCTGCTCAGGTGGCGACGCCAACGCCAAGCACGAGATTCAGAACCAGCTTATCCGCTCGACCCTGAAGAACATCAGGCACAAGCTGTTCGTCATGAGCGGCAAGGGTGGTGTGGGCAAAAGTTCTGTGACGGTGAATATCGCCGCCGCACTCGCGGCCAAGGGGTACAAGGTCGGCATTCTGGACGTGGATGTCCATGGTCCCAGCGTTCCGACCCTGCTTGGCATTTCCGGTACCCTCGACATTGAGCGCGGGTCGCTCGTGATGCCCAAGAAATACAATGACAATCTCTCCGTGGTTTCCATGGAGTCTCTGCTGGAGGACCCGGATCAGGCCGTCCTCTGGCGCGGACCCATGAAAACCTCGGCCATCCGCCAGTTCATCTCCGACGTGCAGTGGGGCGAGCTGGACTTTCTCGTCATCGACTCGCCTCCGGGCACCGGCGATGAGCCCATGACTGTCATGAAGACCGTCCCCGAAGCGCTTTCCATCGTGGTCACCACGCCGCAGGAAGTTTCGCTTTCGGACGTGCGTAAATCCATCAATTTCCTTCAGTACGCCAAGGCAAGCATCCTTGGTGTGGTGGAGAACATGAGCGGCATGGTCTGCCCGCACTGTCATCAGAGCATCGACCTGTTCAAGAAGGGCGGTGGCCGCGAACTGGCGGAACGGTACGGACTGGACTTTCTCGGCGGCATTCCGCTCGACCCGGCCACCGTGGTCGCGGGCGACCGGGGCGTGCCGGTGGTCCTGCTTGAAGAGGAGTCCTTCGCCAAGAAGGCGTTTCTCGAATTGGCCGACAACGTGGCGCAGGCCGCGGAAAACAGTCTGGAGGCAGCCGCCTCCACTCCCGATTAGGCGGATAAAATGGCCAACAAGGTACTCAACCTGCCCAACTGCCTCTCGCTGACGCGCATCGTGGCCGCACCGGTCATCGTGGGTCTTCTGTATCTGGAACTGTGGACCGGCGCCAGATTTTGGGCCTACGCTTCCTGCGTGCTCTTCATGATCGCTTCGGCGACGGACCTGTTCGACGGCATGATAGCCCGTCAGCAGAATACCATCACCAACCTCGGCAAGTTTCTTGATCCGCTGGCGGACAAGCTGCTGATCTGTTCCATCCTGATCATGCTGGTGCGTCTCGGACCCGAGTGGCGGGTCCCGGCCTGGGCCGTGATCATCATCGTGGGCCGCGAGGTGGCCGTTACCGGCATGCGCGCGGTGGCATCGGACATGGGCAAGGTCATCGCCGCGGACAAGTTCGGCAAGCTCAAGACCGTATTGCAGATAGCCGCCATGGTGCCGCTGCTCTGGCACTACCCATTCATGGGGTACGACGTGCGCATCCCCGGACAGATCCTGTTCTGGGCCGCCGTGGCGCTCACGGTTATTTCCGGAGCGAACTATCTGTACAGTTTTTACAAAACATGGTTAGTATCTGAGGAGAACTGATCGCAATCGAGGCGGAAATGGCCGGAAACGACCTGACCAACCATCTTGTTCGCATCACCAACTGCCTCCGCACCATTCTGGAGCTGGAGCCGCAGTTGGAGCAGCTTGAGCTGGGCGACGCCCTGCTTGAGGAATTCGAGGTGCTGAAATCCTTCCTCGGCAAGATTGACGTGGAAGGGGTCGGGGAGGAAGACGTCCGGCGCATTGAGAAGGCTACCGAGAACTTTCTCAAGGAGCTTGAGGGAGCCGTGGCCGAAACCGCCCCGAAGGACGACTCTAGGCTGCAATGATGCGAAATGTCGCCCGGAATCTGGTTCTGGCGGTGCTTGTCGCCGTCAACCTGCTGCTTCTGTTCAGACTCCTGTGGAGTGATCAGAGCATTTTCGCGTATGCGGACCTCAAGGGCCGGCACGAGGAATTGACCCGACGGCTGGAGCAGGCCGAGGAGCGCAATATCGAGCTGACCCGGGAGATCAAACGCCTCAAGGATGACGAGAAATATCAGGAAAAGATAGTCAGGGAACGGCTGAACTTCGTGCGAGAGGGCGAAATACTGTACGTGTTCCCCGAAAAGGGGAATAAAGGCCCAGAGGCGAACGATGAAAGCGAAAATTGAATGGTATCAGGAAGTCCTTTCCCTGGAACCCGGTTCCAAGGTCTTCTTTCCGCTGGCAAAGCTCTTCGTCGAGCTTGGCAATCTTGATGACGCGGCAGTGACGCTGCGGAAAGGGCTGGACAGGCATCCGGACTTTTTCGAGGCGCGCCTGCTGCTGATCCATGTGCTTACCGAGCTCGGACGCGAGGAGGAGGTGCACTCGCACCTTGACCGCGCCGTGTCCCCGCTGCGGGAAAACCAGTCTTTCTGGCGCAACTGGGCCAGGAGCCTCACGAAGGAAAACCGCGATCTGGCGGTTTTTCTGATGTTGGTCTCCGCCAACCTCTCCGGAGAAAAAATCAACTGGACCGACGTGGTTTTCGAGGGTATCGGCTCTCTTTCGCGCCGGTTGGTCGGGGAACCGCTTCCCGCGCCCTCTGCGGAGGCCGCTTCCGAACCCGTCATGCCGAGTATGCCTGAAGTCGAGGAGATCGACGGACACATTGACGAAGAGGACGTGGTCCGCCCCGACAGCGGAAGCCTGCGCACAAGGACCATGGCGGAGCTGCTGGCGTCGCAGGGCGACAATCGCGGCGCGCTGGAAATTTACAAGTATCTGCTCTCGTCCGCGCCGGCTGAATCGCGCCCGGCCATCGAGGAACGAATTGCCGAACTGCAGACGCAGGTCGGCGGACAAACGAACCAAGCAGGGGAAGACCCGTTCAGCACGCACTCCAAGAGTCGCCTTCTGAGCACGCTTGAACTGCTCGCCGCGCGCTTCGAGGCGCGTGCCGCCGAGCGGGGGCGCCCCCGGGAATGAATATGAAACGACTGATAGCTTTCATGCTGGTTGCCGCCGTGCTGGCGACCTCCGGCTGCAAAGCCTGGTACGACACCAAGAAGTACATGAAGGGCTCTTTCGAAGAGGCCAAGGGCTGGGTTGACGTCAAGCCGGAGATCGAGACCGACGCTTACGAGTTCGAAAACCCGAACCAGGAAAAGCTCGCCAAACTCTTCACGCCGGTGGACGGTCCGCTGGCGTCCATGACCCGGTTCCTTGAGGACAAGGACACCATGCCGGATCAGGAATGGCAGGACCTCATGTTCGTGCGTTTTCCGTGGGTCAACCGCCTCATCGTCACTGACGTGGACGGGAAGATCATTGAGCAGCGTCCGGAAATCCCCTTCAAGCGCTTCAGTGAGCCGCTGGTGTTCGAAGCCGAGTGGCGGCAGACTTTCATCAAGACCGTTGCCGATTATCCGGACCTCGGTCCCGAGCTGTACATCGGCACGCCCTACTTCGAGGACGTGAGCTTCAAGGGGCTGATCATCGCCGGATTCGACCCGCGCAGCCTGATTCGCCTGAGTCCGGAACCTTCCGAGCTGCTGGTCATCCATCCCGAAGGCGGGGTCTGGGCGGTCAACTCGGAAGACGTGGACAAGAAAGGCCTGCTGGAAGTCCCGTGGGACGAGATTCTTGAGGAGAATGTCCAGGGACAGGTCAAGGTGGGCGATACATATTATACTTGGCTTGCCCGGTATCTCGGGCAGGATTGCTATATCTACGCCACGGAGAGCGTCGATCCCGAAGCGGACGGCGAAATCTGGTGGTTCTAAAGACGACGAAGGAGTCAGCGTGCCTCAGCAGGTAACCGTCACCGAACATCTTCTTCTGCACCAGAAACGCATCCCCGGTGCCACAGGACAGTTCACCCGACTTTTCAACGAGATCGTGCTCTCGGCCAAGATCATCAACCGGGAGGTGAACAAGGCGGGGCTCGTGGATGTGCTCGGCTTCACCGGCAAGACAAACGTTCAGGGCGAGGAAGTCAAGAAGCTGGATGAATACGCAAACCGTATCCTCATCCATCGTCTGGCCCGGTCCGGCGTGCTCTGCGCCATGGCCTCGGAAGAAAATGCGGACATCATCGAAGTTCCGCACGGGTTGCCCCTTGGCGACTACGTATGCATCTTCGATCCCCTCGACGGTTCCTCCAACATCGACGTGAACGTCAACATCGGAACCATCTTCTCCATCTTCAAGCGCGTCAGCCCCGAAGACAGCCATCTGCTCTCCACGGACGTGCTGCAGGCCGGACTGCATCAGGTGGCCGCCGGATACGTGCTGTATGGCACGTCCACCATGCTCGTCTTCACTACGGGCGACGGAGTTCACGGATTCACGCTCGACCCCGGCGTCGGAGAGTTCCTGCTTTCGCATCCAAATATCCGCATCCCGGAACAGGGGCGCGTGTATTCGGTCAACGAGGGCTACTCCAGCTACTGGGACGAACCGACCAAGGAAATTCTCGAATACTTCAAGTCCACGGACAACAACCGGCGCAAGCCCTACAGCGGGCGTTATATCGGTTCGCTCGTGGCGGATTTCCACCGCAACCTGATCTACGGTGGAATCTTCATGTATCCTGCGGACAACCGGGACCCCAAGAAGCCCGAAGGCAAGCTGCGCCTGACCTGTGAGGCCAACCCCATGGCCTTTATCGTGGAACAGGCCGGCGGTATGGCCGTGGACGGGCGCAACCGCATCCTCGAACTGGAAGTGGAGAATCTGCACCAGCGCACGCCGTTGTTCATAGGCTCCCGCGAGGATGTGCTAAAAGTGCGTGAGATTTACCGCGAGCATGATGCCAAGGGTTAGCTGATGCTCACGCTCGGGATCGAGACCTCCTGCGACGAAACCGCCGTTGCGCTCGTCGAGGACGGTCGGCTTGTGGCGCAGGAACTGGCCTCGCAGGTGGACGTCCATGCCGTGTTCGGCGGCGTGGTTCCAGAGATCGCCTCGCGTGAGCATCTGCGCGTGCTCCCGGTGCTGTTCCGCACGCTCATGGAGCGTACCGGAAAGAGGCCGGAGGAGCTGGACACCATCGCGGTGGCGCGTGGACCGGGACTGCTCGGGGCGCTTCTGGTAGGCGTCAGCTTTGCCAAGACCCTTTCGCTTTCCACCGGCGCGCGGCTCACGGGCGTCAACCACCTCTGGGCGCACCTGCTTGCACCGTCGCTTGAGCGCGAACTCGTCTTTCCGGCAGTTGGCCTGCTGGTTTCCGGCGGTCATACGCATACATATCGCGTGGATTCGCCCGTGGAGTTCGAACTGCTCGGCAGAACCCTTGATGACGCGGCGGGGGAGGCCTTCGACAAGGTAGCAAAACTTCTGAATTTTCCCTATCCCGGCGGCAAAAAACTGGATGATCTTGGCAAGGAGGCCGAACCGGACACCGCTCTTTTCCCGAAAGCCTATGTGGACAACAACAGTCTGGACTTCAGCTTCAGCGGTTTGAAAACAGCGGTGGCGAATTATGTCGGCAAACACCCTGAACTGGTGCTGGAGCGAATGGAGACCTCGGCGTTGGACAAACTGGATGCCGGGCATCGCGAAACGCTTGCTGGCGTGTGCGCGTCCTTCAACTGGAGCGTGGCCGAGACGCTTCGTATCAAAGTGGAGCGAGCTCTGGACCAGGTGCCCGACGCAAAAGCGCTGGTGGTGGCGGGCGGCGTGGCCGCGAACTCAATGATCCGCGGTTTCATGTCGGATCTGGCACGGGAGAGGGGAGTGGAACTGGTGCTGCCGGGCTTTTCCCTGTGTACCGACAACGCCGCCATGATCGCAGCGGCCGGGGACATGCTCGCACGGCGCGGCATGTATCACGATCTTTCCCTCGAAGCCGTGCCGCGCGGGCGTACCGTGCCGCACGACTGGATTGTAAAATAGTCCGAAGAGGCGGGTGTTTCCCCGTTCCTGCTTGACAGGGCGCATAGGGGACACTATTTCTATTGACTCGGTTCACCTGCTCTTTTGCAGGAACAAAAAGACAGTACACCGGCGCCGCCGGACAAAATGAAAGGAGCTATTTCATGGCTGAACAACTCACCGACGCCAACTTCGAACAGGAAGTACTCAAGAGCGACGTTCCCGTGCTGATCGATTTCTGGGCTCCCTGGTGCGGTCCGTGCCGCGCAATGGGTCCGGTCATCGACGAACTGGCCACCGAATACGAAGGTCAGGTCAAAGTGCTCAAGATGAACGTGGACGAAAACTCCGGAACCCCGGGCAAGTACGGCATTCGCGCCATCCCCACCCTGATTCTGTTCAAGGACGGAGAAGTGGTGGACCAGAGCACCGGCGCTGTCTCCAAGAGCAGCATCAAGGAAATGATCACTAAAAAGGCCCTGTAATTCCATGCGTGAATACGACGCCGTTGTCATAGGGGGCGGGCCGGCAGGCATGACGGCAGCCCTTTATCTTTTGCGCGCGGGCGTGAAAACCGCGATGGTCGAGAAGCTCTCCCCCGGTGGGCAGGTGCTCATGACCGAGAAGATCGAGAACTACCCCGGGTTCCCAGACGGGCTCGAAGGGTGGCAGCTGGCGGATTATTTCTCCAAGCAGCTTGATCTGTATCCTCATGACATGCTCAACGACGAGGTGCGGTCCATCAAGGTCGGCAAGCCGTTCCACGAGATGACTGTGGGCGACGAGGTTGTGCGTACCAAGTCCATCATTCTCGCCACCGGCGCCCGTTACCGCAAGCTGGGTATCCCCGGCGAACAGGAAATGATCGGCCGGGGCGTATCCTACTGCGCCCTGTGCGACGGCAACTTCTATCGCGACCGGACCGTGGCCGTCATCGGCGGCGGCAACTCCGCACTTGAGGAGTCCCTGTATCTCGCCCGTCTGGTGCGCAAGCTCTATCTGATTCACCGCCGCGAGGATTTCCGCGCCGCGGTCTGTTATCAGGACAAATGCTTCACCAACGAGAAGATCGAGGTGGTGCGCAGCACCGTCGTGGACGAGATCGTCGGCGATACCGAGGTCAAGGGCGTGGCCATGCGCAACGTCCAGACCGGGGAAACCTCCACGCTCGAAGTGGACGGCGTGTTCATCTTCGTGGGATTCGAGCCCATCATGGACTTCGTCCCGGAAGAGGTCGAGCGCGACCAGAACGGCATTCTCACCGATAACGAAATGCTCACCAACATTCCGGGCATCTTCGCCGCGGGAGACATTCGTTCCAAACTCTGCCGACAGGTAGCCACCGCAGTGGGCGACGGAGCCACCGCCGCCACTTCCGCGTTCAGCTATCTCGAGCAGCTTGAGGACTAGCGTATGCGCGCTGTCGCCGCCTTCAGGGCGTGCTGCATCATGCTTGTTCTGCTGGCGTCGGGGTGCAGTCTCATAGACTACTACTTCCTGCCGCCGCCCGAGGACACCGCCTTTGAACTGTATGAGGCGGGGCTCGATGCAATGCAGGAAGAGCATTATGAAGCCGCGCAGGACTACTTCGCCAAGCTGAAGGACAGGTTCCCCTTCAGCCCCTATGCCGTCAAAGGCGAACTGGGGCTGGCGGATGCCTTTTACATGGACGAAAAATACATTCAGGCCGTCGATAACTACAAGGAATTCGAGGCTATGCATCCCGGAAGCGAACAGATGCCCTATGTTCTGTTCCAGATCGGCATGGCCAACCTCAACCAGTTCGAATCCATCGACCGCCGTCAGGATAACATCAAGGAAGGCCTGGAATACTTCTACAGGGTGGAACAGGCCTACCCCGAGACCGAATACGGCAAGAAAGCGCGGAAATACATCAAGCGCTGCCGCCGCATTCTCGCGGAGCACGAACTGTTCGTGGCCGACTTCTTCTTCACCCGCAGCGAATTTGGGCCGGCATGGCACCGATATCAGTATGTGGTGGAGAACTTCTCGGACATCCCGGACCTTCGTGACTACGCAGGCAAGCGGGCGAAACAGGCCTATTTCGAATACCAGAAGACGTTGTCCGAAGAGGAACGGTTACAGATTCAGGACAGCTGGTTCCTCTGGCTTCGAGAATGGCTTTAACCCGGGCCCCACGGGCCGAAGGGAACGAACATGAATCATGGTTTTACGTTTCCCGAATGGCTGGCGGAGCGGGCACCCGAGGACGACCGTTTTGCCGATGCCTATGAAGCGACGCCGCCGCACAGGCGTGCGCTTCTCAAGACATGCATAGCCCGGGCCTGGGAATGGTGGGGACCCGAACCCCATCGTTCCCGGGCCTGTTCGCATGAGTACCGTGCCGGTTTCTCCGTGGAGACAGTAGAGGCTCCGGCGGATTACTGCGTGCTCGTGACGGACGATGCGGCTCCTTCGCCCGCGCGTCTGCTCTCTGCACTCGTTCCGGCGCTGGCCTCTGGCGTTTCCGGCGTGTTGGCAGTGCACACCGGCAGCGGCTGGACGCAGAGCCAGCTTACCGCCCTCGAACTGGCCGGTCAGGAAGACGCGGCCGAGCTGTCGGAAGGCGAACTGCTTTCTCTTCTCAAGAATTTTTCCGATACAGGGGCGCGCGGCGTCGTCCTGTGTCTCGGCGACGCGATTACCGACTTTGGCGGACATCCGGGGCTGACCGTCTGGCGGGATCCCGGAACCCCCGCGTGCGTCGTCGGGGGCGGGCCGGACATGGACGCACTCGACTTCATGCATCCCGAAGGCGTGGTCCGCGTGGACTCGCCCGAGGAACTGGAAGGCATGAAGGGCGCACCCCTCAAGGCGGTTTTCAGTGACCTGGTCTTCGAGGCCGATTTCCTCGCCGGGCCGGGCATGGAAGCCTGCTGGGTCCATACTACCATGTCTCGTGATCTCTTTCTGACGAACCGCACCCGCTGGACACTCGGAGGACTATCGTGAGCAAAGCGAAGGGACCGACTCGCAAGTTTCTGGAAAAGCTCCGCAACATCGGCGTCATTGCCCACATCGACGCCGGCAAGACTACGCTGACGGAGCGTATTCTCTACTATTCGGGCAAAATTCATCGCATCGGCGAGGTTCATGAAGGCACCGCCACCATGGACTACATGCCCGAAGAGCAGGAACGGGGCATCACCATCACCTCGGCCGTGACCACCTGCCTCTGGAAGGACAGCACGGTCAATATCATCGACACGCCGGGACACGTGGACTTCACCATCGAGGTGGAACGTTCCCTGCGCGTCCTCGACGGCGCGGTGGGCGTTTTCTGTGCCGTAAGCGGCGTGGAGCCGCAGTCCGAAACGGTCTGGAGGCAGTCTGAGCGCTATCGCGTGCCCAAGATCGCCTTCGTGAACAAGATGGACCGGCTCGGCGCGGATTTCACCGCCGTTCTGGACTCCATGGTGAACAAACTCAAGGCCAATCCTGTTCCGGTGACCGTACCCGATGGGGAAGGACAGGATTTTCGGGGCGTTTTCGACCTCATTGAACTCAAGCGGCTGGAATTTACCGGTGAGCAGGGTTCGGTGGTGGAGAAATACGACCTGACCGACGAAGAAGTCGGGCGATTTTCCGAATGGCGCGAGCGGCTTGTGGAGACCGCGTCCGAGGTGGACGAGGAACTGCTTGATCTGTACCTCGGCGGCGAGGAAGTCCCGGCCGACCGCATCCGCAAGGCCCTGCGGGAACTCACGCTCAGGCGGGAGATAGTGCCGGTTTTTGCCGGATCCGCGCTCAAGAATTGCGGCGTGCAGCCCGTTGTGGACGGGGTGGGCTACTATCTTCCCAGTCCGCTGGAAACGCCGCCGGCGCTGGCCACCGACGAGGAAACGCACAATACGGTTTCCTACGAATGCGACACCAAGGGGCCGCTTGCCGGACTCGTCTTCAAGGTCGCCATGGATTCCGGTCGCAAACTGGCCTTCATCCGCGTCTATTCCGGTAGCATCGACGCCGGAGATACGGTTTACAACGCCACGCAGGGCAAGCAGGAGCGGGTAGCTCGCCTGTTCCACCTGCACGCCGGGCGAAAGGAAAAGCTCGAAACCGCCTTTGCCGGGGACATCGTCGCCGCAGCGGGAATGAAGTTCGCGCGCACCGGGGATACCCTCAGCCTTGAAGAATCCCCCGCATTGCTGGAACGCATCGACGAATACAAACCGGTCATCTCCGTGGCCATTGAGCCGCGCAATTCGGAAGAGGGGGACAAGCTGGAGGAAGTGCTCCAGAAGTTCCTGCTCGAGGATCCCACCCTCGTGGTTGAGGAGGAAGAGGAGACCGGTCAGGTCATCCTTTCCGGGATGGGCGAGTTGCATCTTGAAGTGGTGCTGGAGCGGTTGCGTCGCGAGTATTCCCTTGAGCCCCGTACCGGGAAACCGCAGGTGGTCTATCTCGAAACCCCCGGCGCCAAGGCCGAGGCCGAGGAGGAATTCGACCGCGAACTGGGCGAGGTCGTGCATTACGGTTGCGTCCGGCTTTCCGTGGAGCCGCTGGAACGCGGCAAAGGGCGCGAAGTCAGCTTTGAAGTGGACCCGGATCTCTGGTCGGACGCATGGCTCGCAGCCGTGTCAGAAGGCGTGGACGACGCGCTCCAGAGCGGCGTGGTCAAGGGCTATCCCGTACAGGATGTGCGTGTGCGGGTGCTGGGCCTGCGCAAGAAGGAAGGCGATTCTTCCCCCGCAGGATACCGCATGGCGGCATCCATGGCGGTTCGCAGCGCGTTGCGCGACTCCGGGCCGAAGATGCTCGAACCCATCATGGGAGTGGAAATCTCCGTGCCTGAAGAGTTTGTTGGCGAAGTCATCAGCCTCATGGGCAGCAAGGGCGCCCGTGTCGGCAACATGGTGGATCGCGCGGGACAGAAGCTGGTTACCGGCGACGCACCGCTGGCATCGCTTTTCGGTTTTTCGACGGATCTGCGCTCGGCCACGCAGGGCAGGGCCGGGTTCGTCATGAAGTTCGACCGGTTCGACGTTTTGGATTAGACTATCAATGAGCAGACGCAGATATCTGGACGCAGGGCGCGTAAAGCGGCTCTGGATCGATTTGAAACGGCTTTCGCGCTACTGGTATCTGCGGGTTCTGCGTCAGAAGTCGTCAGCACGAAATCTGGCAATGGCCATGGCGCTTGGCGTGTTTATCGGCGCGCTGCCCATTCTGCCGTTTCAGAGCGTCACGGTAATCGCGCTGGCCTTTGTCATGCGGGTCAACAAGCTCACCGCATGGCTTGCCACCTGCTATTCCAATATTTTCACCATGGTGCCGTTCTACTATTTCCTGTTCATGGTCGGCAAGACCGTGCTGCCCGTGGAAGGGATCGTGTTCGACCCGGGCAAGCTGGAAATGGAACAACTCATCGAGACGGGCTGGGGCATGTTCAGCGTCATGCTGGCGGGCGGCCTGCTGGTGGGGATACCGGCTGCGCTGCTGGTCTATTTCGTCACCCTCTATGCAGTGAGGAAATATCGCAAGCAAAAGGCGCTGCGAATGCTCAGGAAGCGAACGCGTCAATAACTCCCGAGTCACTACAGGCTCCCGGCAACCCGGGGGCCTTTTCTTTTGCGCAAACATTGTGTGTCTAAGGGGTTATTTTCACCCTTTTTTTCCCTTCTCGCGTTGCAATTCCACATGATTGAAAGTACAGAAATGAACAGTATCCCATGAACGTTCACGTTCTCTTGCGGCATTGTCGCAGTGCTCTTGCTACGGAGGAATAATAATGATTGCAGGTGGCTGGAAAGGTATGGCCGGAATTCTTCTGCCGATGATGACTGTTTTGCTTTCTCTGGGGGCCGTGGGTGGGGCCGCGATGGATTCGAGCGCCCTGATTTACGGCTGCGCCGGAGCTGCCGCGCTGCTGGCCGCACTGACATTGTTTTTCACCCGTTCTGCGGCTCCGAAGCTGACGGCCATGGCCGCCGATCTTTCCAAGGACGAGGATTTGAGCAAGCTGCAGGAAGCCGCCCGCGGGACCGAGCTTCAGGGGCTGATGGATGTTCTTGAGGACAAGCGCCTCGAAATGCTCGATGAGCATCATTTTTACTATAATGCTCTTCAGGTGATGGGCAATCCCGTTCTCGTCTGCGACCGCAAGGGGCGCATCGTCATTGCCACCAAGTCAGTCTTCGAGCTGCTCGGAAAACCGCGTGAACAGGTGATCGGATTCACCGTGAGCAAGGCCTTCTACAACAGGGAAGGTCAGGCCGTGACCGACAAGGCTCTGGAGGCGGGCAAGGAGATAGAGACCGTTTCCGACATCACTTTCTGGAACGGCAACGTGCATCGGCTCAAGGTTTTTGTGGCTCCCATCTATGATGATCACGGGGCGATCAGAGGAGCGGTTACTTCGTTCGTTGATCTGCATGACGTCATGGAAGGGCAGAAGCGCCTTGAAGAACAGCAGGAACGCATTCTTGCCGTGGGCAGAGACATCAGCAACCTTGCCGAGCGGGTGGCGTCGGCCTCCGAAGAGCTTTCGGCCTCTGCCGACGAGCAGGCCCGCGGAGCCCAGAAGCAGAGCGGGCAGACGGACACCGTCGCAACCGCCATGGAAGAAATGACCGCCACGGTGCTGGAGGTCGCGCAGAACGCCTCGGCCACTTCCAAGGCTGCCGACGAAGCGCGCGTTTCCGCCGAGGAAGGGGTCTCCATGGTCACTCAGGCGGTGACGTCCATCAATAAGGTCTCGGAATCGTCCGGGAAGCTTTCTCAAGTGGTGGGGCAGCTCGATTCACAGGCCGAGGAAATCGGCCGTATCATCGGCGTCATCAACGACATCGCGGACCAGACCAACCTGCTGGCCCTGAACGCCGCCATCGAAGCGGCCCGGGCGGGCGAGGCCGGGCGCGGCTTTGCGGTGGTCGCCGACGAAGTGCGCAAGCTGGCCGAGAAGACGATGACCGCCACCAAGGAAGTTGAAGAAGCCATCCACACCATTCAGGAGCGGTCCAATCACGCCATGACGAGCATGACCCAGACCGAAAAGGAAGTGCAGGAAAGCACCGACCTTTCGAACCGCGCAGGGGAATCCCTGCAGCAGATCATGGGCCGCATCGAGGACATGGTGAGCCGTGTTTCCCAGATCGCCACCGCTGCCGAGGAACAGTCCGCGGCAGCCGAAGAGATCGGCCAGAGCATTGAAGACATTGCGCTTGTCGCGCGGGAGGCAGACGAAGGAGCCGGACAGGCGGCGAGTGCCACAAGAGATCTGGCGGAGCTTGCGCAGGAACTGCTCACGGTGTCCATGGACTTCAGCGGCGACAGCGACCAGTCCAAGCTGCGACAGTCCGACGGCGTCATGAAGGGGATCCTGCCCAAGATCACGCAGAATTTCGTCAAGGAAAAGTTCGGTCAGGCCGTGTACGACCATATGCAGCAGGAGCTGGGCAACCCCGTTTTCCTGCCCACGGGCAGCTATCCTGACACGGTCTTGAATCAGATGGCGGAAACCGTAGCCGCGAAGGTCGGCGGTACGCCCAGAGAATTTTTCCTCCAGCTGGGCCGTTTCACCGTCGGCCAGTTCTACAAGATGTACAAGCGTCACTTCAAGGACGAGTCACTCAAGGAATTCTTCCTGCGCATGAACGAGCTGCACGCCCAGCTCACCAAGGATGTGCCCGGCATCAAGCCGCCCAAGTTCACCTACGAGGACAAGGGCGACTCGCTGTTCATGAACTACCGCTCCGGTCGCGGCCTTTTCGATTACTTCGAGGGCATCCTGCAGGGAGCCGCAGACTTCAAGGGCGAAAAGATTTCCGTGAAGGTCACGCCGTTCGACAGTGAGACCGCACGTGCGGAAATCCGCTTCCTTGGTAAAAAATAACGCACTGGCACCGGCCAGATTCATGCGCTACGGTAGTTTGTCAGAATCAAAAGTCCCACGTTTCGTTTCAAGGAGCCTGTCCCGATGTCCGACGATCTGAACCGGCAGATATTCAAAGAGGAAGCCTATGACCTTCTGGGGGAACTGGAGGGCGCGCTGCTGGAACTTGAGGAAAGCCCGGAGGATATGGACCTCGTCAACCGGGTCTTCAGAACGTTGCATACCATCAAGGGCTCCGGCTCCATGTTCGGATTCGACGACATCGCCGAATTTACCCACGAAGTGGAAACGGTGCTGGATCTCGTGCGTTCCGAAGAACTGAACGTCAGTACAGACCTGATCAGCCTCGTGTTCCGTGCGCGGGACCAGATCCAGAAGATGCTCGACAATGCCGGCTCGGACGTGGAGATCGCCCCGGAGGAAATGGAGTCCATCCTCGCTGGTCTGAAACGACTGGTCGCCAACGAGCCGGTTGAGGATGCCGCCCCCGAAGCGCCTGCAGAAGCTGCTCCCGAAGAGCAGGCTGGCGAAGAAATCCCGGAACCCGAAGCGCAGAGTGCGCCCAATTATTTCATCCTGCGGATCGCCCCGCGTTCGGAAGGCGCTGCGGACAGGGAGACCTTGGAGCCGGTTCTCTCGGAATTGGAACGGCTCGGTGAACTGTCCGTCCGCACCGGTCCCGGTGACGTCCCCGGCGTTCAGGGGTGGGAAATCCGGCTGGATACGCCCAAGGGTGAAGATGACATTCAGGACATTTTCCTTTTCACGGATGCCGACATCGACATAGAGGTGACGCAGTACGCTGCGGAGGAAGAAATTCCTGCGGCGGCGACACACGTCGCAGAACGGACGCCCGAGCCGGAAGAGAGTGCCGAGACGACCGAAAGCGTCGAAACACAGCCTGAGGCCGCAGCCGAAGAACCTGCCGGAGCAGACATCGTCGTGGAGGCCTCGGAGACGCCGGAAGCGCCGGAGAAGGTTGAAGATACCAAGCCTTCCGAGCCGACCGGGGGGACTCCCGAAACCTCGATCATGGATGAGGAAGAGCGCGAGGAACGCGATCGGCTGGGAGATATTCTCGTGCGAAAGGGCGTGGTCAAGCCCGAAGATGTGGACAGCGCGGTGAAGGACCAGAAGAAGAGCCGCGAGACAGCCGCCAGCAAGCAGCGTCAGGAGGCTGTGTCCAGCATTCGTGTCGCGGCGGAAAAGCTGGACTATCTCGTGGACCTCGTGGGCGAACTGGTCATCGTTCAGGCACAGATTTCCCAGGTGGTCAGCGAGCGGTCCGACCCGACGCTCACGGGACTTTCCGAAGAGCTCGAAAGGCTCTCCGACGAATTGCGCGATTCCACCCTCGGCATCCGCATGCTGCCCATCGGCACCACCTTCAGTAAGTTCAGAAGACTGGTCCGTGACCTCTCCGCCGACCTTGGAAAGGAGATAACGCTTTCCACGAACGGTGCCGAAACCGAGCTGGACAAGACCGTCATCGAGCGGCTGAATGACCCTCTCGTGCACCTGCTTCGCAACAGCATAGACCACGGTATCGAACAGCCCGCGGAGCGCGAGGCGTCCGGCAAGCCCAGAAGCGGCATGATCCTGCTCTCGGCTGAACACTCGGGCGGCGAAGTGCTGATCCGCATTACTGACGACGGCAAGGGCATGGACCCGGACGTGATCAGGGCCAAGGCCGTGGAGCGGGAACTCATCGCACCCGATGCGGACCTGAGCCGAAAGGAAATTTTCAAGCTCATCTTCGAAGCGGGTTTTTCCACCGCCGACAAGGTGACCAACGTCTCGGGACGCGGTGTGGGAATGGACGTCGTGAAGCGGGCCATCGACAGCCTGCGCGGCACCATCGACATCGACAGCGCGCCGGGCAAGGGCACCACCATCACGGTGCGCCTGCCGCTGACGCTGGCGATCATCGACGGCCTTCAGGTGCGGGTGGAGGACGAGTACTACGTCATTCCGCTTTCGCTGGTCGAGGAGTGCGTGGAGCTTTCCAACGTGGATCGCAACGAGGACGAATCCGGGCAGCGCATCATGTATCTGCGTGGGGAGATCGTGCCATACGTGCATCTTCGTGAATTTTTCGAGGTGGAGGGCGAGAGCCCGCCCATCGAGCAGATCGTCATCACCGGCGTGGAGGGCAGCCGCATCGGCATTGTCGTGGACACGGTCATCGGCGAGCACCAGACGGTCATCAAGAGCCTCAGCCGGGTCTATAAGGACGTGGAAGGCATCTCCGGAGCCACCATCAAGGGTGACGGCTCCATCGCGCTCATCCTCGACATCCCGAGGCTGGTGCGCAGGATTGTGGCGGAATCCAACCTCAACTAACAGCTACCGCCATACGGTGACAGACATATGAACAAGAAGATTCGCGTTCTCATTGTCGACGATTCCGCAGTCGTCCGTCAGACGCTCCAGAGCATCCTCGAATCGGACCCGGCCATTGAGGTCATGGGTACGGCCGTAGATCCTTTCGCTGCTGCGGAGAAGATCCGCCGGGAGGTTCCCGACGTCATTACGCTGGATATCGAGATGCCGCGCATGGACGGGCTGACCTTCCTGCGAAAAATAATGAAGCAGCATCCCATTCCGGTGGTGATCTGCTCATCCATGGCCACGGAAGGGGGCCAAAACGCGCTCAAGGCCCTTGAATACGGGGCCGTCGAAATTATTTCCAAGCCCAAGGTCGGCACCAAGAAGTTTCTTGAGGAATCGCGAATCCGGTTTGTCGATGCGGTAAAGGCCGCCGCCATGACCCGCCGTCGCAAGGCGCGTCCGCCGGTTCAGCCGCTCAAGCCGCAACCCAAGCTGGATGCGGATGCCGTGATTCCGGCAGCCAAGGGAGCCGCGCCGGTGCAGGCGACCGAGAAGATCGCCCTGATCGGCGCATCCACCGGCGGCACCGAGGCGCTTCGTGTGTTTCTCGAAGCCCTGCCCGTGAACTGCCCGCCGGTGGCCATTGTCCAGCACATGCCCGAGCATTTCACCGCCGCCTTTGCCCAGCGCCTTGACGGCATTTGCGACATCAGCGTCAAGGAGGCCGTTGACGGCTCTCCCATGCAGCGTGGACAGGCGCTCATAGCCCCCGGCAACAAGCATATGCTGCTCAAACGCAGCGGGGCGAAGTATTACGTGGAGGTCAAGGACGGCCCGCTGGTTTCCCGCCACAGGCCTTCGGTGGACGTGCTGTTCCGCTCCGGAGCCCGGTACGCGGGCAGGAACGTGGTGGCCGCGATCATGACCGGTATGGGCGACGACGGTGCCAAGGGAATGCGAGAGTTGTTCGACGTCGGCGCCTACACCATCGCTCAGGACGAGGCTACCTGCGTGGTCTTCGGGATGCCGCAGGAGGCCATAAAGACCGGCGGTGTGCATAAGGTGCTGCCGCTCGGACGCATTGCGGCGGAAGTGGTGGGCAAGTGCCGTTAGCCGCCTGAGTGGCGGTAGAACATCACCTCGACCGGCTCCCGCGTCACCAGCCCTTCGGTGACCAGCTCGTCAAGCGTCCTGAGGAAGGTTTCGATCTTTTCCGGGATGTCCACTACCTCGATGACCAGCGGCATGTCTTCGGAGAGCCGGAGAATCTTCGAGGTGTGCACTCGGCTGTTGGCGCCGTATCCCATGATGCCCCGGAGCACAGTGGCTCCGGCGAGCCCGGTCTTGCGGGCTTCTTCCACGATTACTTCCGAAAGCAGCCTGCCGTCGTGCCGGTCCGCCTCTCCTATGAAAATCCTGAGTCGTTCCGCCTGAGCCGGAAGATGCATGGCGACCTCCGTCTGCTGTCCGCTTGAAGGGCGGACGGTATTTCTCTACAACAGTCTGCCAAGGGTCATGCCGCCGAAGACGAGCAGCAGTCCCACAGCGGCCTGCCCGCCGATGTTCAGCGCGGCCATGGCGACCTGACTGGCCTTTACCAGCTGCGCCGATTCGAACATGAACGTGGAAAAGGTCGTGAACGCGCCCAGAAATCCGGTAAGAACCAGAAGGCGCAGGTCTCCGCCAAGGCCGATGCGGTTTTCGAAGAAGCCCCACACCGCGCCGAAGAGCAGGCAGCCTATCATGTTCACGGCAAAGGTTCCGGCGGGAAAACCGGTCCCGGCCAGACGCTGGGCCAGACCTGCGGCGTAATACCTGCAAATGGAGCCGGCGGCGCCGCCCACGGCAATGAGAAGCATCTTCTTCATCATGAACGGTTTGTAGCACCGGCACGGGAGAAAGCAAAGTGGCACTCGAAAAGGAACTGAAATACAGGGACGCGGACCATGAGGCCGTGCGCGCAAATCTTCAAAGTGAAGGCGCGCGGCCAGTCGGCAGATGGTTCGAATCCAACATGGTCTTCGATACCCCGGGGCGCGAATTGAAGGCCGTCGGGAAGCTGCTTCGCCTGCGCCTGAAGGGTGATAGGGCGGTGCTGACCGTCAAGGTCCCTCCGGGGGAGGCCGAATCCGACGCAGTTAAGGTGTTTGAAGAGCACGAAACGCCGGTGGGTGATTTCGATGCCATGCGCGACTGTCTGGAGGCGCTGGGCTACCGGGTGGCTTTCGCTTATGAGAAGGTGCGGGAGAAATGGCTGCTGGGCGATTGTGCTATCTGTCTCGACACCCTGCCGTTCGGCTTTTTTGTTGAAGTGGAAGGGGAGGAAGACCGGATCGTTGCCTGTGCGGCCCGGCTCGGGCTTGAGGTCTGTAAATCCTGTACATTGACGTATCACGCGTTGAACCTTGAGGTGATTGCGGAAAAAGGACTGCCGGAGCAGGAGAGTTTCGTTTTCGACAGCAAAGAGCGGGCTCGGTTGATCGAAGAAACGCAAACTTGAAAAGAACCCCCTCGACATGCGGCTCGGGCGTATTTATATTGAAGCTGAAAAAGTTTGATACGGAGCGTTTACAATGGGCAGAAAGTACACCGGGGACGGATTCGAGTCCGAAGTGCTCGAACGGCACGAGGTGAAGGAGCCGTCCCGGTACAAGGTGCTCCTGCACAATGACGATTACACCACTATGGATTTCGTTATCGAAATTCTGACGAAGGTGTTCCACAAAAGCGAGGCCGAGGCCACACGCATCATGCTGGCGGTCCATCACGAAGGAGTGGGCGTCTGCGGCTTGTATACGGCGGAAGTGGCCGAGACCAAGGTGGACATGGTCCACCGGCTCGCCCGTGGTGCGGGATTCCCGCTCAAATGCACCATGGAGAAGGAATAACGGCTATGACCATGCTGAGTAAGGCCTTAGAGAGCGCCCTGACGGGCGCGGTCAACGAAGTCAAGGAAAGGAACCACGAGTTCCTGACCCTGGAACATCTCCTGTACGCCATCGCCAGCGAGGATTCGGGCGTGGAAATACTCACGTCCTGCGGTGCGGACGTCACCGAGCTGCGCGAACAGCTCGGGGTGTTCTTTGAACAGAACATGGAATCCCTGCCTGTTGAGGTGGAGACCGAAGTCGTGCAGACGCTTGGTGTGCGCCGGGTGTTGCAGCGTGCCGTGTGGCAGAAGAAGGCCGCCGGGCGCGACATGGTGGACGTGGGGGACGTGCTCGCGGCCATGTTCGACGAAGAGGACTCCTACGCGGTCTATTTCCTGCGCACGCACGATGTCTCCCGCCTTGAAGTGCTGGATTACATCTCGCACGGCATGGAAGAGGACCCCCGTCCATGGTTCCCGGAGCGCGTGGGAGAACCCGCCGAGGACGCCGAGACCAAGGGCGACGAAAAGAAAGGTGCGCTCGAAGAGTTTGCGACCAATCTTTCCGAACGCGCCGCGCAGGGCCTCATTGACCCGCTCATAGGCCGGCAGGCGGAGCTTGAACGCACGGTTCAGGTCCTCTCGCGCCGTCGCAAGAACAACCCGATTTACGTGGGCGATCCCGGCGTGGGCAAGACCGCTATGGCCGAAGGGCTTGCGTTGCACATCGTCGAGGGTAACGTTCCCAAGGAATTCCTCGGTGCCGAAATCTGGGCGCTGGACATGGGCGCGCTGCTGGCGGGCACCAAGTATCGCGGCGACTTCGAGAAGCGGCTCAAGGCCGTGCTTGCCGAACTGAAGCCGCGCAAGGACGCAATCCTGTTCGTGGACGAGATTCACACCATCGTGGGTGCCGGCTCCGTGAGCGGCGGCAGCATGGATGCCTCCAACATCCTCAAGCCGTTCCTCGCCTCCGGCGAGATCCGCTGCATCGGCTCCACCACGTACGAGGAATACAAGAACCATTTTGAAAAGGACCGCGCCCTGTCGCGCCGGTTCCAGAAGATCGAACTGCCCGAGCCCTCGGTTGATGAAACCGTGGATATTCTCAAGGGCCTCAAGCCCCATTACGAGAAGTATCACGGCGTGACCTACACGCTGCCGGTGCTCAAGGCCACGGCCGAGCTTTCCTCGCGTCACCTGACGGAGCGTCACCTGCCGGACAAGGCCATCGACGTGATGGACGAAGCGGGCGCGCTCTACAAGCTGGGCAGAACGCGGCGCAAGGGCGACAGGATCACCATCTCGGACATCGAGAAGATCATCGCCCGAATGGCCCGCATCCCGGCCCGCCGCCTCAGCGGAGATGACCGCACGCGCCTGAAGAATCTTGAAGGCGAGCTTAAGGGCGTGGTCTTCGGGCAGGACAATGCCGTGGACCAGCTTTCCAAGTCCATCAAGCGTGCCCGTGCCGGCATGAAGCAACCGGGACGCCCCGTTGGCAGCTTCCTGCTCACCGGCCCCACCGGCGTGGGCAAGACCGAGCTGGCCCGCCAGCTGGCGGACAAGCTCGACGTGGGCTTTCTGCGTTTCGACATGTCGGAGTACATGGAGAAGCACGCCGTGGCGCGGCTCATCGGTGCGCCTCCGGGCTACGTGGGCTTTGATCAGGGCGGCCTGCTCACCGAGGGCATCCGCAAGCAGCCGCACTGCGTGGTGCTTTTCGACGAGATCGAAAAGGCGCACCCGGACGTGTTCAACATTCTGCTGCAGGTCATGGACTACGCCACCCTGACGGACAACAATGGGCGCAAGGCGGACTTCAGGCACGTGATTCTGCTCATGACCTCCAATGCCGGGGCTCGGGAGATGTCCAAGGGTGCCATCGGCTTTACCCGCAACGAGGATGACGACCGCAAGTCAGGCGCGCTCAAGGCCGTGGAAAAGCTCTTCACTCCCGAATTCCGCAACCGTCTGGACTCCATCGTGCAGTTCGACTCGCTGGAAAACTGGGTGATGGAGCGCATCGTGGACAAGTTCATCAACGAACTGAACGGTCAGCTGGCCGAGCGGCGCGTTACTGTGGAACTGACACCGGCGGCGCGAACGCAGCTGGCAAAGCTCGGGCACGACCCGGCCTTTGGCGCGCGCCCCATGGGCCGCACCATCCAGCGGGAAATCAAGGATCCGCTGGCGGACGAACTTCTCTTCGGCAAGCTCATGAAGGGCGGCATCGTTCAGGTCGGCTTTGAAAACGACGAATTCACGTTCAACTACTAGGCTGACATGGTTGACAATTACAGGGTGGTGCGCCCCGAGCACCTGAATCATCACGGGTATCTCTTCGGGGGCATCGTCCTCAAATGGGTGGACGAGTTCGCCTGGCTGTTCTGCTCTCTCGATTACCGGGGGTGCACCATGGTCACCGTGGCCATGGACGAGGTGCAGTTTCGCGCTCGCATCTCCTGCGGCGCCATCGTTCGCTTCAATGTGGAGCGCGAAAAGCAGGGGACGACTTCCGTGACCTACCGGGTTCGCGTCTACGGCGACGAACCCGGCGGCACGGAGGAAAAGTTCATCTTCGAAACCAAGGTCGTGTTCGTGCGTCTGGATGAGAGCGGCAGGAAGACGCCGCTGCCGGAGCCGGATGCCCATTCGCTGACCGTCGGAGGCTGATTTTGGCGATCTACCGGCTGTTCGAGGATCCAGTGTTTCCCGACCCGGACGAGGCTGAGCCGGACGGGCTGCTCGCCGTGGGCGGCGACCTGTCCGTGACGCGCCTGCTCACCGCCTATGCCAACGGCATTTTTCCCTGGTATGCCGAGGATTCGCCCATTCTGTGGTGGTCCACCAATCCGCGCCTGATACTCATCCCTTCGGAACTGCATGTCCCCAAAAGCCTGCGCCGAACCCTGAATCGCGGCTGCTACAGCTTTACCCTTGACCGGGATTTCCGCTCGGTCATAGCGGCCTGCGCGGAAACCTTGAGGCCGGATCAGGAGGGCACGTGGCTGGTGCCGGAGATGATAGAAGCCTACACGCTGCTGCACGATCTTGGGTACGCCCATTCCGTGGAGGCATGGTGCGGCGATGATCTGGTAGGCGGGCTTTACGGCATCTCCATCGGCTCGGCTTTTTTCGGAGAATCCATGTTCTTCCGCCGTCCGGATGCATCCAAGGCCGCCTTCGTGACGCTGGTGCGCCAGCTTGAGCAGTGGGGGTTCGATTTCGTGGACTGCCAGCAGACCACGGACCATCTGCTGCGTTTTGGCGCGCGCGAAGTGCCGCGCTACCGCTTCCGGGAAATGCTCGACAAGGCGGTTCGCAAGCCCACGTTCGAGGGGCGCTGGAGCTTTTGCGAAGACGCCGATGCTCTCCGGAACTAGATAACTACCCGTTTTTCAGTGTGCAGTACTGGCTGTAATAAGCCGCACCGCCGCCCATGTCCGTGACGTGGTCAGCAATGACCGCGTTGGGATTCCTGCCGTGTCGCATCCAACCGCCCCGGCGCAGAATGACGGTCTGGGGATGGATGCCTTCCTCCACCGCCACCATGACCCGCATGCTCCCGGCCTCTGTCTCAAGCAGAGCGGGGTCGGCCGTATTCAACCCCTTGAGCATCGGGTTGTCCGGAGATATTCGGGCGGTCAGCATTTCTGCCTGCTCCTCTTCGGGAATCTGCGAATGAATGGCTTCACGGCGTACCAGCGTCATGAGCATCAGGGGATAATTCGCGTCGTGTTCCCGTGCATCGGAAAGCGTTTCCGGCAGGTGGTACAGGCCGTCTTCATGTCCGAATCGAAGGTCTTCGAATGCGATCTGCGGCCAATCGCCGCGTGCGAAACCTGTTTCCCGCAAGTCGTCGAGGTCGATGCCGGATTCCTGAAGTGAACTGCGAAGGCATGTTTCCGCATCTGGAAACGTGATTGGGGTGGTCAGCCTTGCGCCCAGCTCGCGAAGGATTTCAAAGTCGGATCGGGCCTCGTCGCGCGGTTCCATCAGCTTGGCGGAGTGGTTCACGTAGTTGTGCAGGGCGGAACCGAGGATGTCCTCGCGCTCCATGGTCAGCGCGGGCGGCAGGATCAGGTCCGCGCGCATGGCGGTGTCGGTCATGAACGCCTCCACGCATACGGTGAAGGGGATGCGCTTGAGGGCGCGGGCCGCTGCCACGGCGTCAGGCACCTGATTGGCGGGGTTGAATCCGTCTATCCAGCAGAATTCCACGGCAGGAGCGGCATTCTCCAGTTCTCTTGCCAGTTGCGGCACAAGAAAGCTTCGTGTCGGGCCGTCGTGGGGGCCGTCGGCTTTCCATTTGGTGAAGTTCCGGTTGGAGGAAATATTGTAGTAAACACCGTTGCCGGGGGAGCCGATGTGTCCGGAAAGCACCGAGAGCGCATTGATGAAACGTACGGACTCGCCGCCGTGCAGGTGTCTCTGAAGTCCCCAGCCGATGATGGAGGTCAGGGGGGATTCATCGGCGTACCATTCGGCCAGCGTTCGCACCGCATCAAAGGAAACGTCGCAGGCGCGGCAGAGCGTGGTGATGTCCTGCTCTTTGACCAGACGCGCGAACTCGTCCGTGTTGGCGCACCGCGTGAGCATGTCCTTGCCAACACGGTTCTCGCGCAGCAGCAGTGCCAGAACTGCGGCGGCCAGAAAGCGGTCCGTACCGGGGCGGATGCGGATGACGGTGTCGGAAAGCGATGCCGTGTCGTCTCCGCCGATGGAGACCGTCAGGACAGAAGCGCCGTTCTTGCGAGCCTGCCTGATGAGAGCCGCGGTGTGGATGGAGCTTCGGTTGAAGTCCTTGCCCCAGTTCACGATGCGGCGGGCGTTGGGGATGTCGGACGGGTCATTGTGGGTGAGCACTCCGAAATCCGCCTCGCACGCGGCAATGCCGGTGTCATCGCAAAGCGATCCGTGGGTACGGGTCGCGCCGAAGGCATTGAAAAAGGCGACGCTGGCCATGCCGAGCACGCCGCGATAGCCGAAGCCGCGCAGATGCAGCGCCTTTTGCGGATCGCCCTGAACCGAGTTCAGTTTTTCCGCGCACAATGCGAGGGCTTCGGCCCAGTCAATAGGCTCAAACTGGCCGTTGCGTCGCAGCAGCGGGGTGGTGATGCGATCCTCGGCCTCGATGCGCCTGAAGATGCGTTGTCCCTTGGGGCAGGCGAAGCCGTTGGTGAAGGGATGCTCGGGGTTGCCGCGAATCTTCCGTGTGTCAGTATCCACCAGCCACGAGCAGCTGTCCGGACAGTCGAAGGTGCATGCGCTGTGTGTCATGCGGTGAGGATGTTGGATTTTCCCCGGACGGTCAAGTGCGGCCTAACAGCCCCTGAGAATCCTGTCGGCCAGCGCAGGATGGAATCCGGCGCGGCGAATCTTTTCGGCCGTGGTCTGCGTATCGTACGGCAGAAAGCGGATTTCAAGCTCGCCGGAAGCAGGATCGTAAAGGACGTACTTCGCATCAGGACCGTTGCCGCGCGGCTGGCCCACGGCTCCTGCGTTGACGATGTGCTTTGCGTCAGCCGTCAGAGTCACGGTTCCGGCGCAGAGCTTGCGGCAGCTCGAAGTGTCGTGGTCAAGCACGATGTGCCGCAGTTCATGGGTGTGTCCCACGAAGCACACGTGCTCAGGGAAGGCGTGCATCAAATCCCCGTAGCGGTCCGAGTACTTCCAGAGATATTCGCCCACCAGATCGGGTGGCGCGCCGTGGACGAAGCGCATGTTGTCCAAGCTGAGGCTTTTGGGCCGGGTGATGAGCCACTGGACGGTCTCGTCGTCCAGCAACGCGCGGGTCTTGAGCAGCATGTCGCGGGCGACGGGGTTGAATCGTGACAGGTACATCTGGTTGATGAGTCCCTGCTCATGGTTGCCCATGACCGTCTCAATGCCGCGTTCGCGCACGAGATCGGCGCACGACTGTGGGTCGGGACCGTAGCCGACAATGTCGCCGAGGTTGACTATGCGTTCGATTCCGAGGGTGTCGATGTCGCCCAGCACGGTCCGGAAGGCCTCCAGATTGCCGTGGATGTCGGACATGACCGCTATGCGGCGTGATTCCTTCATTCGGCAACGATAGCTTCTCCGGACCGCGCGGGCAACACCTTACGGGGATTAGGACAAAAGTCCGGCCCGCTGCGCCAGCTCAAGGCACAGCTCGGCCTGATTGAACGGATAAAGGTGGATTCCCGGGGCGCCGTTGGCAGCCAGATCGCGAAGCTGCTGCGCGGCGTGATCCAACCCGAGCTCGCGCACGGCGTCGTCACCTCCCTGCGCATGGGCCTTTTCGATGGATGAGAGCAGATCGCCGGGGATGGGCGTGCTGCAAAGCGTCATGAGCCGCCGAATCTGTCCGAGGGAGCGGATCGGAAGCACGCCTGGGATGACGGGTCTGGTGCAGCCCATGCCTTCCAGTCGCTCCACGAGGTCGAAATAGCGCCGGTTGTCGAAAAAGAGCTGGGTCACGCCGAATTCGGCGTTGTCGAGCTTGAACTTGAGCATTTCGACGTCCTGCTGGGCTGTTTCGGACTCCGGATGAATGTCCGGATATGCGGCCACGCCCACCGCCATGTCCGGGGCCTCCTGCCGTATGATTGCTACGAGGTCGGTTGCGTAACGAAGCTCTTCGGGCGCAGCGTCCATGCCTTCGGGCAGGTCGCCACGGACCGCGAGGGCGTTGCGGATGCCCATATTTTTGAGTTCACGTACGGCCTCTCGCGCGGATTCGGGAGTATGATGGACGCAGGTGAGGTGCGGCATGACCGTGAAGCCGAGGGTGTCAGAGAGTTTTGCTGCGGTTTCGAGCGTTCCAGTGGCGCCGCCGCCCCCGGCGCCGCAGGTAACAGCCGCGAACAGCGGCTTGAGCGTCTTCAGCTTGTCGGCGGATTCCAGCAGCTTCGGCATGAGTTCCGGCCTGCGCGGGGGAAAGAATTCCAATGATATGAACGGGCCGTCTGTACGGCACGAGTTGCGGCAGGCTTCGTGAATCAGCATGGCTCCTCCGAGATGAAATTGTATGCTTAAATGTTTATATTGAGATATCTTGATTTATGCATTTATACGTGTCCGAGGGAGATGTCAAGTCAGTGGCGTGAGGTAAGACTGGGGCTTTGATGAGCCTGTGATCGGCAAGCGGGCCGGGTGCTTGCGAACAGAGGCAAATCCCGGTAGGGATAGAGTGGGAGGCGGGGTTTCGAATAGTGAATGAAGCTCCGGTGTTGCGGTCATGCCAAAGCTGAAGACTCTGCTGATTCATCCAGATGCGCAGGTGCGTGCCGAACTACGGTCGCAGCTGGCCGAGGTGCCTTTCCTGCAGGTTGTGGGGGAGGCCGTTGAGGCGTTCGAGGCGCTTGAACTGTTGGATGCCATTCCATACGGTGCGTTTTTCCTCGGTACCGATCTGCCCGGCAGGGCCGACGGAATCGAGCTGGCGCAGATGCTGGCCGGACGCAAGAACCGGCCCGCGCTTATTTTCATTTCCGAATCCGAGCAGCAGGCCTACGCCGCCTTCGAGCTCGGAGCCACGGATTATCTGCTCTGGCCGCCGGCCAGCGGACGCCTTGCGCGGACCATAGACCGACTGTCCGATTTCAAGACCAAATACCGAGAAGTGCCCGAACCCGAGCACTGGGAGGACTCCCCCGACGCCAGCAACGCCACGGACGAGGCCACGGTGCAGCTCCCTCTCGGCGAGGATGAGCAGGACCATTTCCTCGCGGCGCTCAGGCAGGCGTGGGACGAATCGCAGAATCGCGGGCCGGAGCTGGAAAAACTGGCGGTCAATCAGGACGGCCGGGTCATCCTCATTCCCTATTCGCAGATAATCTTCATCGAGGCGTACGAGGACTATTCCTACGTACACACCGCCAATCAGAAATTTCTCACGAACTACCGGCTCAAACATCTTGAAGACCGGTTGAAAGCGTTCGGCTTTTTCCGGGTGCACCGCAAGTATTTGGTGAATCTGGATACCGTTACGGAAATAGCCAGCATGCCGGGCAGCAACTTCATGCTCCGAACCACCGGTCGCACGCGCATCGAGCTGCCCATCAGCCGCAGACGCATAGCTGAACTCAAGCAGATTCTGGGACTTTGACCGTTCATCCGGTCCGGTCATCCGCTCACCGAATAGGGCGGGTGTTGCCAGGCCGTTTGTGTTGAAACAGACTCGCGGACCACCTGAGGCCGCGCGAGGAGGAAATATGGATCGTTTCGAAACCCTCGACAGCTTGTTGCAGGAAGAGCGCGTCTTCCGCCCCCTGCCGCAGCTCGTGATCGAGGCCAACGTCAATCCGCAGGAGCTGGGGGCCGCGCGCCGCCAGTCCGAGTACGATCCGTTGGGGTACTGGGAAGAAGCGGCGGACGAGCTCGACTGGTTCAAACGCTGGGATCGCGTGCTGGACGACTCCCGAAAGCCTTTCTATCGCTGGTTTCCGGGAGCGCGTTGCAACATCGTCTACAACTGCCTTGACCGCCACATCGAGACCGCCAACAAGAACAAGCTGGCGCTCATCTGGGAAGGTGAACCCGGCGATTCGAGGAAGTATACCTATTTTGAACTCTACCGCGAGGTAAACCGTTTCGCCAACGCCCTGCGCACCCTCGGCGTGCAGAAGGGCGACCGTGTGGTGGTCTACATGCCGCCGCTGCCGGAAACCGTAGTGGCCATGCTCGCGGCCGCCAAAATCGGCGCCGTGCATTCCGTGGTCTTCGCCGGGTTCTCGGCCAAGGCCCTGCGCCAGCGCATCAACGACGCGCAGGCCAAGGCGGTCATCACCGCCGACGGCTTCTATCGCAACGGGCAGGTGCTGCGACTCAAGGATACCGTGGACGAGGCGCTCGTGGGCGCCTGCGCCGACTGCGTGGAATCCATGGTGGTCGTGCGACGCACCAAAGTGGGCGTGGACATGGTGGACGGTCGCGACTTCTGGTACGAGGACCTCGTCCGTCAGGAGCGCAACACCGCGCCCACCGAGGTCATGGAGGCGCACGAGCCACTCTTTCTCATGTACACCTCAGGCACCACTGGCAAGCCCAAGGGCATCGTGCACTGCCACGGCGGCTACATGGTGGGCGTACACCGCACCCTGACCACCGTCTTCGATGTAAAACCCACGGATATCTTCTGGTGCACCGCCGACCCCGGCTGGGTCACCGGCCACAGCGCCGTGGTCTACGGACCGCTGCTGGCGGGGACCACCACGGTCATCTATGAAGGACACCCGAATTATCCGCAGGCCGACCGTCTCTGGAACATCGTGGCCAAATACGGCATCAGCATTTTCTACACCGTGCCCACGGTCATCAGGATGCTCATGCGCTTCGGCGTGCAGCACACCAAACGGCACGACCTGTCCAGTCTGCGTCTGCTGGGATCGGTGGGCGAGCCCATCAGCCCCGAGGCGTGGACGTGGCTCTACAAGAACATCGGTCGAAGCGAGTGTCCCGTCATCGACACCTGGTGGCAGACCGAAACCGGCATGTTCATGATCAGCCCGTTGCCCATCTCGCTGCTCAAGCCCGGCTCGGTGACCAAGCCGCTGCCGGGCGTGAAGGCGGACGTCGTGGACCGCGAAGGCAACTCCGTGGAGCCGGGCAAAGGCGGCCTGCTGGTGATTCGCGAGCCGTGGCCCGCCATGATGACTGGACTCTGGAACGATGAGGACCGGTACCGCGAGTATTTCGAGAAGGTTCCGGGATGCTACTTCGCAGGCGACGTGGCTCGGCGCGACGAAGATGGCTACATCTGGATTCAGGGCCGTGCAGATGATGTGATCAACATCGCGGGCCACCGTGTCGGTTCTGCCGAGCTGGAGGCAGCTTTCGGCGCGCACCGGAATGTGACCGAGGCCGCCGTCATCGGTGTGCCGGACACCATCAAGGGCGAGGCCGCCAAGGCTTTCGTCGTGGTGCGCTCCGGTGCCGAGGAAGACGACGAGCTTATCAAGGACCTCAAGCGACACATCCGCAACGAACTTGGGCCGGTGGCCGTGCTCAAGTCCATCGAGTTCCGCAGGAAACTGCCCAAGACCCGCTCCGGAAAGATCATGCGTCGGGTGCTCAAGGCGGAAGAGACCGGCACAGAGATCGGCGACCTCACCGGAATGGAAGACGACTCCTGACCCAACCAAAAGCCCCGGTCCGCTGTAGACCGGGGCTTTTTTTGAGCTGATGGGAATCGCTACTGCATGAATCGCTCGCGCACCTGCCGGAACAGCTTCGGCTTTCGGTCATACTGATGCACGATGACCGCAGGCTTTCCCGACGCATTGAGAACCAGCCCCGACGCATCGCACTCCGGCTCGCCCGGGTGGTAGCCCAGCGTGAGGATTGGCCCTGCATTATCGTGAAAGGTTGTCTTTGAATCAAATTCCTTTCTGATCAGTATGTTATGAATTGCCTGATCGAATCCCGCCATATTGTTGCCGGGAGAGAACCCCGCCGACTGTTCGATCATGGCGTCGAGGTATTCAAGCAGTGTTTCCTGATCGGCGACGGTGGTTCCGGAGCAGGAAATGGGTTCGTCGCGCAGAAAATCCAGCGCCTGCGGTCCAAGGTGATTCTCAACCCAGTGGCTGTTGTGCGGGCAACGTCCGATAGTCATGCCCGGCGCTTCCAATGTGGCATTGATGCCGGGAGACCATGCAAAGGCGAACGGGTCGCCCTGGAACAGCACGTCCCGGACATCCGTGAGCAGAATTCGCTGGAAGGATTCGTCGTGCGTGCGCAGGTACTCACGATAGAGACGGTAGCGGTAGCCATTGTATGGAACAATCTCGAATTCAGCGGGGCGCTCGAAGGGAACGACTTCCACGCCGAGGTCCCGGAGTTGGGTCGTGTGCCGGGTGGTGGGACTGGTGAAGAGCACCAGTCGTGCTTTCGGGGCAACCGCCTTCCATGAGAGGACGAACGGGGCAAGATCGCCGAAGTGGTATCCTGCGGCGAGGCCCAGAATCAGATTTTGCGGTACGGGCATGTGCGGTGCTTCATGGAAAAGGGCGGCCCTTGCGGACCGCCCCTTTGATGGTCGTTATTCTTCCCAGCCGTAAGTTCGTTCCACGGCTTTTTTCCAGCCTGCGTAACCTTTGGCGCGGGCTTCGGGGTCCATGTTCGGTTTCCACGTCTTGTCCTCGGCCCAGTTTTCGCGCAGCTCGTGGAAGCTGTCCCAGAACCCGACCGCCACGCCTGCGGCGTAGGCTGCGCCGAGACAGGTTGTTTCCGCGACCTTGGGGCGTGTCACGGGGACGTCGAGCACGTCGGCCTGGAACTGCATGAGCAGATCGTTCTGCACCATGCCGCCGTCCACCTTGAGGGCCCTGAGATCCACGCCGGAGTCCTTGTTCATGGCTTCGACAATGTCTTTGGTCTGGTAGGCGTTGGCTTCCAGCACGGCGCGGGCGATGTGGTGCTTGGTGGCGTAGCGGGTCAGCCCGACCATGACGCCGCGGGCATCGGGCCGCCAGTAGGGAGCGAACAGACCCTGAAATGCCGGAACAATGTACACGCCGCCGCTGTCTTCCACCTTTGAGGCAAGCTCCTCCACCTCGGGGGCGTCGTTGATCATGCCGAGGTTGTCGCGCAGCCACTGTACCAGCGCGCCGGCGATGGCGATGGAGCCTTCGAGGCAGTACACGGGTTTGCGGTCGCTGCGCTGATAGGCCACGGTGGTGATCAGGCCGTTCTTGGAAATGACGGGTTCGTGTCCTGTGTTGAGCAGCAGGAAGCAGCCGGTGCCATACGTGTTCTTGGCCTCGCCGACCTCGAAGCAGGTCTGCCCCACAAGCGCGGCCTGCTGGTCCCCCAGCGCGCCGCAGACCGGGACGCGGGCCTTGAGTGGACCGTCTTCCATGGTGGGGCCCCATGTCTCGGCGTCGGAAGAGGGCACGATGCGGGGCAGGCTGTCTCTGGGAATTGCCAGAAGGTCGAGAATATCCTGATCCCACTTCAGGGTTTTGAGGTCCATGAGCATGGTGCGGCTGGCGTTGGTTACGTCGGTGACGTGTGCGCCGCCCTTGGGGCCGCCCGTGAGCCACCAGATGACCCATGTTTCCATGGTGCCGACCATGGCGGTTCCGGCTTCGAGCGCTTTCTTTGCCTCGGGGACGTTGTCCATGATCCATTTGATCTTGGGGCCGCTGAAATAGGTGGCGATGGGCAGGCCGGTCTTCTCGCGGAAGCGGTCCTGACCGCCGTCTTTCATGAGTTCCTTGCAGATCTCGTGGGTGCGGGTGCACTGCCAGACGATGGCATTGTAGTAGGGCTGTCCCGTGTTGGCGTCCCAGACCACCACGGTTTCGCGCTGGTTGGTTATGCCGATGGAGGCGAGGTCGGTACCCTTGATGCCGGCCTTGGCGAGAGCGCCTTTGATCACGTCCTGCGTGTTGCGCCATATCTCCATGGGATCATGCTCGACCCAGCCCGGTTTGGGAAATATCTGTTCGTGCTCCTTCTGGTCCAGAGCGACGATGCGGCCGCGCTTGTCGAAGATGATGAATCGGCTGCTGGTAGTCCCCTGGTCCACGGCTCCGACGTATTGTGCCATGGTTCCTCCTTGGTTCGTCCTGAAGTGAATGTACCGTATCCGTCAGCGGGCGATCCCGCATCATTTCGATCAGCTCTTTCGTCTCATGGCCCTGAGCGCCACCGATGCCACCGTCTCGGCAGCAGGCAGCTCTTCGTCTCCGGTCAGGCCTTCGAACTGCATCTGGCAGTAGGTGCATGCCGTGGCGACGGTTTCGGCTCCGGCTCCCGCCGCGTCCCGGAGTTTGCTCAGGCCGATGGAGTCGGCCATGGCGTCGTTGCGGTCACGCATAAAGTGCCCGCAGCATTCAACGCGCAGCTGCCACGGGACCGGCTCGGCCCCGAGCGCCTTGAGGACCCGCTCGAAAACCGTTGGCGCCAGCGGATCGTCAAAGTCCGTGGCTTCGGACGGCCGCAGGGCATGACACCCATAACTGGCCGCCACAGGACTGCCGCCGAGGCCGTTGCCCGCAAGCTCCCTGAGCTTGTCGAGGTTCTGGTCCATGACGGTGAGCAGGTGAAGCACTCTGGGGATCTCGGCGAGAGAAAGCCCCTCCGACTGGAGGTGCGCGTCAATCGTCGTGCGCAGTTCCGGCAGGGTCTGGAGCTTGTGCGCCATGACCTTGAGGTTGCCGTAACAGCATTTGCATGGGGTGACGATGTCCAACCCGGCGGCGTTGGCGAGGGCGAAGTTTCGCGCAGCGGCCAGCGCCGAGGTGCGAAGGCTCTCCTGTCTGAGCGGCCAGCCGCAACAGTTGAATTCCATTGAAGCGGGTTCCAGACCGAGCGCGGCGCAGACATCCAGCGCGTCCCTGCCGTACTGTGGCTGGTGATATGCTATCTTGCATCCCGGAAACCAGGCGAATTGCATCAGTCCTCTCCTTCTCGGAGCCGTGCGTTGGCGATGTTGCGAAGCTCGAACAGTACGTCCGCAACGGGGACGCCCTGCGGGCAGTGTTCCTGACACTTGTAGCAGGTGACGCAGTTCCACGTCATGCCCGCGCCCAGAGCGTGGTCCACCAGCCCCATGCGCAACAGGTTCATGACCTGCTGGGGGGTGAAGTCCAGCTCTCGGGCCGGGTTGGCGCTGGCGTTGACCACGGTGCACACGCTGGTGCACGTGGTGCACTGCACACATCCGAGATATGATTCCTTGCGCGCCACGAGCTTTTCGGCCCGGGCGCGTTCTGCTCTTGATTCGGCCAGTCCGCGCAGAGCGGTCATGCGCTGCGAGGGAGACTTGCCGGGCATGTAGTACTGCGGTCCGGCGAGCTTCTCTTCCTTCAGCCGCTCAAGCGAGGAAAGCCAGAGGTCCTGCAAGTCGATGCCGGAGGGACAGACGTCGGTGCAGCGTCCGCACTGTGAACAGATGCGGCTGCCGGAACCGAAGTCGTCAAGTCGTTTGCCGGAAAGGCGGCCAGAGGCATAGGCGCCGAGTTCGCCGATCTTCTCCGAGGGAAGCACCGGCCTGATGCCGAGCACGTCGTAGGCCGGGGCCACGCTGCACCGCAGGGAACATTCCCCGCAGTGGGTGCAGGCGGCAAGGCCTTCCTGACGCGCGGCTTCCATTTCGCCGGAGCTGCGTTCCCGTGCGGCTTCGGAACTGCTTCTTCCGCGACGCCTGAGCAGGTTGAGCGGGGTGGTGAGCACATGGGCGAATTTACCGATGGGCAGCAACAGTATCCCCGCAAGAATGAACAGGCCGTGGAGGGTGCCGAGCGCAGTGGCCGCGTCGATGCGCTCCAGCGCCGGAGCTGCGGGTGATATGACTTTTGCCACCGCTGAAGACATGAAGGCCGAGGACGCGGGCGCGTGGCAGCTGGAACAGGAATCGGCGTTGAGTTCGCGGCCGAATTCCAGTGTCTCCGGCGATGTGTCCGGACGCCGGGGGAAGACCACGTCGTAGTCCACGGTCCAGACGGCCTTGAGTGCGGCGACTTCCTCTTCGCCGCCGTAGAAGTATTCTTCGGTCATGCGCTCGAATGCAGCGGGGGAAACGGACTTTGCCGCCTGCCAGAACACGCCCGAAAGTCCGATGCCCGCCACGATGATCAGCAACGCCCAGTCCATGGGGCGGGTGATGCGCCTGAGACGCGGCATGAACAGCCTGCGGCAGATGACCATCAGCAGCCCGAGGCAGAGCATGAAGCCGAAGAGATCCCTCAGGAAATAGAATGGATCAAGGGTAGCTTCGTAATAGAGGTCGAAAAGGTCGGCGGTCCAGGGGCCGAAGGCATGAACGACCAACAGTCCGATGAAGCCTGCGTGGATAAGGGCCGCCGTCATCCAGCGCCACGGACCGCCCCCGAGGGAGCGGCGCAGGGTCAGGATGTCGAACCAGCCCTTGGGAGAAAGCAGCGTTGCCGCAATGCCTGGAAGGGCTTTGAGGCGGTCCTTGAGTCCGGTCACGCCGTCGAGGCGGGAGCGCATGGCGCGGGCGGCGCGGAAGGCGAGTCCGAGCACGGCCAGTGTCAGGACGGGGAGCAGGGCGGCATAGAAAAGGTCCATGTCAGTTGCCTCCCTCCAGTTGCTCGGTCAGGGACTGTACGGCTTTCCACGCCGTGGCCACCGCAAGTCCGGTGCCGCACTTCTCGCGTATCCAGTCGTGCCCGCACAGGATGGCTCCGGCCGCGCGCAGGTTCTGGTGATAGACCTGCCCGTCCGGGCCGAGGGGGCGGAAGCTGGAGTCGAAGCGAACGCCCGAGCGGTCGGCCGGGTGTCCTTTCGGGTCGAAGAATTCTTGCGAATACCATTCGTCGGGGCCCGACGGCTGTGCCACGGGGATATCGAAGACGGTCTCACGGATGCCGTGCATCTCCTGCCGAAGCCCCTTGCCGAAGAATCGGCCGGTGGCGAGGATGGCGGAGCGGGCGGATACCCGGTATTCGTCCCGCGCACCGCCGACGGTGAAGGTGAATCCGCCCGAAGGGTGCTTCTGCGTGCCCCGGACCGTTTTCTGGCTGAGGGTCCGCACGCCAAGCACCGGGAGTCCCCGGTCGAAGGCGGCCCTGAGCCGGGTGCCCATGATGGGGGGCGGAAGCGTGGGTATCTCGAACACGGTCGCGCCAAGCAGCTGTGAAAGGTGCGTTGTAACCTTCGTGCAGTCGAGGATGCCCAGCATGGCGGGGAAGGCCACGTATTGGGCGTCGCCGAGATGCGGGCGCACGGCTTCGGCCAGCGCTTCGCGCCGCTTGGCGTCCGAAAGCGCCAGTGCCATGTGTTCGGGGAACAGCTCGCCGTCCAGCCCCGGAAAGCGGATGGTCGCGGACTTGAGGGCAGGCCAGTGTCTGCCGAGGGTCTCGGTGAGCTGATGCCCGCTGAACCCCTTGAGTCCGTCAAATGCCACTGCAAGGCACGGCGCTTTGCTGGCAAGCGCATCCGCGCCGGGGATCATGGTTTGCGGGGCGCGACAGGTGCGTTTGACCGTCCCTGCCGGGGTGGGCAGGCGCAGGTTGCTTTTGCCGTCCCCGCCGTAGGGCAGTCCCTGTGCATCGAGAAACGCGATGAATTCGCGAAGCGATTCCTTGATCTCGTCGGTTTTGAGTCGGGCGTATGGATGGTCCGGAATCTCCCGGCGCAGCGAGTCCATGGCGGACCACGGGTCGTCGTGCTCCAGCAGCTTGGCGGTCGGGTGCACCCCGAGCACATCTATGAAGCCGCTGCCGAAGTCGATGCCTCCGGTGGTCCCGGCCTGCGCGACCGACAGCCCTTTTTGCGCGGCAAAGAGGGCTGCTGCCATTCCGGCGTGACCAGCCCCGATGACCATCACGTCGCAGGATATGTCGATCATTCTTGATCTCCGGTAAGTTCCAGTTCCAGCAGAGCGCAGTGCAGCGCTTCCTGAAGTTCGGTCTGCTCGGCGGTGCGGCCCCACATGACGGGACGCTGTCCCTTCCAGCGGCGCTGGGTAAAGGACTTCAGCTCGGCGAGGCCTCTCATGCCGCCGACCACGCCCTCATCATAAAGGAATGAGGTGACCCGCGGGCCGCAGAACGCGCCCTGACACGGACCTTTGCCCATGCGGCTGCGCAGGTTGATGGCGTTGAGTGCCGACCGGCCGCGCATGTCGCCGAGTCCGCGGACCACTTCGCCGATGACCGAGCGCGGAATGAGTTCGCATTCGCAAAGCATGACCTCGGCGCGGGCGTCTCCCGTGGCGAATTCGCGAGGGGCGCGGCCCGGTTCGGTCCATCGTCCGGAAACGGATGAAGGCAGCGGCTCGGTGCGGGTCAGGCACGGCTTGGATACGCCGATCTTGGCGCAGACCATGTCCGCTGTTTTTTCGGCCATGAGCCGGTAGGTAGTCAGCTTTCCGCCGGATATGGTGATGAAATTGTTTATGTTTTCGTCTGAGTGGTCCACCAGTGAGAACCCGCGGCTCACGTTGCGGTCATCGCCGCCGCCGAGGCTGATGAGGGGACGTATGCCCGCATAGGCCCGGATGTAGCGCGTGGTTTCCAGCACGGGCATCATGCGCATGGCGTCTTCCACCTGCCGCACGCACTCTTCGCGAGTGGGCACGGCGTCGTCCGGCGAATCGACCCGGACGCTGGTGGTGCCGAGGATGGAGACCGTGCCGCCCGGGACGAGGATGTCTGCGTCCGAGGGCTTGCGGAGGCGGTTGATGACGCGGGTCGAGAGCCTGTCCTGCGTCACGAGCAGGGTGCCCTTGGAACAGATCACCCCGACCTGTGCGCCGGCCATGGCCGCGATTTCCCCGGCCCATGCGCCGGATGCGTTGACGACTATTTCGGCCTCGATGGTGCGTTCGCACTGCTCGGTTTCGTCAAAGACGTGCACCCGCTTGATGCTGCCGCCTTCGGAGTCGAAGCCGGTGACGCGCGTGTTGCGCATGATCTTGGCTCCGTGGGCCGCGGCGTGAGCCACGTTGTCCAGCGCGAGCATGAAGGGGTCTATGGCGCCGTCTTCCACTTCGTAGGCCGCAACGGTCTTTTCGGAAAGATACGGCTCAAGCCGTCTGGCCTCGTCCGGGTCAAGTTCTTCGCAGGGGATGCCGCAACGCGAGCAGTGCGAAGGGAATTCCGAAGCGAATGTTTCGTCGTCGCCTTCCACGGCCACGAACAGGCCGTTGGTCTCCTCAATGCATTGCGGGGCGAGTTTTTTGAGAATCTCGCCTTCTTCCCGACATTCGATGGCCGCTTCGGCGTCGCCGGAGACATATCGGCCGCCGCTGTGCAGCAGGCCGTGATTACCGCCGGACGCACCGGCGTTAAGATCGCGTTTCTCAATCAGCAGGCAGGGGACGCCGCGCAGGGCAAGGTCTCTGAGCAGCCCGGTGCCGGTGGCTCCGCCGCCGATGATCAGCACTTGTGTTTCCATTTTTTCAGCTCCAATGGTGCCGCATTTTCGGAGGACCAAGCTAGCAGATGGAGAGATGAATCGCCACGGATTTTTCCCGGTGGCGAGTTGCCGTTTCGCAAATCCCGTTTTGCTTGTGAATTTTCAGAGTTGGAGAGTGTTTTTTGTTGAGACTGTGTCAAACAGGTGTTACGTTTTGATGGTTCTTCGGTTTAAGCTTACGAAACCGAAAGTCGAATGCTGGAGTGTGCATATGGGGCTTGTTCTTAAGGACGTCGACAAATATGTCGGACAGGAAATTCATTTAAAAGACATCAACCTCGAACTGGAGCCCGGCAAACGTTACGTCCTGCTTGGACGGACGCTGGCCGGGAAGACCTCGCTGCTACGCATCATGGCGGGGCTGGATCGACCTTCCAACGGTTCCGTCATAATGAATGATGTGGACGTGACCGGGATGTCGGTACGCAAGCGAAGCGTGGCAATGGTCTATCAACAGTTCATCAACTATCCCTCCCTCTCTGTTTTCAAAAACATAGCGTCGCCGCTGAAAATCGCGGGAACCTCGCGGGCCGAAATCAAACGGCGCGTGCAGGAAGCCGCGAAGATGCTGCATATCGAGCACCTGCTCGACAGGCTGCCTTCGGAGCTTTCCGGCGGTCAGCAGCAGCGTTGCGCCATCGCGCGTGCGCTGGTGAAGAGGGTGGAACTGCTGCTGCTCGACGAGCCGTTGGTCAACCTGGACTACAAGCTGCGTGAAGAGCTGCGCGAGGAATTGCAGCAGATCTTCGAACGGCGCGAGTCCATTGTGGTCTATACCACGACCGAACCCACGGAAGCGCTCATGCTCGGCGGAGAAACAATCGTCATGCATGAGGGCCGCGTGCTACAGACCGGACCCACCGCTGAGGTGTATCTCAATCCGGCCACTACCAAGGTCGCCGAAGTGTTCAGCGACCCGCCGATCAACTTCGTGCCCGCCGTGATCGAGGACGGCAACGTTCGCATCGGCAAGGGGCAGGTGATTCCGCAGCAGGGACGTCTGGCCGATCTGGAGCCGGGCGAGTACCGCTTCGGGATGCGGTCCAACCGGCTGTTCCTCAAGGGGCAGGAAGGCCGGACCGTGCGCTTTGACGGCACAGTGGGGCTTTCGGAGATCAACGGATCCGAGACTTTCGTTCACATGACCTACGAGGATGTGCCGCTGGTGGCGCAGGAGGTCGGCGTGCATCAGTACGGCGTGGGCGACGAGGTTTCGGTCTTTCTTGATCCCAACGACTTTTATGTTTTCGGCGAATCGGGCAACCTGCTGGTTTCCCCGGTGCGGGCCGACTAGACTTCGGGAGGAGCGCAATGGCGCGCATTGAACTCGATGAGCTTGCCCACAGCTACATGGCCAATCCCAAGGGGCCCGATGATTACGCCCTCAAGCGTATTCACACCACCTGGGACGATGGCGGGGCCTACGCCCTGCTCGGGCCGTCCGGCTGCGGCAAGACCACCATGCTCAACATCATTTCCGGACTGCTCGTGCCCTCGCACGGAAAGGTCCTGTATGACGGCAAGGATGTGACCAAACTGCCGCCGGAACAAAGGAATATCGCTCAGGTCTTCCAGTTTCCGGTGCTTTACGACACCATGACGGTGTACGAAAATCTGGCCTTTCCCCTGAAGAACCGGAAGATTCCCAAGGATCAGGTCAACAAAAGGGTGCATGAGATCGCGGACAGCCTCGACCTCACGGCAGACCTGAACAAGCGGGCTGCCGGACTCTCGGCTGACGCGAAGCAGAAGATATCCCTTGGACGGGGCCTTGTCCGCTCCGACGTGGCGGCGATTCTCTTCGACGAACCGCTCACCGTTATCGACCCGCATCTCAAGTGGCAGCTTCGCCGCAAACTCAAGGAAATCCACAAACGCTTCGAGCATACGCTCATCTACGTGACGCACGATCAGGTTGAGGCCATGACCTTCGCCGACAAGATTGTGGTCATGTACGAAGGCGAGCTGGTTCAGATAGGCACGCCCGAGGAGCTTTTCGAGCACCCCGAGCACACCTTCGTGGGATACTTCATCGGTAGCCCGGGCATGAACCTTGTTGAATGCAGCGTAGCGGACGGCATCGCCAAGGCTGCGGGACTGGAGATTCCCGTCCCCGGCATCGGCACCCGGCGCGCGGCGGAGGCTTCCGGCACGTCCAAGGTCGAGCTGGGCATCCGCCCCATGTACATCGACATTCGTGGCAAGGACGCCGAAGGGCTTGAGGCCAGAATCACCAATGTCGAGGATCAGGGCAGCGCAAAGATCGTCACCCTTGCCCTTGGCGATGCGACCTTCAAGGCCCGCGTGTCCGAGGATCAGGAGCTCCCGGCCGATCACTGCAAAGTGTTCCTGCCGCCGGAAAAGATCAAGATCTTCATCGACGGCCGGCTGGCCAAATAGGGGGGAGGAAACATGCAGCAGAAATGGTCTGACAACCGGGCCTGGTTCCTCATCCTGCCCGTGTTCCTTGTGGTCGCGTTCAGCGCCATCATCCCGCTCATGACTGTCGTGAACTACTCGGTTCAGGACATCCTCGGGCCGGGCATGAGCGTGTTCGTCGGTCCCGAGTGGTATAAGGAAATGCTTCGGAGCGAGCGTCTGCACGACGCCCTGTTCCGGCAGATGACCTTCTCGTTCTGCGTATTGGCCATCGAGATTCCGCTGGGAATCGCCGTGGCCCTCACGCTACCGAGGAAGAAGGGCGTGGCCGCCTCCACCTGTCTGGTGTTGCTGGCGCTGCCGCTTCTGATTCCCTGGAACGTGGTCGGCACCATCTGGGTGGTCTTCAGCCGTCCGGACATCGGACTGGCAGGCGTGACCCTGAACGAGGTGCTGAACATCAGCTACAACTACACCGCCGATCCGGTCCACAGCTGGCTGACCGTGCTTATCATGGACGTGTGGCACTGGACGCCGCTCATCGTCCTGTTGTGCTATGCCGGACTCCAGGCGATTCCGGAAGCCTACTATCAGGCGGCCAAGATCGACGGAGCCTCGCGCTTCGCGGTTTTCCGCTACATCCAGCTTCCCAAGATGCGCGGCGTGCTGCTCATTGCGCTGCTGCTGCGTTTCATGGACAGCTTCATGATCTACACCGAACCGTTCGTCCTTACCGGCGGCGGACCGGGCAACTCGACCACCTTCCTCAGCCAGTTCCTTACCAAGATGGCCGTGGGACAGTTCGACGTTGGCCCGGCGGCGGCGTTCTCCCTGATCTACTTCCTGATCGTGCTGCTGATCTGCTTCGTGTTCTACACCTCGATCATCAACCTCGGTAAAGGAGAGGAGCAATGAGGATAAGAAAACGCACGCTTGCTCTCATCTGTTATCTGTTCTTCCTGCTGTTGCCGATCTACTGGCTCGTCAACATGTCCTTCAAGACCACGGATGAGATCCTCTCGGTCTTCAACCTGCTGCCCGAGAACTTCACGCTGGCGAACTACGCCATGATCTTCACCGATCCCTCGTGGTACAACGGCTATATCAACTCCATGAAGTACGTGGCGCTGAACACCATCATCTCCCTTTCGGTGGCGCTGCCCGCAGCGTACGGTTTTTCCCGTTACAATTTCCTGGGCGACAAGCACATGTTCTTCTGGCTGCTGACCAACAAGATGGCCCCCCCGGCGGTGTTTCTGCTGCCGTTCTTCAACTTCTACCAGACCGTCGGACTGTTCGACACGTCCATCGCGGTCGCGCTGGCGCACTGCCTGTTCAACGTGCCGCTCGCGGTCTGGATTCTGGAAGGATTCATGTCCGGCGTTCCGAGGGAGATCGACGAAACCGCCTTCATCGACGGGTATAGTTTCCCGAGGTTCTTCACTACCATCTTCATCCCGCTGATTCGATCAGGCATCGGCGTCACCGCCTTTTTCTGCTTCATGTTCAGCTGGGTGGAATTGCTGCTGGCGCGCACGCTGACAGCCGTCAACGCCAAGCCCATCGCCGCAACCATGACCCGCACGGTCTCGGCTTCCGGCATGGACTGGGGCGGTCTGGCCGCAGCGGGCGTGCTGACCATGATCCCGGGCGCCATCGTCATCTGGTTCGTCCGCAACTACATGGCCAAGGGCTTTGCCCTGGGTCGGGTGTAGAAGGAAGACGGAGGTACAGTTATGCAATGGATGGTATGGACGCCGGTCACGGCCTGGTTCTTCGTCTTCATTGGAGTCATGCTCTGCTGCATGACCGTGTGGGAGGTTGTTTCCCCCACCGTGGCGCGCAAGGGCTTTCTGCCCATTGTCACCACGAGGGGAGACCGTCTCTTCATCGGCCTGCTCGGCAGCGGCTACATCTGCCTCGCCTGGCTCGGGCTGACGGACCTGCCGCTCTGGTATGGAGTGGGCATTGCCGCCGCATGGCTTGTCACAGTCATGCGTTGGGGGTAAGACAGGGGGAAAAACTGCGGTTTGATTCCGTATGGCCTTTACTGTGGAGGTCGAGCGGATGTTGTTAAGGATGTTACAAGCAACATTCTAACCAGGGAGGATAGGTTATGGTCTCACGTCTTTCCAAATCACACTGGCGCATCGTCGTGACCTTCGCGGTCATGATGGCCTTCATGCTCACCGCTACCGTGAGCTCGGCCGATGACGCCCAGTACAAAGCGGCTGCCAAGAAGTGGGTGGATTCCGAATTCCAGCCTTCCAGTCTGAGCAAAGATGAGCAGATGAAGGAAATGGAATGGTTCATCAAGGCTGCCGAACCGTTCCGCGGCATGGACATCAAGGTGGTTTCCGAAACCATCGCTACTCACGAGTATGAGTCCAAGGTGCTGGCCAAGGCCTTCACCGAGATCACCGGCATCAAGATCACCCATGACCTTTTGGGTGAAGGTGACGTGATCGAAAAGATCCAGACTCAGATGCAGTCCGGTCAGAACATCTACGATGGCTACATCAACGACTCCGACCTGATCGGTACCCACATGCGCTACGGTTTCGTGCTGCCGCTGTCCGACTTCATGGTCGGCGAAGGCAAGGACGTGACCCTGCCGACCCTGGATCTCGATGACTTCATCGGTACCTCCTTCACCACCGGTCCCGACGGTAAGCTCTACCAGCTGCCCGACCAGCAGTTCGCGAACCTGTACTGGTTCCGCTATGACTGGTTCCAGGACCCCGAACTGCGTTCCAAGTTCAAGGAAAAATACGGCTACGAGCTGGGCGTTCCCGTGAACTGGTCCGCTTATGAAGACATCGCCGACTTCTTCACCAATGAAGTGAAGGAAATCGACGGCGTTCGCGTTTACGGTCACATGGACTACGGCAAGAAGAGCCCGGACCTCGGCTGGCGCTTCACCGATGCATGGCTCTCCATGGCCGGTGCCGGCGACAAGGGTCTGCCCAACGGCAAGCCCGTCGATGAATGGGGCATCCGCGTGGAAGACTGCCGTCCTGCAGGCGCATCCGTTGCCCGTGGTGGTGCCACCAACGGTCCCGCTGCCGTGTACGCTCTGACCAAGTACATGGAATGGCTGCAGAAGTATGCTCCGCCGGAAGCGCTGGGCATGACCTTCTACGAGTCCGGCCCGGTCCCCGCACAGGGTCACATCGCTCAGCAGATGTTCTGGTACACTGCGTTTACCGCGGACATGTCCAAGCCCGGCACCCCGGTCGTGGACGAAAACGGCCTGCCCAAGTGGCGCATGGCTCCGTCCCCGCACGGTCCCTACTGGGAAGAAGGCATGAAGCTCGGCTATCAGGACTGCGGTTCCTGGACTTTCCTGAAGTCCACTCCGGAAAAGCGCCTGAAGGCCGCCTGGCTCTACGCTCAGTTCTGCGTTGCCAAGACCACTTCCCTCAAGAAGACCATGGAAGGCCTGACCCCCATCCGTGAATCCGACCTCATGACCGAAGAAATGGGCAAGATGGCTCCGAAGCTCGGCGGCCTCGTCGAGTTCTACCGCAGCCCGGCCCGCGTGGCATGGACCCCGACCGGCACCAACGTTCCCGACTACCCCAAGCTTGCACAGCTCTGGTGGCAGAACATCGGTGAAACCCTGTCCGGCGAAGTGACTCCGCAGGAAGCCATGGATAACCTTGCCGCCGCAATGGACAAGGTCCTTGCCCGCCTTGAGCGTGCAGACGTCCTTGGCGAGTGCGGTCCCAAGCTGAATCCCAAGAAGTCCCGCGAATACTGGCTGAACCAGCCCGGCGCTCCCAAGCCGAAGCTGGACAACGAGAAGCCGCAGGGCGAAACCGTCAAGTACGACGAGCTGCTTCAGGCTTGGCGTGAAGGTCGTGTCCGTTAAGGCACACACCAAGTGACGAATACGGGGAGCATCTTTCGGGATGCTCCCTTTTTTTGTGGCTTGTGGATGCAAGGGTGGTTGGGCTTAACTGTTTCAAGTTGTGGAATAATATCTTGACGCATCGTTAGGGGATAGCGAGGCGCTGGCTGTGAGGCTGTGAGGCTGTGAGGCTGTGAGGCTGTGAGGCTGTGAGGCTGTGAGGCTGTGAGGCTGTGAGGCTGTGAGGCTGTGAGGCTGTGNGGCTGTGAGGCTGTGAGGCTGTGAGGCTGTGAGGCTGTGAGGCTGTGAGGCTGTGAGGCTGTGAGGCTGTGAGGCTGTGAGGCTGTGAGGCTGTGAGGTGCGGAACTAGGCCGTCTCTCTTTGGTGGATCATCGAACTCGCCCGAGATTGAGGGTGGGTGTAGGTCACGGGGCCGGCAAGAAGGGTCGCAAAGCGGAAAAAGGGGCGCCGGTGCGCGGAATGGGGCGTTCCGCGCACCGGCTGAGAGGGGGCTTCAACAGGGTATGGAAAAAGTCCCTACCGTTTCGGATCGACACAACCGGAATACAGGGGATGGGGGGCCGGCATTCCGTAAGGTTGACGTAGTGCGTCGTCGGAAGGGACTGAGTCCTCTAGCTAGAATCCGGGCTGGCTTTCGACTTCGGGCTCGCGATAGGAGCGCTTGTCGTTTCGCTTCCAGAAGGCGTATCCGCAGGCGGCGGCAAAGGCGCAGGCCGCCCAGACGATCATGACCGGGTGCGACCACTGGATGTCGAGCCACCAGTCTCCGCTGGCGTCATGCAGGACAGTCAGGAAGCGACCGGGAAGGTCCATGGTCACAGCCGCGTATTGATACAGCAGCATGAAGCCCATGGACAGGTAGCTGATGGCGCCGAGGCCGACGAAGAAATGCCAGAAAAGCATGGAACGGTTATCCTTCACTGGGTGCCTCCTTTAGTTGGCATAAAAATAGAAACCGACGCCGAGCACGATGATCAGCAGTGCTTCCAGAATGGTCAGCTTGAACATGAAGGCGCAGATGCGGCGCTGCGTTGGGTTCATGCTGAGCATGACCTTGTTCATGAGGAAGCGGAAAAAGCGGTTGCGCCACGTGTCGGCGGTGAAAAGACGGTAGTATTCACGGATGCTGGGCAGCCAGTGCTCGATGAGGTTCGCGACCTGTTCGCGGCTGATGACCGGTTCTTCGTCGCCCGGATCTATTTCGAAGCTCAGGGCGGTGTTACCGCCGCTTTCTTCCGAGCGGGCGCGGATGACGAGACCTGTCTCGCCGAAACGGGCAACCCAGTGGTCCGGGCCGGATTCAGTCATGACGTGGATCGTATACTGGCGGTCCGAAAGAATGTCATCGATGTCGTAAGCCGCGCCGTCCCCGGTTCCTCGGACTGTCTCGCTCTCCGTGATGTGCCAGTGCGGGTTGAGCCGCATGGTCTTAATGGGGTTGAGTTCGTCCCAGAAGTCCTGCTTCCACGGCAGGTTCAGGGGCATCCAGATATTTTCGGTTGGGGTATCCATATTCTTTACTGTATCTCTGCGCGGCTTTTGAGCCAAGTATTTACGGTGCGACGACGAGCGGGCAGGGCAGCAGCGGGTGGAGGTCCTTGGCGGTGACCCGGTCCTTGAAGCCCGGAGCCTGCTTCTTCTGTCTTGCGCCGATGATGAGGACATCGGCTTCGGTTTCGGCTGCTACTTCGGCGATGGCCTCGAAAGGCTTGCCTACCACGCAGGCGAACTTGGGGGAAATATCCTGCATGTCCTCGCGAATGCGTGTGTGAAGACGGTCCACTTCCGCGCTGATCTGTCCTTCCACATAACCGCCGAAGGTGTTGCGGGTGGTGGAAGTGTTGAGCCAGTCGTCGCAGGTCATGTCTTTCCATGCTTCGTTTGCGACGCTGAGTACCAGCAGCTCGGCTCCGGTCCGTTTGGCCCAGTCCGCAGCGAGTGCTTCGGCCTTGCGGGCTCCGGGTGTTCCGTGTGTGGCGAGAAGAATTTTCTTGAACATGCTTGTCTCGTTTGTATCCGGGGGGAGTTCGGAAACTCCCCCCGGGGTTGGGTTACTTTAGACGAGCCACTTGGTGAAAAGCAGCACGACGAAGGTCACAATGAGAACCAGGACGAGGGCGGTCAGGTCTTCGTTCTTTTCGGAGGCGAAGACGGAGAGCGCGCGTTCTTCGTTGTCCTGCTGGTCCTGATCGGAGACCGGGCAGTTCTCTTTTTCAAGCTTCACGTTTTCTTCCATTATTACTCCTCCACTTACTTAAGGACGACGTCCTTGACGAAGTACATGACGACAATGAAGGACAGGGTCGCCTTTGTCACGCCGGAAATGGCGCCCATCACCAGCGGCCAGCCGCCCGCCTGGGCGAGAGACTTGCGGGTGATCTGCATGCCGAGACCGATGAGGCCGTATGCGAAGAACCAGACCATGGCGTCGGTCAGGGTGACGACGGTCTTGGACTTCTTGTGGACCTGCTTGACGGCGTGCTTCAGTGCGGACTTAACGTCGGCGCTGATGGTGAGTTCCTTGCCCTTGGCGCGTGCCAGGATGGATTCGATGCCGCCCATGCGCTTGCGGGCAGTGGCGTCGAACTGTTCCTTGTTGTCGCGGTTTTCGAAGTTACCGGCGATCTGATGCTGCTTCACGAGGTCGTTGTATGCAGCTTCTTCTTCGGGCAGCAGACCTTCGAGCTTGGCGTTCTGGAGCACGGTGAGCTCTTCAGGGGTAACTTCGGTGCGCTGGTTGTAGCTGAAGTCGAGGTACTTACCCTTGTAGTGGCCCGGGGGCGAGAACATGCCGATGGAGGACATGAAGAACAGCAGGAGGAAGCCGATGATGAAGATGGGGAACTTGTCGATGACAACTTCCTTGAAGGACAGCTTCTGGCCTGCGGCCTTACCGAACCAGCTTGCCAGCACCAGAACGATGATGGGCAGGAACAGTACGCGGGTAATGTTAAAGATTTCGCCGACCTTGAGGGTCTTGATGTCCACGGCGTTAAACGCGAGACAAGCAGCGGCGACCTGAGCGGAGTTCAGGATGCCGGTACCGGCCCATGCGCCGAACTGCGTCGGGTTCATGCCGACGAGCTTACCGATGGTCGGGAAGGCGAACATGCAGAGGATACCAAAGCCGAGGATGGTACCGATGGTGTAGGCCATTTCGGAGCAGCGGGCTTTGACGACCGGAGCGCAGGCAACGGTCGCGGACACACCGCAGACGCCCATGCCCGCGGACAGGACACCGGTCATGGACTTGGGCTGCTTGAAGACCTTACCGAGGAACAGCACGAAGAACACGGTTCCCAGAACGAAGAAGCCGATCATCCAGACGGAGACCATGCCGAGCTTGGCGAGTTCCGCGAAGGAGTAGCGTGCACCCAGCAGGATGACGCCCATCTTCAGGACGAAGCGTGCAGTCTTGACGCCAGCGGCGGCAAATTTGGGGATTCCCCAGCTGTTGGTGATGATGATACCGACCAGAATACCCAGGACGACGTAGTTCAGGTTCAGGACCTTGTGGATCTTGAAACCGAGAACCGGCACCAGGGCGCTGGACATCATCGTAACCATCGGCTCGGCGAACCAGCGGATGCCCATGGCGAGTGCGACGATGAACATGATGCCCGGGATCGTTTCCAGGACGAAGATGTCCATGTTCGTCTGGGGCTTGTTCATGCGGCCGGCGCGCAGCATGGCGGTTACAAGTCCGAGACCGCCGAAAGTGAAGCCGAGCACTTCCATGAGGTCCACGGATTTGTGAACGTTGAGGGCCTTGAACATCGGGGTGAGAGCCCCGGTTGCAACAAGGAATCCGTACAGCAGCAGAATGCCGCTGAGGATCCATACGGGGACGTTGCTTGGACGTCCGACATCAGAGCTTGCCATAAATCTCCTCCCCTGAGGGTTTAGGGTTTGAAACAAGGTTGCCCTCCCTTAGGCAAGCTGCGTGCCAACTTTCACATGCTTTCAAGTTCCTGATTTTATTGACTGTGAAAAAAGTGTCCCGCGATGAGTTTGCATACTTTGGTTTGCAGGTGTTGCCCCCTCTATGCGAAGTTGCCCGAATTTTTACCGCTCTTGCCACAAATCAATCCCGGCATTAGTATGAAACCCTTATTCTTCCACTCAGAGGTGTATAGCAGATGACCATATTCAGGCCCCAGACACTGCAGGTGAAATTCCTGCTCGGCCTTGGGACCATTGTCTTCATAATGGGCGTGTTCTTTTCCGCCAGCATGTATTTTCATCTCAAGTCGCTGCTCGATTCCGAAGTTCGCGACCGGGCCAAGCTCGCCCTGGCGCAGGCGGACTCCGTTCAGCGCTATGTTCGCGAGGACCTGCGTCCAAAGATGTTCAGCGTGTTGCCCAAGGATGAATTCGTCATTGAGGCCATGAGTTCCTCCTTCATATCCAGAAGCGTCATGGACAGGGTGGCGCTGGAGGACTCGGAGGTGCTGTACCGCCGCGTCTCCGTGAATGCGCGCAATCCCGATTACGAGGCAAGAGGGCTTGAACTTGAACTGCTCGACAAGTTTCGCCAGAGCCCGGAACAGGAAGAGTGGGAGGGCTACCGCAGAATTGGTGAGGACGAATATTTCATAACCGCCCGGCCCGTCACCTTTTACAAGAAATGTCTGCACTGCCACGGCGAACCGGAAGAGGCGCCTCAGGTGCTCCTGGAACGGTACGGCAGGGAGCGCGGTTTCGGTCGCGAGGCAGGCGCCATCGACGGTGTGGACCTCGTGGGATTTCCCGTGGATGACGCGGTCACGCAGATTCGCGACGCCACCGTCGGTTATATCGGCATCTATGGCGTGGGCATGATCATGTTTTTCGCCGTGGTGCAGGTCTTCTTCAACAGGTTGGTATCCGCGAACCTGAAACGGCTGACGCAGGTTTTCCGCGATCGTTTCGGCGGCAAGGATGAAGTGAAGGCGCTTGAGCGCATGGAGCATTCGGACGAGATCGACGAAATGGTCCATGGCATGGAGGAACTGGGCGATCACCTGCTTTCCGTGCAGCAACAGCTTCGCGACAACGCAGCCAACCTTGAACGAACCGTGGCCATGCGCACTGAACAGCTCAGCAGGGAAGCGTTTGAACGCAAGGCCGACGTTACGCTTTTTGTGCAGCTCATTGACGGTCTGAACCGAAGCCAGTCCAGAAAGGAAATGTGGCGTTACTGCCTGCCGCTGCTGGCCCGGCGGTTCGATGCGCGGGGAGCGCAGTTTACCTGCATGCTGGCCTCGCAGAACCGTTATGCGTGGCCCGAGGAGCAGGAGCATCCTTCACTTCCGGAAAACTGGAAGGATGTTTTGGTGGAGGGCGAGCCGTTCCTCGGCAGCCGATTGGCCTTTGTGCCGGTTGGTGCAACCTCTACCGCCTCGGAAGGGTTGCTCACCCTGTGGTGGGATCACGACATCATTTTTGAGGACAAGGATCATGATATCATGCGCGCGCTGGGCACCCAGCTCGGCATCGCCATGGAAAACCTCGGCGCATTGGACAACCTGTTGCGTCAGAAGGACATGCTTCAGTCCATCGTGGAGGGCATAGCCGACCCGCTGCTTCTGCTGGAAGGGTCCTGCTCCGTGGTGGTGGCCAACGCCGCAGCGAGAGCTCTGGCCGAAGAACTCGGCGGAGCCGGCGTTTCCGAGCTTCTGCCTGTGCTGTACGCCCGCAAGGGTGAGGACTGCCCGTCCGAAGCGCTGCGGCGCAGACTGAAATCCACGGAAGAGGTCTCCGTGGACAACCGCCAGTTCGTGGTAGGATTCTATCCGGTGGCCGACGACTCCCGTACGGTTGTCTATGTGCGCGAAGTCACCGCGGAACGGCGCATGATGGCCCGCGTTCGTCAGAGCGAGAAGCTCGCCACCGTCGGACGTTTTGCGGCCGGGCTGGCACACGAGATGAACAACCCGCTCGGTGTGATCAAATGCTACGGCGAACTCTTGAAGAACGGACCGCATGGCGATGAGAATCGCCGCGATGCCGACGTTATCCTCAAGCACGCCACTCAGGCCCAGAACGTGTTGCGTGACCTGCTGGACTTCGCCCGTCCGGCCAAGGGTGAAGAGGGCGGTGAAGTGGATTTGGCCCGCTCGGTGGAGGACACCGTGAACGTGTTGAGCGTGCAGGCCAAGGATCGCAACATCGACGTGTCCGTGGAGGTGGATCCGGATTTTTCGGGTGCCTCGGTTGACGGGCAGGCCCTCGGACAGATACTGGCAAACCTCTTCAACAATGCCATGCATGCCGTGGTTCAGGATGGCAGCATCCGGTTCCGGGTTTTCCGGGACGAGCAGGGGCGGCCATCTGTTCAGGTCCATGATTCGGGCCCCGGCATCCCGACCGAGATTCTGGACAGCGTGTTCGAACCCTTCTTCACCACCAAGGAAGTGGGCAAGGGGACCGGCCTCGGCTTGGCCGTGGTCTACGGGCTGTTGCAGGACATGGGCGGAAGCATCGAGGTCGCCAACGATGGCGGCGCGGTGTTCACCATACGTTTCAACAAGGCGCAGGGCGCCAATCAGGATACAGTGAATGGCTAACGACAAGACAAGCATTCTCGTTGTGGACGACGAGCCGGACTTCGCGAGCGGCATAGCCCGCCTGCTGGAGAGCCGCTACCCGAATGAACGCATCATGGCCTGCCATTCCGGTGCGGAGGCACTGGAATTCATGGAGGACCTGCCGTTCGACGTGGTCATCTCGGACCTCAAGATGCCCGAAATGGACGGTATCGAGCTGGTGGGACGCATCCACGACCAGTGGCCCGGAACCACCCTCGTCATGCTTTCGGCGCATGGAACCATCGAGCAGGCGGTGCGCGCGCTAAAAATGGGTGCGTACGACTTCCTCACCAAGCCGGTGGAGCCGCAGGCACTGTTCCGTGTGGCGGAAAAGGCGCTGGAAAGAAGCCGTCTGCTGGGCGAAAACGAGCGACTCAGGAGTCTACTGGCCTGTCGCAGTGAGACGGACTGCATTGTTGGTGACAGTCCGGCCATCCGCAGGTTCAAGGATTCGTTGGCCGCCGTGGCCCAGTCCGATTATACCGTCCTTATCCTCGGTGAGTCCGGCACCGGCAAGGAACTGGCCGCTCGCGTCGTGCATCGGCTGAGTTCCCGCACTGAGAATCCCATGGTGGCGGTGAACTGCCCGGCGATTCCCGAACATCTGCTGGAGAGCGAACTCTTCGGCCACGTCAAGGGAGCCTTCACCGGCGCAGATCGCGCCAGAAAGGGCCTCTTTGTCAACGCCGAGGGGGGCAGCCTCCTGCTGGACGAAATCGGCGATCTGCCCATGGGACTGCAAACCAAACTTCTCAGGTGCCTTCAGGAGCAGGAAATCCGGCCGGTGGGGGCGAGCAGAAACGTTCCCATCAACGTGCGCATTCTCGCCAGCACAAACCGTGATCTGGAAGAACGCATGCGTCAGGGCGAATTCCGCGAAGACCTGTATTATCGGCTGAACGTGCTCACCGTCACCGTGCCGTCCCTGCGTGAAAGGACCGAGGACATCCCGCTGCTGGTGCATCACTTCCTGGACATGACCTGTGCGGAACTCGGAACCACACCCAAGGAGCCGACCCCCGAAGCGCTCGGATATCTCTCTGCCCGCCCGTGGCCCGGCAACGTGCGTGAATTGCAGAACTTCGTGAGGCGGCTGGCAGTCTTTGCCGCGGGCGACCGCGTGACATTGCCCGTGGTGCGCATGGCGGAAAATGGTGTTTCCGGCGATGGACCGGGTGAGCTGTCGTCCTACAAGGAAGCCAAGGCCGCGGTCGTGGACGATTTCACGAGGTCTTATACGCGGCGTCTGCTGGAAGCCACTGGCGGCAACGTCTCCGAAGCTGCCCGCATAAGCGGCCTCAGCCGCGTCGCTCTTCAGAAGATTCTCAAACGCGTGGATCTCTCCCCGGACCGTTTTCGCTAAAAAACTCTTTGCTTGACCTGCGCCCCCTCTCCTGTATTGGTTAAAGAAGGAATGATTCCCACCAGGAGGGGGCCATGGTCGGCATTCGCGAGGAGCAGAGCTTCAGCGGAGAGGGCAAGCGACAGGTTTACCTGTCATGGGTCTTTGCGGCCGCCCTGTTTTTCTCTGTTCTTTTGCTCTTCCTTTTCAGTGCCTACACCTCTTACCGGGCCGTCAATGAAAGTGCTCGCCAGAATCTTCGTTTCATTTCCAGCATAGCCGCAGGGCAGACCGAAAAGACCCTCATGAGCATCGGCGAGGTGCTCAACGGCCTGATCAGCGTGGCTGCGCTGCTTGAAGATACGCACAACCGCCATGCCGCGCACGACGATCAGTTCAGTGCGCTTCTGCGTCAGTACAGGCATGCCAATGAGTACCTCATGGACTTGGTCGTGGCCGATCCCGACGGTAATATCCTGCACTGGAGCGGTGACGGAGTGCCCCCGTATGTGGGGGACAGGGATTATATAATGGTCCACCGCATGGACCATGACGACCTGTATGTGGGCAGACCCCTGCTTTCCAGAGTGCACGAGGGCAACTGGTTCTTCGGGGTGAGCAAGGCGGTCCGCGCTGACGACGGAACAATCGATGCCATTTTCGTGGCCATCGTCAACGTTGATGCCCTGCACGACATGTACAGCGGTCTTGAATACCCCAAAGGAGCTACGCTCCTCGTGACCACGGACGAAGGAAACATAATCACCCGCATCCCGGGACACGCCGCCCTCGTCGGCAAACATTACGACTTGCTGCAGGAAATCTATGAAACGTCCCATTCCTCGGGGTCATTCAAGATTCGTTCGCCCTTCGACGGGCAGCTGCGCATTGTCGGTTACAGCAAATTGCAGACGCTGCCGCTCATGGTCTTTTCCAGCTTTCCCGAACAGGAAGTGATTGCTTCATGGAAACGAGACACCATGTTTCTCGGTCTGGCCGCGCTGGTCATGCTGGGGGTGGTGGGGGTGCTGAGCGTGCTGCACATCAGGGGGCAGGCCAAGCTTCATAGGTTGGGCAGGCAGCTTGAGGTCATGGCTTCCACCGATCCCTTGACGGGGTTGCTCAACCGGCGCGTGTTCATGGCCGAGGTCTCCAAGGAGTTTGAACGGGTCAAGCGTTACGGAGGCGCACTCGCTTTTGTGATGCTGGACATCGATCACTTCAAACAGGTCAACGACAGATACGGTCATGAAGTGGGAGACAGAACGCTCGTTTCCATTGCCGAACTGCTGGAGGCGTTGCTTCGCAGACCGGACATCGCCTGTCGGTTCGGTGGCGAGGAATTTGCGCTGTTGTTGCCCGGAACAGGGCATGCCGGAGCAATGAACGTTGCGGAAAAGCTTCGCGACGCCATTGAGCGGTTGCGTCTGAAGAACGGGGAGGGCGGCGTGCGGGTGACGGCCAGCTTCGGCGTTTCCTGCGCCGGGGAAGCCGATCTCACAGCGGACGAAATGATATCAAGGGCCGACGACAGTCTTTACGAGGCCAAGCGGGCCGGGCGCAATCGGGTCTGCTGCGTCGAAACGGTCAAAATTCCCTGATCATCTTCCGAAGGGTCGCTTCGAACGCTTCAAGCTCTCCTTCACTCAGCCCGGCGGTCAATTCCTCGGTCAACTGCAGGTGCAGGTCGTCGTGTTCCGAGAAAAGAGCTCTGCCCGATTCGGTAAGGGCTACGATGATGGAACGACGGTCCGTATCGTGCGGTCGTCTTTCGACCTGTCCGTTCTTCACGAGGCGGTCGATCATCACCGTGAGGGTCCCGGTGGTGACCCCCATTCTTCCAGCAAGCTCCTTCATCCGCATGGGACCATTGGCCCCGAGTATTTCCAGCGTGTGCATCTGCGGCAGGGTCAAACCCTTGTCGCGCACCACGCCGTGTTCCCACGAAGAAAGGCGTTCGTAAAATTCGACTATCAGATGGCTGAGTTCGTGCGTCATGCTATTGCTCCTGCTCCGTCCATGTAGAAGGAATACAGGCCGAAAGCAACGGTCATGACTCCGGCGGTGCGCATGATCATGGTTTCGATCCAGGGCTTCTGGAGCGTTCTGATGAGCTCCGTCACCTTGAAGATGGCGTAGATGACTCCGGCGAGGGCGATGCCGGTGCCGATGGCGTATGACCCGAAAACAGCGGTGGATTTGAGCACGCTGCCGGAATCGATTGCGTAGGAGTACATGATGGCTACGGTGGGGCAGGGGACGATCATGTTTACGAAGCCAAGCACGGCCAGTCCGTACACTGTTGATTTTCTGGCGGAAAGAGGTTTGTTGCAGGAACATCCGTGGTGATGTTCGTGTGCATGGTGGTCGTTATGGTCATGGTGCGCATGTTCATGATGGTCATCATGGGAGTGTTCGTGATGATGGTGCCCGTGACCGTGCTCATGATCATGGTCATGGCTGTGCAGCAAGTGTGGTTTCCATATGAGGATTCCGCCAAGTACCACAAGCACTGATGCGGTGATAAGGTCTGCAATGTGGCGGGTGCTTTCCGGCAATCCCGTGGAGAGCCAGCCAAGGGCTATGCCGATGGCAAGGCATCCTGCAGTCGTTCCCATAATGAACGCGGTGGTCAGTTTGGTAACACGCCAACCATTGGCGTCTCCCGTGACGAAGGGGGCAAGCACGAGCCAGGAGTGCCCGCAGGGGTTGACGCCGTGTATCAGCCCGAGAACCAGACTGGACTGAAGCGCGACGAAAAGCATGGTATCGAATTCCATTTCGGCTCCCGTTTAGTTTGAATTTCAAAATTAACTGCCTTCATAAATTTTGAATGTCAAGCTATTTTCCTCCGGGAGTGTCTGTGTGCTCCACGAGCAGAAAGCCCCCTTTTATTGCGATGGATTATATGGTGTTTATGCGTGGGGCGTGAGAGCCGCGCGGCGCGAAGGTTTCGATTTCGATCTCGTCCGCCGGGGGCTGTTCAAGGGAGTTATGCAGGAAATGGCTTGCGTATTCTGTTTCGGTCGGCTTGGGGTCGGTAAAGGTGCGGCAGAACATCTCTCCCCAGTTGGTGGCATAGATGACTGCAAGATCACTGATGTGCTTGAGTTCAAGGGGCTTGCCGAGGTTCACGATCAGAAATGCCCGGACGACCCGTTCCGTCTTGAGCCCTTCGTCGAGGTCTCCTTCGAACGTGTCGTCATACGGGAAGAAGTCGTACATACGCGAGAGAAGCTGTTGCAGGTCCGTGGTGGCAACCGGGGCGATGCTTCTGTCCGCCTGGATGAGCATCCCCGGCCGGAACAGCCGGTTGGCGACGAGCCATGCGGGAAGGACGGCCGGATTGGTGTGCCCTTGCAACTCCTGCATGTTCCGTGTGGCGGTCTTGCCCTGCGACTGCGCGCCTCTCACCTTCCAGAGCGGGCCACCTGTCTTGCGTCGTTCCACCTCGAAGCGAAGCACCGAGAATTTGTCCAGCCCCACGTCAATGAAGGGAATGCGCGGAATCTTGTTCGGCTTGCGGGCAAAGTTGGCCATGATGCGTCTGCCGAGCCGGGTCAGGTCCTCGGGCGTGATGAGCGAGGCCGTGTCCCCGGTCCGGTTGATCATGGAGTGGATGCGCCGGTACGCGGTGGTCATGAAGTCGCTCACGGCATTGCCCGCCTCCAGCGACTGCGAGAACGTCCACGGCGCGTTGTCGCAGGTGACCACCTCGGGAGCGACGTAGCCGTTGCCGAAGAGCAGCTCCACCAGACTGTGCGCCTCGGGTGTTGCCGGAAGGTTCCGGAAATAGGGCAGGGTGCTGAGGTCCGCCTTGAGCAGGAACGACTCTGTTATGAGCCGGGTGGCTCCGTTGTCTCCACGTTCGCCATAGAGCTCCTTGAGTTCCAGATACATGGCTGCATAGGGGTCCACGCGTCCTGACCCGGCCTCGCCATCGAAGAGCCGCTGTTTGATGAGGTCTGCAAGCGAAAGTTTTTCCGAGTGAGTGGAGTAGCGTTCAAGCAGGCCGAGCTTCATGACGGACTTGAACGGCGAGTGAATGGCCTTGATCATCTGCCACAGGGCTGCACCGAAGAATTCGCCGGGCGGGATCTGGCGCAGGTGTCCCATATCCGTCATTCTGGGAGTGCCCCCCAGCGGATGGGCCGTCGCATGTGGCACGGTCGCGGCGTATCGGCCGTCCGTGAGACCGGGGTCGGTCAGCCACCAGACTGGATTCTTTCCGCTCAGGCGCAACGCGGTCCGGTAGAACTCTTCCTTGAGGAGAATGGCCTGCGCCGACCCGGAGCTCTCCGAGTCGCTCAGGCCAAAGCGGTTCTCGCGGACGTCTTTTTCGCTCATGATGAAGAAATGTGTTTCCAGCGAGAACTCATCCCACGCCCATGCTTCCAGTGAGCGGCATTTCAGCTCCAGCCTTTTCAGCGCTTCCCTGGTCGTGCTTTGCGATTCGACCACGAGCCAGCAGTCGAGATCGGACGATGTGGTCTGCGCCACGCTGCCCATGCTGCCCATGGCGTACAGGGCAGAGATGACGCCTTGTGCCTTGCCGGGCTCGGAATCCGTGTGGCCTACCGCGCTTTCCACGGTGGTCGTGGTGGAGAGGGTCGGCGCATGGCCCCAGACCCGGAACGGGGCGGCAGGAATGTCACCGATGATTCGCTCAAACACGTCGGATTGGAGCAGTTCAGGGAGGATGTTCAGGAAGTCGCGCTGATCCGGGAGCATCTTGCGAAATGCGCTCGCAAGGCGTCGTTCGTTGTTGGCCAGCAGCAGTTCTTCGCGGCGGGAAAACTGAAGATGGCGTGAAAGTCTGATCAGTGCCCGTGCGGCCACTGCACACCCTTCAGGACACCGGACCGCCTGAGGAGGACGCGTGGACCCCCTGCGTATTCGGCCTTTGACGGTGTTGATGTATGCTTCCAGCAGGAAGGAGTGGGGCGTGTCGCTGCCGTCAACCGTAAGCCCGCCGCCGATGCAGTCGTGAAAGGACGGGTTGATGAAGGCGGTTTCGTGAATGCCCGCGTTGGCAAACGAACTGCCGACGTGCTCGCTGCCCGTGGAGGTGCACTCGGCGAAAATGGCTCTGGCAAAGGTGTTGTAGCGGAAACTGTTTCCGGAGAATCTGCTTTTGCGAAAATGGGTTGCCCCAAGGCTTGTTTCGCGGACATGGCAGCCGGAAAGGCTGAAGCCGACGGCGGCTACGCGCTGCATGTTGCACGCTGTCAGCGTGCAGTGTGCGAAGGCTGTACGGTGCATGCTCGCGCCGGACAGGTCGCAGTCCTCGAACGTGCAGTTGTTGAAGGAGCAGTTGCAGAACCGAGCTTCTCTTAATGATACGCGAACAAAGGTGCAATTGCTGAACCGGCACCCCGAAAAATGAGTTCCCTTCAGCGACCAGTCGGTGAAGTTCGAGTTCTCGAAACTGCACTTGAGGATCGTCGAGTCGGGAGCAGTGCAGGCTTTTCCATGATATTTGGATACGGTCCGCCCTTGCAGGACCTGCATGGGTATGTCCGACTCACGACTTTTTGCGCCTTCAAAAAGACGTTCGAGTTTGCGGTGTTTGCCTTCGCGAAAAACGCGGTCGAAAAGCCCCTTGCGCTCCGGAACTTCCGTGCGGCAGCGGCCGGGAGAGTGAAGGGACGGTTTCGCCTGCTCGCGCAGTTTATCGACGAATGGGGTGAGTTGAGCGACCTGCTCCGGAGCGCGTGAGGACTCGAACGCCAGAGCCCTGGATAATTCAAAGGGGATTGCCTCGGCTGCTGCGGTGAAGGCTTCGGAAATGGCGGTGGCCCGGTCTTTTCCCGAGAGGGCTTTGAAGAATGCTCCGAGTTCTTCGGGGGACAGCATTACGGCAGCACGACAGGCGTCCATACCGCGTCCGCCTGCATGAAGCCGCGCCAGAACCTTTCCGTTGCCGGGCAGGGCTGAAGTGGCGAGCATGAGGGTCGCCATCCTTCCGGCGGCCCCGCCCGCCTTGATACCGGCCTGCGTCAGCTGTTTTCGATATGGGTGGCTGGCCGGGAGAATTCTGTCCGCAGCCTCAAGCAGTTTCGTGTCGGGCGTTTCGCCCTTGAGTGAATCCTGCAGGGTCTGCTGGGCCTGTTGATCCGAGCCCTGACCGCCGAGGCCCAGAATGGTCTGAGCCTTGCGTTCGGCCGGTTGCTGCGCACTCAGGGCGAGCCTTCCGACGGACATGGCGAGCGGATGTGAGACCACCCTCCCGATGCTTCCCAACTGTGCAAGCCATTCGGCAACCTCGCCGGCTTCATCCTTGCGAATGCTGCCAACCAGCATGTCTGCGGTTTCTCTTGCTCCGCGGGGCATCTCTTCCACGCCTTCGGCCAGCATCTCGTCCGCGATGTCCATCCGCGTGGAGATGGAGAGTGAGCCGAGCATCCCGGCAAGTTCCGTGGCGGAAATCGATCCGGAGCGGACATGGCGCCCAGCCAACATTCGACCGAAAGGGCCCATCTCGCACAGGGTTTCAAGGACGTTGCGTGCCAGTGTGGGCATGCCGGTCCGGGCGCGAAGAACGCGGTGCAGCACAAGCGCGGCCTCGCCCTTGAGCAACTCGGCGCTTTCATCGTCCTTTCTGCGGGCGAGCTTGGCTATGGTGCGCGCCTCGGCACACAGAGAGGCTCCGTCATCGTTGCCGACGAGGTCCTTTGCCGCCTGAAGGGCGTGTATGCGTTCCATGTACTCGGCGCTTTCGGGTACCATCGATCATTCCTTATGCGATTGCCACATAGTGCCCCGCAGGGGCGGGCATGTCAAAACCCAATCCGCACGCAAAAGGCACGAAACCGTTGGCATCGGTAGGTTAAACTGCCGTTTAACCGGCAGAAAGGTTTTGACTACGGGGGGCGAATGACCTAACTTCCCGATTCAATGTCATGTCCGTCTTTCTTCATACAACCCACCCAATTTCAGGATAGCTGAGCATGTACACACTCCGCACCCTTCCGGGCGACGACGTGCGCCAGATCATGTGGCGATTTGCCGAAAGGTATGACCTGCAGATGACCGTGCAATCCGCCCGCTCCATTGCCCGCAGCGTGGTCGCAAAGCTCGTTGCCGAGGGCGCGCGCAACAGCCACGAATGGACCGATCAGAAAGCAGAACTGCTCACCGCGTTCGACCAGTCCGGCCTCACCGCTCTGTTCATGGATCCGCATCAGGGCGGATACATCGAAGGGCCCAAGAACCTTGCGCTTTCTCTGGTGGCGTTCGAGCTGTCCTGGGTGGATGGCGGAGCCGCCACCTGCTCTCTTGCCAACAACCTCGCCCTTGCCCCCATCCATGAGAAGGGCACCGATGAGCAGCGCGACCATTACATGTCTCAGTGCGTTCCGCCGCAACCCGGCGAGGACCGTGAGGTTCGCCGCGGCGCGTTCGCCCTGACCGAGCCGCTTCCCTACGTGGGCGTGGATACCGGCGTGGTGGCAGGCAAGGTCAGCGTGGCGGAGTGGGACGGTGACGAGCCGATTCTGCATGTGGAAAAGCGCGGCCGCTTCATTACCAACATGGATTTCGCGGACTTCGTGACCGCAGCCGTCGAATCCGACGATGAGCGCATCAAGGGCTCCTGCATGATCATTCTCGAAAAAGAGGACGAAGGAACCTTCGACCGCGGCGCACCTACGCTCAAGATGGTGCATCAGCTTTCCTCCACCCGCGATCCTGTGCTCTCACTCAAAGTGCCCGCCAGCCGTATCATTGGCGGATACGACGTGGTGGACGGCCAGATCGTGCCCAAATACAATCACTCCGAGATCATCGGATCGGTCTTTCACCGCACCCGCATACCCGTGGGCCTCATGACCACCGCCAAGCTGCTTTCGGCAGTCGAGCCGGTCATCCGTTACCATCGCACCCGCTATCGTGGCGGCGACGCGGCGCATCCCGGCTCCCCGCGCTTCGACAAGGGCATCCAGCAGAGCGAGGACGCGTTGCAGCGTCTCGTGGACGTCTGGGCCAACGGCGAGGCCGGAGCATCCCTCGGATTCGCGGCGGCAAGGCTGGCCGACGACTTCGACCCCATCGAGCGGGAAAAGGAGCGCATTTTCGAAGAGCAGGGCGTCACCAGCCCCCGCAAGCAGATGATGGCTCTTCGCAAGATGAAGGACCGCGTGCTTGAATACGTTGAGCAGATTCACCTGCCCGAAGCTGAACGGGACGCCGACAAGCTGGCCGAACTGGAAGGCGACACCCTCGTGAAATACGCGTGGATGGAAGCCATGGCAGGCATCCTCAATCCGGGCGTGAAACTCTGGAATACCGGTGTCGGCGCCACTGTCATGCGCGAGGCCATCAGCCTTGTTGGCGGTTACGGCATTACCGAGGACTGCCCCGGCTTCCTGATGCAGAAGTGGGGCGACTCCCAGCTTGAGGCCACCTACGAGGGGCCTGAGGCCGTGCAGCGCCGTCACATGACCATGACCATGACCAGTGACGTGTTTCAGGCTACGGTTTCCGCATGGATCGCGCAGCTGCGCCGCATCGGCGGCGAACGTCCCGGCATGGGAGCGTACTCGCTGGCCGCAGCGCTGGAGCTGTGGCAGTGGACCATGAATCATCTGCAAAAGAGCAAGGACGCCGAGGGCCGCAAGCTATACCACGGCAAGCGGCAGGGCGTGACCTTCCCCATGGCCGATGCGCTCGGTTGGCTGCTCGGCCCTTATTACCTTATACAGGACGTCATCGAACTGATGGACAAGGGACCCATGAGCCCGACGCTGGCCGAAGGGCTGGAGGATCTCGTGGCCTTCTACAAGGACATCTGCCACGTTCAGTCCGTGCGCGCTGCCGGTGAGGCCGCCCGTATCTGCTCCGAACTCTGCTTCGGTTTCTCGCAGGCTCCTGATGACTGCGGCGGCAGAGGTTGCTGCCCGCTTCCGCTGAACGAGTTCGTGCTGTTGCGGAACAAGGTGGAAGGCTGCATGGCGGGCGCCAGAATGGCCAAGGACCGGGCCGGAAGAGCCGTGGCCGAGGTCATGATACCCGAAGCGCTGGATTACCCTCTCTAGAGAACATCATGCCGCCCGGCCCTGCCGGGCGGCGTTTTTCAGGAGTTTTACATTATGAGCGACATGCCCCTGCCGGAACGGATGGTCATGGAAGCGGACATCGTCTGCGTCGGCTTCGGCCCCGCGACCGCCGCATTCCTGACGCACATGACCCGTGCGATGATGAATGAGGACGGCACTCCCGTGGCCGAAAGCAAGGTCATGCCCGGAATGCCGCCGCAGATTCTCTGCTACGAACGGGCCGACGACATCGGTTTCGGTGTCTCGGGCATCGTCACCAAGGGACGCGCCATCCGCGAATCCTATCCCGACCTCGATCTTTCTCAGATCCCGCTCGCCCATGACATCACCGAAGAGCGCGTCGCCTACCTCATGGACCCCGTCGGTGCCAGCCGCCGTCCCGCCGCGCTCAAGGCCGCGGACTTCGCGCTTTCCAAGTTCAAGAAGGACGAAGCCTTTGAACTGCCGTATATCCCGCCGTTCCTGCAAAAACATGGCGGATTCGTCATGAGCATGGGGCAGTTCATGCAGTGGGTCGGCTCGGAAGTCATGGGCTCTGGCATGGCTCAAGTCTGGCCCGGCAGCCCCGTGGCCGAGCCGCTCGTGGAAAACGGCGCGGTCAAGGGCGTGCGCCTTTGCGATCAGGGAGTGGACAAACAGGGCAACCCCGAAGCCACCTTCATGCCCGGCATGGACGTTCAGGCCGCGCTCACCGTCATTGGTGACGGTCCCGTCGGTGCCGTGGGTCAGCAGCTTGACGAGAAGATCGGTCTGCCCGAAGGCAAACACCGCCGTGAATGGGCCATCGGCATGAAAGCCGTGGTGGATCTGCCCGAAAACTGTCAGCTCAAGCCCGGAACCGTCCTGCATACCATCGGCTATCCCGAGCCGGAAATTTTTGGCTTCCTTTATGTCTATCCCGACAACTCCGCATCTCTCGGCATTTTCGTTCCCTCGTGGTTCGACAACCCGGTGCGCACCGCCTATCGCTACATGCAGCACTGGATGATGCATCCGTACCTCTGGAAGCATCTTGAAGGCGGCACCCTGCGCTCGTGGGGCGCGAAATCCCTTCAGGAAGACGGTCTGCGCGGTGAACCCCATCTCGTCGGCGACGGCTTTGCCCGTATCGGGGAAGGGTCCGGTACCACGAATATCCTTTCCGGATCCGGCGTGGACGAGGCATGGGCATCCGGCAAGATGCTCGCCGAAGCGGTTCTCGATCTCATGAAGGAAGGCCGTCCTTACACCAAGGACAATCTCGACGAAGCCTACGTGCGCCGCCGCCGCACCTCGTGGCTTCAAGAAGAGGCCGAAGAGGCAACCAAATCACGTGACGCCTTTACCCTGAATACCGTGCTCGGATTCATAGGCATGGGCATCAGCGGCCTGACAAAAGGCAAGCTCAATCTCCCGGGTAAATCGAAACGGGCATGGGAACGCTTCCCTACCGTCGAAGAGTATTACAAGGGAATCATCCCGGCCACCGAGATCCTCCATATCCGCAAGCAGTGCAAACTCAAGGGTGACCCCTTGCATGATGCGCTCATGGATCGAGCCGGATGGCCCGAAATCCCTCTGGACGGACAGCTTCTCATCTCGCATCAGGACGCACTGCTCATGGGCGGCAAGGTTGTCGCGAATCCCGGCTACGCCGATCACGTCACCTTCACCGACCACTATTACTGCGAATCCTGCCGGGAACAGGTCTGTACGGAAATCTGCTCCGGACAGGCCATCACCGTGAACCCCGAAGGCGGCGTCCCGCTTTTCGACCGCGAGAAATGCGTTCACTGCGGCGCATGCATGTGGAATTGCAGCAAGCCCGATCCCGAAGATCCGGAAAAAACCAACGTCCGGTTCAAGGCAGGGTCTGGAGGGCTGCACTCCGCTGAGAATTAGTGGGGGCCTCCGGCGGGCCCTTCAGGCGGACCAAAGGGGCGGGCCCCCTTTGGAAACCCTGTATTGCCTTTTGGCATCGGTCGGGGGCGGAGTCGCTGCAAGCAGACGCCCCCGACCCCGACCGATGCCAAAAGGCGGTGGATGATGGAAAGGGGGTGGGATAGCCGGAAGATTGGTGATGCCCCGCCAAGCCGCAATGATCCTAAGCTGTCGGAAAGCGGCCAAGCGGCTTGGCAAGCCATAAATTTTTGGAGATTCTTAAGAACCTTTTCCTGAAAAAGTTCTTAAGCCGCCGGAGGCAAGTAGCCTTGGCTTGTGGGAACGGTGAATCGCAATAATGCGGGGCTATTCTTCATTGAAGCCACCGCCCGCAGCGAACCGCCAAGTCGCAATGATCCTAAGCTGTCGGAAGGCGGCCAAGCGGCTTGGCAAACTATAAGTTTTTGGAGATTCTTAAGAACCTTTTCCTAAAAAGGTTCTTAAGCCGCCGGAGGCAATCATGAATTGTCCCGGCTTTGAAAAAAAGTGGATATCAACAACCGCAAGGAGAGCGACTCCATGAGCGAATTCCACATCGTGGTGTGCGGTTCCATCGTTCCCGACCCGCTTCAGACGCTGGAGCCGGTTCAGGGTGCTGACGGTCCTGCCCTGAAAAATGAAATGATGCTGCCTGCTGTGCTTGATCCCTGGGCCGGTCATGCCTTGTTCGAGGCTGCCGAGCTGGCGAAGAAGCATGAGGGTTCCAAGGTCTGGCTGGTGACGCTGGGCCCGAAGGCCAAGTTGCAGCAGGTGATGATGAACGTGGCGCAGAAGGTTCCTTTCGAGCTGGTCTGCGTGGACGGTCCGGCTTCCGGATTTGATGATTCCTTTGAGGTGGCCCGGGTGCTTTCGGGTGCTATTGAGGGGATTGCGGGTCTGGAGAAGGAAAAAATGCTCGTGTTCGGTGGCTGGCAGTCGGCTTCGCGCGGTTCCGGAGCGGTGATGCAGATGGTCGGCGAGCGGCTGGGTGTTACCGAGCAGTTCCAGGGCGTGGACAAGCTGGTTGTGAGCGATGACGGTTCGCTTGAGGTTCTTGAGCGCGTGGAGGGCGGCGCGTGGCAGACTGCGGTTTGCGACGGTGCTCCTGCGGTGCTGGGCTGGGCCACGGGTGAGCTGCCCGAGCCGCCGAACAACCCGCAGGTGGGGATGCAGAACATGCGTCTGATCATGCCTGCGTTGCAGCAGGCCAAGGCGGCTGACATGGGCGCCCCCGGTTTGTCGTTCGGTTCGGTGGAGCTTCCGCAGCAGCGTCGGGAAACGCGTGTGGTGAAGGATGTTCCGGCCGAGGACATCGCTCGTGAAATCGTGGAATGGATCCGCAGCTAGCAGGAGGGATTCCGAAATGAGCAAAGTACTTTTTCTTGCCCATACAGAGGCTGACGGAACGCTTTCCCGCAATGCGCTTGAAACGCTGACGGCAGCCAAAGCCTTGGCCGAAGGGCTGGGCGGTGAGTTTGATGCGGGGCTTGTGGGCGCGGATGTGCAGGCAGCAGCGGACAGCGTGGCCGGCTGCGGCGCGAGTTTTTATGGTGTCTCTGGCGAGGCGTTCGGCCAGTCTCGGTATGCCACTGACGTGAACGCTTGCGAAGCTTTGGTGAAGGCCAGCGGCGCGGACATCGTGGTAGCTCCGGCGACCATGCGTTTCAGCCGTGCGCTTCCGGGCGTGGCGGTCCGTGTGGATGGGCGTGTTGATACGCACTGCACGGGTGTTTCCGTCAAGGACGGCAAGGCTGTGGCCGAGCGTTGGTTTTATCGTCAGCGCATGAAAGGCGAGCTTTCTCGTGACGAGCGGCCTTGGATCGTGACGCTTTCCCCCGGCTGTTACGAGGCGTTTTCCGGATCCGGACAGGCTGACGTACAGGCGGTGGAGGCCGAGTCGGTCACCCGCAGCACTGTTACAGGGATCAAGGCTCCGGATGTTGACGAGCAGACCATCCGTCCGGATGCGGAAATGCTGTTTGTCACCGGCGCTGGCTGGACCAAAAAGCAGGGCGATGGGGAGATCCACGTACAGCGTGCCGAAGGGGTGATCAAAGGGTTCCTGGACAGCACCAAGGCTTCCCTCGGTTCTTCCAAATCCCTCGTAGACATCTCTGGCGAAGGACAGGCGGTCATTTCCTTCCTGACGCACCTGCATCAGGTGGGGCAGACGGGCTCCACGCCGCGTCACACCAAAGGGCTCGCCACCTGTTGCCATGGTGAAGAGCCGCATGTTGTTGGATGGCGTTTCATTCAGGAGCGCCGCGCCATCAACAAGGATGCTTCCTGTGGCTGGGCGCAGGGCAAGGCCGATGTGCTTTACGTCGGTGATGCCTTCGAGATCATGGAGAAGGTCAACGAGCTTCTTCGGGATTAGATCACCCGAAACGAATCTGAATATGAAAAGGGAGCGGCTTCGGTCGCTCCCTTTTTTTGTTATCTTCTATTGCAAGAGGGCATCTCTGAAAAGCGTAAAAGGTTGATGAAGTAGGTGGGCGTGAATGCTTGCACAAGCTTGCCATCAGTCGCGGCAAGGGGTATGTGGCGGACAATCAGCCAGTTACATGCAACTGAAGAATGCTATTACCGTCTTGGAGGACGAGATGAAAAAAATATTTGGCGCTGTCTGTCTGCTTGGATTGCTTTCCGGATGCACTACCACCGGAGTGTTCGGAGGGGTGGATGACTCGCTGGTGGGACAGATTCCTTCCTCGGAAATGGGCGAGGTGTATTCGGCCATGGACAGGCTTGATCTGGCCGAGGAAGAGCTCAAGCTCGCCGAGTTGCGGACCAGTCGTGCGGAGCGACAGGAGCAGCTGGCCGAGCATGAAGAGGAGCTGGCGGAAAACAGGGTCGAGCATCGTGAGATCGAAGTCGAAATTGCCAAGCTCGAAGCCCTTGAGGCGCAGAATCTCGGCGATCCGGCCAAGAACGTGAAGGCACTCAATGACTACCGCGCCGACAAGCTCAAGAATGAGACCGAGCGGTTCGGGCTGGAGGCGGAAGTGAAGAAAACCCGCCACCTGATTGAGGATCTTGACCTGCGCATTGCCGAGCAGGAGAGAATGATCCGCAACGTGAGAAAGTTCAAGGCTGCTGAGTCTTCATCCGAGATGGATGAAGGGGGGACGCCGGAACCGGTGGAAACCGATCTTGGCAACGAAATGCCCTCGGACGATGCGTCCGGAATGCAGTCTACCGGCGATGAAGTGGACTTGCCGGACTACCTACAGGTGGAGGAAGATCCGGACGCCACGCCGGTGAAACCCGATCACCCCGAAGACATTAACGAAAGCGGTCTTGCCGAATAGCCGCTGCCATCTATGGAAATCACAAAAGGCGCAGCCAGCTGGCTGCGCCTTTTGTGTGCCCAGAAACCAAAAAACTCCCGGACCGTCCGGGAGCCTTGGTGCAAATTGCAAAAGAAAGAAGGTATGTTGAACCTAGCATTTGGCGTGCCAAAGAATGCAGATGGCTTATTATGAGTTTTTGTTCTTTATTTCCAGGCGATTGAGTTTGGAGGAGTCTTTGGGGGTTTGGGTGAAGAGAGTACAAATCACTGTACCTTTGACGCAGTGCCGCTATGCGGGGCCAATTTTTTTGACCATGAAAAAGGCGACGGTACCGAAGTACCGCCGCCTGAAATTCATGGTGCGCCCGGGAGGATTCGAACCCCCGGCCAAGAGCTTAGAAGGCTCCTGCTCTGTCCATCTGAGCTACGGGCGCGTGCGGGATTTTCGTAATGGAGTCGGGAGCAACGGTCAAGAGAAAAGCGATTCCGATTCAGGGGTATTCCTGTTATTCCCACCTCCACGCACCCACTGAAGGAGGATGGATCATGGCGCGAATCACCGACTACCGGGCCTTGCGGAACTATATGGACGAGCTGGGGCTTTTCAGCATGGACCTGAGCCTTGGCAGGATGCAGCGACTGCGCGACGCAGCCGGGGCCGAGGGGCTGCCCCCGGTCATCCATGTGGTCGGCACCAATGGCAAGGGATCCACATCCACCTTCATCGAGTCGCTTGCTCGGGCCCATGGGCTGAAAACCGGTCTCTTTACCTCACCGCATTTCGTGACGCCCAGAGAACGCGTCCGGGTAAACGGTCGGATGCTGCCGCGTGAAGACTGGGTTCGGCTTGCGGGTATCATTATTGATACTCCCGGTGGTGACGAGCTGACTTATTTCGAATTTCAGACGGCGCTGGCCATGGAGGCGTTCCGGGGCGCCAAGGTTGACGTTGCCGTGATGGAGGCCGGTCTGGGCGGTCGGTATGACGCCACCAACGTCTATCGTCCAAGGCTGACCGTGTTCACTCCGGTGGGGCTGGACCACGAAAAGGTGCTCGGGGGAACACTGGAAGCCATCGCTGCGGACAAGGCCGGAGCAATGCATCCGGGCGGGAAGGCGGTGACGGCCAGCCAGGACTCCGCCGTGATTGAGGCCCTGCAACACCGCGCCACAGAAGTCGGAGTGCCCCTTTCGCTCTGCACGGAGCTTGCCGAGGAACCCGGAGGAGGGCTGGGGCTCAAGGGCGGGCACCAGCGCGACAACGCACGGCTGGCTTTGGCCGGCTGGCGGCTTTTCGCGCAGCAGCAGGGGATGCGCACGGATCCGGCAGCAGAAGCATCCGGCCTTGCACGGGCTTTCATTCCGGGACGCTTTCAAGAGGGTCGCATCGAGGGCAAAACGGTATTTCTGGACGGAGCGCACAACGCCCATGCATTGAGGGCGTTGGCGAAGACCCTGCGTACTGAATGTGTCCGCCCGCAGAGTATCGTCTTCGGCAGCATGGCAGACAAGGATCTCGATGCCATGCTGCCGTTGCTGGAATCCATGGAAACCGAACGAATCATCGTGACCCGCACCGACTGGGATCGCGCCGCCGATCCAGGTGAGCTTGCGCACGCGCTTGGCGGCAGGGCGGATGCGGCCCCTGATATCCGCACCGCGCTGAATCAAGCTCTTGATGGTGATGGCCCGATCCTCGTCTGCGGGTCCCTGTATTTACTGGGCGACGTTTATTCGGTATATCCGGAACTTCTGAATCCGTAGCCAACCGCACGACAGCCAAGGAGAATATACGTGTCCCATCTATTCAGGCATCTGCCCTCAGTGGACGCGGTCCTGACAGCCCTCGATGACGAGCAGGACATGAAGGAACTGCCGCGCCCGCTTTTGCGTGGTCTGGTCAACGAATTTCTGGACGTTTGCCGCGAAGAGATTCGCAGCGGCGTCATCGGCGAGGAAAGCGCGTTGGCGCTGGGCACACTTATTCCGAGAATCAAGGCTTACGTCCGCACCAAGGCGCGCCCTCATTTCAGGCGCGTGCTCAATGCCACCGGCGTGGTCGTGCACACCAACATGGGCCGGTCGCTGCTCGCCAAAGAAGCAGTGGACGCCGTAGTGGAAGCCTGCGCGCATTATTCCAACCTCGAATTCGACCTCGACACCGGCGAGCGTGGCAGCCGCTACAGCCACGTGGAAAAGCTGCTGTGCGACATTACTGGTGCCGAAGCCGCGCTGGTGGTCAACAACAACGCCTCCGCGGTCTTCATCATGCTGGAAACGCTCGCCAAGGAGCGCGAAGTCGTGGTGTCGCGCGGGCAGCTCGTGGAGATCGGCGGTTCGTTCCGCATTCCTGATGTCATGTCCAAGACCGGGGCCATCCTGCACGAAGTTGGCGCCACCAACCGGACGCACGTCAAGGACTACGAGGGAGCTATCAACGAAAACACCGGCGCATTGATGCGGGTGCATACCTCCAATTTCCGATTGATCGGTTTTACCAAGGAAGTCTCCCTGCCCGAGATGCGTGAATTGGGCGACAGGTACGACCTGCCGGTGCTGGAGGATCTGGGTAGCGGCAGCCTGTTCCGTTTCGACGGTATGGGGCTGATCAACGAACCCACTGTTCAGGAAGTCGTCGCGCAGGGCGCGGATGTGGTTTCCTTTTCAGGGGATAAAGTGCTCGGCGGTCCACAAGCGGGGATCATCGTCGGTCGCAAACGCTGGATCGACATGATCAAGAAGAACCCGATCAATCGCGCGGTGCGCATCGACAAAATGACGCTTGCCGCCCTTGAGGCCACCTTGCGGCTGTATTTGGATATGGATAAGGCCAAGTCGAGCGTGCCCACGCTGAATATGATCACCATGCCGTACAAAAATCTGCGCAGCCGGGCCAACCGTCTGGCGAAAGTCCTGCGCGAGGAACTGGGCGACGCGGTCACCGTGGGCGTCAGAAAAGGCGTTTCCCGCGTAGGTGGCGGGGCGTTTCCGGAACAGGACCTGGACACGGCCCTGGTGACGGTCCAGCCGCGCGAGCTGAGCGTCCCGGAACTGAAGAAGCGGCTTCTGGACACGGAACCCCCGCTGGTGGCGCGCATTGAGGACGATGTCTTCTGCCTCGACCCGCGCACGCTTGATCCCAAGGAATACCGCCTTGCGGCCGGAGCCATTCGTCAGGCGTTGACATAACCGTTGCCGAAGTCGAGTTTCAAGCCGGACATCCCGTAAACGGGATGTCCGGCTTTTTTGGGATTTATGATGGATAGTTCATTCCATCGTTGCTGCACATCCGCCTTCCTCCCCACCTTTTCAAACTCCCCCGAACATAGTATCCCTGACTCCCGACGGGAGCAGGCCGGATTCGTACCGACCACAGGTTCGGGGCCGAACGTTACAAGAAATACTTCCTTTATAGGTCGCTTCCGAAAACAGAGAGGAATACCGAATGAGTAAGTCCGAATTGGAATATACCCCGAAGAATGCGTGGGAGACCTATACCTCCGAGGCGGACCGTACCGCCATGGATGAAATGGCAGCCCGCTATGTGGACTTCCTGTCTGCGTGCAAAACCGAACGGCTGGTGATGAATTACGCCCGCAAAAGGGCAGAACAGGCCGGATTCGTCGAGGACTTCGGGGCCGATGCCGTGATGCGCATTCAGCGCGGCAAGACTGGATTTTTCGCACGCAAGGGCCGCAGGCCGCTCTCCGAAGGATTCAGACTGGTGGGAGCGCACGCAGATGCCCCGCGCCTCGACCTCAAGCAGCGCCCGCTGTATCAGGATACGGAAATATGCCTTGCCAAGACCCACTATTACGGAGGCATCCGAAAATATCAGTGGCTGACCATGCCGCTTGCTCTGCACGGTGTCGTCGTCAAGCGCGACGGCGATGTGGTTCGTGTGGAAGTTGGTGAAAAGCCGGAAGATCCGGTGTTGACCGTGACGGACCTGCTGCCGCACCTCGCCCATAAGGATATGGAGAAGAAGGTTTCGGAAGCTTTTGAAGCAGAAAAACTCAATGTGGTTCTCGGCACGGTGCCGCTACTGGGAGAAGGCGAGGACAAGCCCGAAAAGGGGGCGAGGGTCAAGCATATGATCCTCGGTCTGCTGCATGACCGCTATGGCATCGACGAATCGGACCTGATCAGCGCCGAACTGCAGGCGGTTCCGGCTGGACCCGCGCGTTACGTCGGACTCGATTCCTCAATGATCGGCGGCTACGGCCATGATGACCGTTCCAGCTGCTTCTGCGCACTGGAGGCCCTGCTCGACGAGCCGGAGCCGGAGTTCACTCAGATCGTGCTGCTTTGGGACAAGGAAGAGATCGGCTCGGACGGTGCCACCGGGGCAAAGTCGCTTTTCTTCGAGTACACCCTGGACGAGCTGCTTGAGAGCTGGGAGCCGGATGCCAAACTCTCGCGTGTAATGATGAACGGCACGGCTCTGTCGGCTGACGTTGCCGCCGCGGTGGATCCGAACTTCAAGGATGTTCATGAAGAGCGCAATGCGGCCTTCATGGGCTATGGGCCATGCTTCAACAAGTTCACCGGGCACCGGGGCAAGGTCGGCGCAAACGATGCCCACCCCGAATTCATCGGCTGGCTAAGGTCCATCTTCGATGAAGCCGAGGTGCCGTGGCAGATGGCGGAGCTCGGCAAGGTCGATATGGGGGGCGGCGGTACCGTCGCCAAGTTCCTTGCTATATATGGTATGGATATCATCGACGTTGGTATGCCGGTGCTTTCCATGCACAGCCCGTTCGAGCTCGCATCAAAGGCGGACCTGTACGCAACGGTCCGGGCGTTTCGCGAGTTTCTCAGGCAGTAGGGGGCTGGCCGATATATATGATATGGGCTCCGGAAAACTCCGGGGCCCTTTTTTATTTCAACGGGACGAACAGCCTCGTGCGCAAATCTTCAGGCGGTGTCTGCTGCGGACTGTTGAGATATTGCTCAAAACAGGGTTTTTTGGGATCGAACTCTTTCCCACACGTTGGCAGCTCCTGCTCGAACAGGGCACCCCATGCATTGCCGAGTCCTTCATATGATCCGGAATGCATCAAAGACAGGTAGTCGCCGGCAGGGATGGTGCCAAGGGTGACGGCTTCGCTACCACCGACGCCGTCGGGAACGGTTATGCAGGCATCGTAGCGGATCTGCTCCGGGGGAGTCTGGTTCGGATCGTCATGGCAAATGCCGATAAACGCCGTATCCTGTCTCAGAACCTGACTCTCGGTGGCCCAGGCGAGAAGAGTATGCCACGCTGACTCGCACTCCGCATAAGGGCCAACGTGACGAACCGATCCGATAAGCATGGGGCCGAGTGTCATGATTTCCGCAGTCATGATGAATCTCCCTTCAAACTGTTTTGATGGAGCCAGTGACTCTGACTTCCAGTGAAGATGCTGTCACCATATATAATGGTAGAAGACGTGGACAGCACTAAATATGATTATGAGAAGGAAGTCGGAGCCTAAAAATCGCCCCCTGAAGCGGGGAGAGCGAAGGGGCGGAAGAGTGTTTTTGAAGGCTCAGATGAGTTCTTGTGACGGGAAAAGCCATTATGAACCCAATATGGAGCAAATGAGGCTCCAAAAAGGGTATAAAAATACATCAATAAAAACAGTAGCTTGCAAAAGAAGTGAAAGAAAGGTTCATTTTTTCGAAAAAAGCGCTTGACCTGTGAAGGGTGTTTCCGTAGAATCTCTCTTCGTCGCGACGGGGCAGCCCACACGGGCCAAACAGAGCGACTTGTTCTTTCCAAATATATCGAGCGGTTAGCCGGAGCGGCTTTTCGGAATGTCCCAAACGGGGCGCCCGAAAAAAAGTTAAAAAAACGGTTGACAGGGGCGACACAAAAACATAGTTTGCCCTTCCTTGCTTCGGCAAGGCGTTCCGAGAAACGGAACTTCGGTCTTTGACAATTAAATAGCGAGTTGAGCGAAAGATCGCTTAATCACATGACCCGTAAGGGTCAGCTTGTGACGAGAGTGATCAAACTAATACTCCAAGTTATACAACTGGAGAGTTTGATCCTGGCTCAGATTGAACGCTGGCGGCGTGCTTAACACATGCAAGTCGTGCGAGAAAGTTTCCTTCGGGAGATGAGTAGAGCGGCGCACGGGTGAGTAACGCGTGGGTAATCTACCCGACAGATCGGGATAACAGGCGGAAACGCCTGCTAATACCGGATACGCTTCGTATTTAACTTTACGGGGGAAAGGTGGCCTCTACATGTAAGCTACCACTGTCGGATGGGCCCGCGTCTCATTAGCTTGTTGGTGGGGTAATGGCCTACCAAGGCAACGATGAGTAGCTGGTTTGAGAGGATGATCAGCCACACTGGGACTGAAACACGGCCCAGACTCCTACGGGAGGCAGCAGTGGGGAATATTGCGCAATGGGGGAAACCCTGACGCAGCGACGCCGTGTGCGGGAAGAAGGCCTTCGGGTCGTAAACCGCTGTCAGGAGGGAAGAAACCATTAGAGTCGAATAGGCTCTTTTGCTGACGGTACCTCCAGAGGAAGCACCGGCTAACTCCGTGCCAGCAGCCGCGGTAATACGGAGGGTGCAAGCGTTAATCGGAATCACTGGGCGTAAAGCGTGCGTAGGCGGCGCAGTAAGTCAGGGGTGAAAGCCCTCGGCTCAACCGAGGAATTGCCTCTGATACTGCTGTGCTTGAGGCTTGGAGAGGCAGGCGGAATTCCAGGTGTAGGAGTGAAATCCGTAGATATCTTGAGGAACACCGGTGGCGAAGGCGGCCTGCTGGACAAGTTCTGACGCTGAGGTACGAAAGCGTGGGTAGCAAACAGGATTAGATACCCTGGTAGTCCACGCCGTAAACGATGGATGCTAGGTGTCGGGCCGTTGGGTTCGGTGCCGTAGTTAACGCGATAAGCATCCC